>JAAYCW010000031.1 GCA_012729575.1 Actinomycetota bacterium | reverse complement strand
CTTCCTAGCCTCGTTTCGGGCCCCAAATCCCATAGGCACACGGCGTATTCGCGCTGGATCGCTGCTTTCCCCTGCTCAACCGCACTTTTCATGGGCCTATGGGTGAGGTCAGCTGCGGAACGCCGGCCGATTCGTCACCTGCCTGGCTTAGAATGGTAGCCAGGTTCACGTAGGCAATGGCGAGTGTGGGGTCGGCTGCGATGGCCCGCTCGTATTCAGCCTTGGCTTCGTCGGTCTTGCCCCATTTGCGGAGCACGTTACCGTAGTTGTTGCGAGTGAAGGCGTCGTTTTCGATAGCCAGCATCCTCTCGTAAGTGGCGGCCGCTTCCTGGTACCTGCCTGTTTGGAGCTGGGCTATAGCCAACTTCTGTAGCGCCTCGAGATTCTCGTGGTCGGCTGCGACGGTCTCCTCAAGCTCTGGTAGCGCAGCCTCATATTCTTCGACGGGACGTCCGTTGACCACCAGAGTCTCGGTGGATACGATTGTTGTCGGGCTGATGCCTCCAGTGGCATCCGAGGCATCGGAGGCGGCCGTGCCGGTGTCAGCGGTCACTGCCGTGTCTTGTTCCTCGGCGGCCGAGCCTTCACAGCCGGCTGTGAGTGCGACAAGAGAGATAGCGAGTATCAGGGCCAGAACCAATAGGTTCATTCTTCTGAATCTATCAGTCATAACACTCTCCCTTCGTCTTCAAGGATCGCAGGGCTTCTTCATGGTCACGGGACGAGCACCTCAAGGGCATGGGGGTCGATCTCAACCGTGGCCGGCAGTTGACCGGCGGGTTCGCCATCGGTTTGGTACCAGATTGTGTCTCTCTCATTCAGTGGGATCAGCTCAGCCCGCGCGGCTTGAATACAGGTCACGTTGGGGTTGTGCAGATGGAGCCCGCTGGGGACCTCCAGCCAGAAGACGGCGAGGCTGGGACGGGTGGATCCGGTGAATATCATCAGATCGAGCAGGCCGTCCGTGGGATCAGCCGATGGAGTGATCTCAAGACGCCCGGCATAGTAGCGACTGTTGCCGGCGACGAAAAAGGTGGCCTGGTATTCACGGCCATTGGCCCGTACAAGGAAAGGAGACGGCGCGGCTGCGAATCCACATCGAAGCCCGGTGCCCACAAACGCCAGTTCTCTGAACCACCTCTTGGCCTGAGGGTCGACGTTACGCACCGTAAGGGCATCGACGCCGGCGCCGACCATGAGCACAAAACTGCGCCCGTTCGCTCTTCCTAGGTCCAAGGACACGGTCTTGCCGCCGGCGATGACATCACAGGCTTGTTTCACCTGAAAGGGTAGGCCCAACTCTCGTGCCAGAACGTTGACCGTACCCGCGGGCACCACGGCCAACCGGGCTTTGGGCGCGGACACATCGGCCAGGCCGTTGGTCACCTCGTTGACGGTGCCGTCCCCACCCACGGCGATGACGACGTCCACCGTCGGCGCGAGACGGCGGGCGATCTCCATGGCTTCCTGCGGTCTTCTGGTTGCATGAAGTCCTTGGACCTCAACTCCTTGGTTCTGTAGGCCTCGTTGCACCGCCGAGGCGACGAAACTCCCCCGCCCTCGTCCCGCGAGGGGGTTGTAGACTACGGCTGTCTTCACGGGGAAGGCGGCCGGAGTCGATCCTTAGAACGTTCGTCTCCAACTGCGGCTGGGGTCGGCAGAGACTCCATACGCACGCGGGCCCGCCCTCCATCGGAGACGGTCTCAAGGCGCGCGAACTCTTCGTACCCCGCCGCTGAGGCCAGTGCGGCTGCATGCTCGAAGTCGCGGCCCACCTCTTCTGGATCATGAGCATCGGAGCCGAACGTGATCTGCACGCCTGCCTCGTAGAGCAGCTGGAGGATATCGAGCGTGGGGTATGCTTCCCGGACCGGTCGGCGCAGCCCGGCGGTGTTTATCTCGACCAAGACGCCCGTGCGCGAGATGCGATCGACCAAGCGGTCGAACTCGACGGCCAGCGTGCGCGTCGGCCGGTACCCGAACTTCTTGACCAGGTCAAGATGGCCCAATATGGTGAAGAGGCCGGACTCGGCGGCATCTCCCACCAGTTCGAGATAGTCGATCCATACTTCGTCGATGTCGCGGTCTTCGTACCCGTGTATCTGGCGGGGATCATCGAATCCCCAGGTTCCCAGGTGGTGCACAGAGCCGATGACGTAGTCGAAGGGATGATCGTCGATGAGCGACCGCACCTCGGAGATGGTCTGCGGCCGGTAGTCGGCTTCAACCCCTAGAAAGACGTATCCGGGATAGACGGCCTTCAACTCCCGAATCTCAGCCACGTAGTCGCCCAGTTCGGAGACGCTCATGGACAGCTCAGGATCGGGTATCGGTAACAGCGGCAGGTGGTCGGCGATGCCGATGCCGGTTAGACCCCGAGCCTGCGCCACCGCTACATAGTCGGCGGGGGCACCGACGGCGTGGCCACAACGCGAGGTGTGTGTGTGATAGTCGGGGAGGGGCATGTCAGCCTCCTGTCGAGGGACCGGCTTCTGTTTCAGATGCTGCTGTGGCATGTGAGGCGGCGCCTCGGGACCGATTCCGGTCCCGAGGCGCCGCAAGCACTTCGGTGTCAAGCAAGATGGTATACGGACCATCGTTGACGAGGGAAACGGTCATGTGCGCACCGAACGTGCCGGTGGCCGTAGGCACGCCCAGCCGCTGCAGGGCAGCGCGGAACTCGTCGACCAGCGCTTCGGCGGGTAACGGGTCTGCTGCATCCGTGAACGACGGACGACGGCCCCGTCGGCAATCGGCGTAGAGGGTGAATTGGCTGATGATCAAAGCTGCTCCGCCGGTATCGAGGAGCGACAGGTTCGATCTACCCTCTGTATCGGGGAAGATCCTCAGATTGGCTACCTTCTCCGCCAGCATCGACGCGCCGGTTGCTCCAGACCGGGGGGCACTGCCGGGGCGGTCTGCCTCCGCCATATCCTCACGCCCGGCCCCGACAAACAGCAGAACCCCCTTGCCGATCTTCCCCATTAAAGATCCCTCGATCGCGACCGAGGCCTCCGTCACTCGTTGGATCACAACTCTCACAGGGCTCGATCCTCCAGACTGGTCAGTTCGGCGACCCAGCGTCCGCTCGTCTCCACGCGATGGAGTCGCACCCGGGCGAACCTATTCACAAGAGTCTCCGACGTAGTGATGAGGACCTCTTGGTAGTTCCCTGTGAGCGCGACCGGCCGGTTATCGCACGACAGCTCCGCAAGGACCAGAGCGCGCTGTTCGGTCCCCACGAGCCGGGCTTGAAAGGCCGCCTTCTTCCGTGCTCCCAACTCCCGAAGGCGGGCGCTTCTTTCGTGGATAGTCTCGGGATGGATCTTGGGGCTCATCGCTGAAGCTCTGGTCCCCGGACGATCGCTGTAGGCAAACACGTGAAGGTAGGTGATCGGGGTGCGTGCAACGAAGGACAATGTCTCCTCGAACTCTTGGTCGGTCTCACCCGGAAAACCGACTATTACGTCCGCTCCCAGGGCCGCATCGGGGAATCGTTGGGCGAGGCGGGTTGCGACGGCGTGGTATTCGGAACAGGTGTATGGCCTCCCCATCCTCTGCAGAACGGAATCCGCCCCACTCTGGAGGGGAAGGTGAAAATGATGTGCAACCCTGTCACCCGCCTGTTCTATGCGCTCCTGGAGAGCCTCATCCATTTCCGGCGGCTCGATGGAACTGAGACGGTAACGGTCGGCACCCCCCTCCTCGATGAGCAGGGCAAGGAGGTTCGTCAGCGGCCCCTCTCCCGTATCTCGACCCCAACTCCCAAGGTCGATACCTGTGAGGACCACCTCGCGGTAGTTGTGCGACACCAGTAGCCGCACTTGCTTCAAGACTTCAGCGGCGGGCATGCTGCGGGCCGGGCCCCGGGCCAGCGGGATGATGCAGTAGGCGCAGTGAGAGTCGCAGCCGGTCTGGACCTTCAGGAAAGCCCGGGTATAGCCGTAGAAATGTGAGAAGAACTCGCCCTCAAAGGCAGGATGCTTAGGGTGAGGTGTTACAGCGATGATCGGGCGACGGGAAACTCCGGGTGAAGAGACTCCGGGTGAAGAGACTCCGGGGGAAGAGACTCTGGGGGAAGAGGCAGGCGCCTCCAAGTCCCTCCCTCGTCTCTCGGCGATCCAGTCGGTAAGATTCAGCTTCTCTCTGTTGCCCAGTACAAGGTCTACTCCCGGGATGGCCGCTATAGCCTCGGGGTCTATCTGGGCATAGCAGCCGGTCACGGCGACTATGCACTTAGGGTCGAGCCGCCTCGCCACTCTGATCTCATGGCGGCAGGTGCTGTCACTCTTGGCCGTCACCGTGCAGGTGTTGACCACTCGGATGTCGGCAGGTTCGTCCCACTCGACCAGGCGGTATCCCCGCGCCACCAATGCTTCCTGCATCTGGGCGGTCTCGCATTGGTTCAACCGACAGCCGATCGTCCGGAAGGCAACACGGTTCTGTGCCTGCACCTGGATGTCGAGGGGTGGCATATCCGGGCATATCCGGTTGGAGTCTGCTTCTATGTCCAAGCTTCTGGGAGCCATCAGAGACCGGAGGATGTTAGCATATACCCCGCTCGCCTCCGGTTGTCTGGATTGCGGGGATTGTGGGGATTCGTGGACTTGATTCTTAGGCTGCTGCACCGCGATCGGATGACCGGTCAAGCGGTTCGCTTCATTGTTGTGGGCGTCCTCAATACGCTGGTCGATCTGGGCGCGTTCTATCTACTGGGACTCATCCCTGGGATGCCGCTCGTGGTGGCCAAGGGCATATCGTATGTGCTCGGAATCTGTAACAGCTTCTTCTGGAACAAGTATTGGACTTTCAGCGCCCGAGGGTCAGACAGGGGGAAGCGTGAGTTCGCCGTTTTCTTCGCCGTGAATATGCCTCCCTTGATAGTCAACGTAGTGGTCTTCACGGTGCTGGGACTGTGGATCGACTCAGGGACTTGGTGGATACGGATGGGCAAAGCATTTGCAGCAGCCGTGGTCTCCGTCACATGGAACTTCCTGGGCAGCCGCTACTTGGCCTTCCGCCACACCGCCCTGAAGGGGCCCCGCGATGCCTGAGACGTGTGGAGGCGACGATCGCAGCCCGGCGCGAGGTCAGATCGGTGTTCCTTTGTACTCAATCGTCATCCCTATCCACAACGAGGCCGAGTGCCTCGAGGAAGAAGTGGCCGAGCTCGTCGGCGAGTTGGAGGATCGGGCGGTCGATTACGAGCTGCTATTGGCCGAGAACGGTAGTTACGATGACACGCCGGTGATCGCCGAGAAGCTGGCCGCCTGCAATCTGAAAATACGTGTCATGAGGATCCCGACGCCAGACTACGGGGCGGCCATGAAGGCGGGCATGCTGGCTGCCCAGGGTGAGTTGGTTGTCAACTTCGACATCGATTTCCACGATATGGGATTCATGCTAGAGGCGGGTAAGGTCTTGAGGGGTGGAGGGACGAGCCCCGTCTCCGAGGCGGCCTCGGTTGCATCGAGCGGCGTCACAGGCAAGACTGGGACCGTTGTTCCGGGAATCGTGGTGGGCAGCAAGCTGATGGAGGGCGCCGAAGATCGGCGGTCGGGGGCTCGCCACCTGGTGTCTCTGGGATTCACGACGATTCTCCGGTTGCTGTTCGACCGGCGTATGGACGACACTCACGGTATGAAGGTCCTGCGGCGTGAAGTTGTCAGGCTGTATGCGCCGCACACAGTCATGACGCGTGATCTGTTCGACACCGAGCTGATCATTCGGGCCCGCCGGGGGGGCGTGGTGGTCAGACCTCTACCGGTCACCGTGGAAGAGAAGAGGAAACCGCGTTCTTCCATAGTGCGTCGCATACCACGTACAATAAGAGGCCTCGTGAAGTTGCGGATAGTGCTGTGGAAGGAGGGAAGCGCTGGAGCCTGAGCTGGTAACACGGGAGGATCTGGTTGAGAAAGGAAGCGTGTGGGACTGGATTCCCACCTTGCTTGCTTTCTTAGCCATCTACACAGTTCTTCTCGTCTTCTTCCGGCCCAATCTTCTCTTCAGTCTCACCACCACAGCCGGAGGTGACACGGGAGCTCATCACTATCCCGCCCAGTACCTCATACAGGAGCTCCTTCCCAACTTCCGTTTGACAGGATGGGCGCCCGGCTGGTATGCGGGCATGCCCATGCTCACCTTCTACTTCCCGTTTCCCTTCCTGTTGATTGCGATCCTGGATTGGTTCATCCCGTATCTGATTGCGTTCAAGATCGTGACGGTGCTCGGGGTCTTCGCCCTACCTGCGACCGCTTACGCTTTGGGCCGGCTCTGGAGGGTGCGGCGTCCCTTCCCCGTACTGGCTGCCGTCTTCGCCCTGGCCTTCCTGCTCATGGAGACTTACTCGATCTACGGGGCCAACATCCTTAGCACCCTGGCCGGAGAATTCGGGTACATGCTGAGTTTCTCGCTGGTGCTCTTGTTCTTGGGCACCGTGTATAGAGGCATGGAGAAGCCCGGCCTCAACATGTTATTCGTCCTCAATTGCCTGATCCTGATGGCTCTGGTGCTATCGCATATCGTCACCACCATCGTCCTAGTATGTCTGGCCCCCGGATTGCTCTTGGTGAACCGGCGGTGGCGGTCGCTGGGTTATCTGGCGGCAGTAGCGGCCGTGGGATTCTGTCTGAGCGCGTTCTGGTCGCTGCCGTTCGCTTCGCACTTGGAGTGGACCGCGCATATGGCCTGGAACCAGTTGGACTCGATCAAGGACCCTCTGCCGACAGCTCTTCTGCCCGCTGCCGGTCTGGGTCTTATCGGGATGGCCTACGCGGTGGCGCGTAGGGAGAGGAAGCTTCTACCCCTGGCCTGGTTCACCCTCGCGACGGTGGTTCTCTTCTGGGCGCTACCCGACGGCCGGCTGTGGAACGCGCGCGTTCTGCCCTTCTTCTACGTATCTATCCACCTGTGGGCGGCGTATGGTGCCGCCTGGCTGGTACGGCCCTTCATGGTGATGATGCACGATCTGTTCAGCCTGCGGGGAGCGACCGCCCGGCGCGTGTATGTGCCGGTGGTGGCGGTTGTGATAGGGGCTATTGTCATCATCACGAGTACTACGGCGGCGGGATGGATCAAGTGGAACTACTCCGGTTACGAAGGCAAGACCAACTGGGCCCAGTACAACGAGATCAACCAATTCCTCAACACTCTCACTCCCGGCAGGGTGATGGTGGAACATGGGAGCAAGCTTGACGAGTTCGGCACTCCGCGGGCGTTCGAGATCATCCCGTATTGGACGGATCTCGACACGATGGAAGGCACTTTAATGGAGGCCTCTTTCACTGCTCCCTTCCACTTCATAAACCAGGCCGAGCTGTCCAAGGAAGCGAGCCACGCCATCATCGGCGTCGATTACCCGAGCGGTATCGATGTACCTAAGGGGATCACGCACCTGCAACTCATGAACATCCCCTACCTCCTGACCTTCTCGGAGGAAGTGACCGGCGACGTCATGGCCGACTTTCGCGCCGAACTGCTGGCTACCTTTGGCGATTACCACGTCTTTCGCATATCGGGGTGCACAGGTTACGTGGAGGTGATGCAGAACGAACCAGTGCGACTGCGGGTGGAACAAAGCGAGTGGCGCGATCTGGCCGTGGAGTGGTACCGGAGCGATCTCGCCCTAGACACTCCCGTCGTCTGGGACAATGGGGAAGAAGCGCTGCAACAGTACGGCTGGGTGACCCCCGACCAGGTGGCCGACCCGCCGGTGACGCCGATCGAGACTGAGGGCGGGGTCACAAACGAGTTCTTGGAGAACGAGGGCTTGTCCTTCGACACCACCGCCATCGGGAAGCCTCATTACGTCAACATCTCATACTTCCCCAACTGGCACGTCCGAGGTGCGGAGGGGCCGTATCTGCTCTCTCCATCCCTGATGATGGTCATCCCCACGGAGGGGCATGTGACTCTGTATTACGGGCGGACGGTCGTCAATACAGTGGGTCAGACACTCGAGGTTCTGGCCTGGTTGTTGCTACTGGGGATCACGGTCTGGCGGGTGGTCTTGTGGCGTAGACGTAGGCGGCTGGCCGGAGCGGTGGAAGAGTCGGTACCGCCGCTCGGCGTAGAGAGTGGGGATGAGGCTCTGGATCAGGATCTGGGCTACAGCGTGCGCGAGTACTATGCCACCCGGGTCGGCACTGAGTTCGGCGAAGAAGAGGCTGCGGCGGACGAGACAGAGGAGCCGGGTGAGGAGACACCTAGGGTCTAGGCCTGGTTTGAGGTGCCCGCGATGGAGGGGATAGGGATCAGCCAGATTCTGCGCGTGCGAGGGCCGTCGAACTCGGCCAGATAGATGCTCTGCCAGGTACCTAGTCGCAGGCGGCCCTGTTCGACAGGGACGGCCACCTGATTGCCAACCAAGCTGGTTTTGACGTGCGCGTCTGAGTTACCCTCGGCATGGCGATAGCCGGCATCGGCAGGAACGAGACGCGCGAGCGTTTCGGCAATGTCCTCAGCTACAGAGGGATCGGCACCCTCATTGATGGTCACTCCCGCAGTTGTATGGGGGACGAAGACGCTTATCATGCCGGTCAATGCGGGCGCGGATGCGGTCACAGCGCTTTGGACCTTCTGAGTGATATCCACCAACACCTCACGGGCCGGCGTGGCTATTGAGATCTCTATCATGTGCACTGCTGGTCGGCTCTCATGCGTGTCGAGGACGCGTGGGCGCGCGGGAGTGATCAGGGAACAGCGTCGGCCCGAAAGTGGAGGTAAGGGGATTCGAACCCCTGGCCTTCGCGATGCGAACGCGACGCTCTCCCAACTGAGCTATACCCCCAGACCGATTGGCGGCCGGGTATTTATAACACACGGACGCTTCGCCGTCGTACCCTCGGGTCTTGCGGCCGCTACTTCCGATATCCCCGGGACCTCCACCGCTTCTCCTGCTCTCAGGTGCTCTCTTTCTGCCTCTTGAGGAATGGTTCCATCAAGTCGATCGGGATGGGGAACAGGGTGGTCGAGTTCTTCTCCGCGGCGACCTCGACAAGTGTCTGCAGGTAGCGAAGTTGTATCGCGGCCGGGGTCTTCGAGAGCACCACAGCAGCCTGCTCCAGCTTCTCGGAAGCCTGATACTCACCCTCAGCGGCGATGACCTTCGCCCGGCGCTCGCGTTCAGCCTCAGCCTGCCTGGCCATAGCCCGCTGCATACTGCTCGGGATCTCGACGTCCTTGATCTCAACGATGCTCACCTTGATGCCCCAGGGATCGGTCTGTCCGTCGATGATCTCTTGGAGCCGTGTATTCAGCTTCTCCCGTTCAGTCAACAGATGGTCGAGGTCGGATTGGCCGAGGACGCTCCGCAACGTGGTCTGAGCGATCTGCGAGGTGGCCACGACGTAATTCTGCACCTCGATGACGGCTCTTGTTGGGTCGATCACTCGGAAGTAGGAAACGGCGTTGACCTTGACAGGTACGTTGTCCTTGGTAATGACCTCCTGAGCGGGGACATCCATCGTGATCGTGCGCAGATCGACCCTCACCACTCGGTCGACGATAGGGATGATGACGAATAGCCCCGGCCCTTTCGGCGGATTGATCCGGCCCAGTCGGAAGATGACGCCTCTCTGGTATTCGGGGAACACCTTGATGGCCGACGACAGGATTATGACCAGCAGAACCACTATTATGACGATCGTCGCGATGGTGCCTGGGTCCATTGCTCCTCCTTGTGTTAGGTCCTTCTTCCGCGGGAATCTGTCACCGGCTTGTCGCTGCGCTTCACGATCAGGGTCAACCCTTCTGTTCTTAATACCTCCACCGGCTCGTCTTTAAGCAGGTCGCCCCCCTCCGCCCTAGCTCTCCAAGTCTCGCCGTTCAGGCGCACCTGTCCTGTGGGGGATAGGGAAGAGATGGAGACCCCGATGGCCCCCACCATGCTTTCCACTCCCGTGGCGTGAGGACGGCGCATGGATTGAGCCACCTTACCGACAACCAGGGTGAAGAAGAGAAAGACTGCCACCGCTGCCACCGCGAGCACGATCCAGCTGACCCGCAAGAACGCCGCGGAAGTGTCAAAGAGGAGCAACCCCCCGGCCACGAGCGCGGCCGCTCCTCCGACACCGAGGATACCCTGGCTCTGCACCTTGATCTCTGCTATGAAGAGGATCATGGCCAGTACGATCAGGGCGATGCCCGCGATGTTGACCGGCAGGATCTGGAATGAGTAGAAAGCCAAGATGAGGCTGATGACTCCGGCTATCCCGGACACCCCCAGTCCCGGCGTGGAGAGTTCCATGATGATCCCCAGCACCCCGATGGTCATGAGGATATAGGCGATGTCGGGATTGGCGATGGCGTGAAGGAAGCGCTGTACCCAGCCCATGCTCACCTCTTTGACCGGCGCCCCAGCGGTCTGAAGAACGAGGTTCTTCGGGGCGGTGATATGGCCGTCGATGGCTTCGAGAAGAGCAGGGACATCGGGCGCCACGAAATCGATCACATTCTGTTCCAGAGCCTCTTCAGCCGGGAGCGAGACCGCCTCACGTACTGCCTTTTCGGCCCACTCTGCGTTGCGCCCGTGAGAGGAGGCCAACCCCACGATATACGCCGCGGCGTCATTAGTCACTTTCGCCTGCATGGTCTCATCCATGTCGCCCGACAGCGACACGGGAGTGGCCGCCCCCAGATTGGTCTGGGGGGCCATTGCCGCTACGTCGGAGCCCATGAGGATATAAACACCTGCCGAAGCCGCTCGCGCCCCCTGCGGGGAGACGTAGAAGACCACAGGAATGGGAGAATCGATCTCCGCTTGGATGATGTCGCGCATAGAGGTGTCGAGGCCACCGGGAGTATCGAGCTGGATCACGAGGGCAGCCGCATCGGCTTGGGCCGCCTCCTCCATGGTCTTGACCAGATACCCGGCCAAGGCGGGGTCTATGATCCCCTTGGCCTCCGTGGTCCAGACCGTTCTCTGGCCTTCGACTGAGGCGCCGGCTACGGGCGTGAGCGCCTCCGCTACACCGCCCGGTGACGGGAAGAGGAGGACCGTGAGAGCGGCGAGCAATACCATCGGCGCGAGAATGGAGACCGAGTGCGTCCACCCGGCTCGCAGCAAGCAGACCGTCCGATGAGCTAGGCGTGTGTAAGCTCGATGGTGGATACTTGCCATCACGTGCCTCGCTGGGACCAGGCTGCAGGGCTTGGTGCGGGCTCGTTGTGCAGGATACGCTTCACGGCGGTCTCCACCTTGTCGACCAACGAGAGAAGTCCTCGCAGATCAAGGCGCATCAGCATAAGTTCGCCGTTCTCAGCCACCAGCTGGAATCCATTGGCGGCAAGAAAGCCGGCCTCGAAGAATCGACAAGCAGTAGGGTCATCCGATACCGGCCCCGGCCGCGCTACGCCGTAGACCTCCTCGACTCCCCGGAACCTGAGTTGGGCCAGCGCCTTGTGCAGGATTCGTTTGTCCTGGAATCGAGCATGGTCCCCGGTTACGGTCAGGCAGAAGAGGAGCGCGGATGATTCGGAGAGCGGGCCAAAAGAGAGAGTCCGCAACCGGGGTAGGGCATTGCCTGGAGCAAAGCCGATGGAAGCTATGAGAACCGGCGCTGTTGCGCCCGCTCGCGGAGTGTTACCGACCAATATGAGTCCGGTGGCTCCCCAGAAACTCTCGACCTCGGTCATCCACCGTCGACGCTCCTCCGCCGCCGTTTCCGGGGAATGTGAGCCGAATCCCGCTGTCTGCCACCATGCACAACACCGGCAGGGGGCAGGAATCAGATCCCGTCGAAAAGAGCTCAGAGGTAGGTAGTCCGCCATCACCCTAGCTCTCTTGCGTGGCACCGACCTCCATCGGTCCGGTGATTTCGTCGACAAAGAGAGTTACTACGCCCACCTCTATGTTGAGTAGTGCGGTCACCCTCTCGCGTACCGCCGCCTCCACCTGACGGGCGAGTTCTGGTATCACCGTCCCCCAGAGGACCTGAACGTGGATGTCAACGTGTACAACCCCAGGTTCGGAGTCCTTCACTATCACCCCACCGGAATGTGTCTCGCGCACTCGCGAGGAGAAGCCCTTCCAAGGTGAAGTATGGAGGTCGACGATCCCACGGACAGATCGGGCGGCGTCGGCCACGTAACTTGCTATGACCTCGTGCGAGACTGATGGTCCCTCTTGATCGGCGAACTGCACCTCAGCGTACTGAATGGGGCTCACGGGAAGGTCTCCGGAATAACTTTCATCGTGCGATGCAACCATGGGCGCCCCCTGATCACTTGCTTTCGTCCGCTTGCGCGGGGTGCTCACAGGAAGTGTATACCAATCTCCACAAGGTCGCCTCAGGTCTGGTAAGGAGACGGAGGGGCAAGAAGCTCGTACCGATGCCGTTGGAGACCACCAGCTGGCCCAAACCCCACCTGTGGATCCCGCCCAGGTACTCATCACCTTTCATGTGGAGTGGTATCAGGCCCGAGGGACTAGGCACCCGCAACTGGCCGCCGTGAGTGTGACCGGCGAAACCGAGGGGGAATCTGGCAGCAAGGGGTGAGCCGGCTCCGGGTGGGTCGTGGATGAGCAGGATCGAGAAGCCCGGCGGAATGGCGCCGTCCTCGAGGAGTCCGTAGCCGCCGCTGATGTAGTCGGCACCGCAGAGGTTGATTCGGTGCCCGTTGCGGGTGGGTAGCGTCACGCACTGATCGGTAAGCAGAGTTATCCCCGCCTTGGTCCACAGATCGGTTGCATCCCGAGGTTCCGCGAGTGGCGCCTTGCCGAGTCCGTACTCGTGATTGCCGGTCACCGCGAACGCACCCAGAGAGGGCCGGAGCTCGGCCAGTAGCTTGACGTAGGGCTCGCTTCGCTCGGTGTCTCCTAGGATATCGCCGGTAAGTAAGACCAAATCAGGTGTGAGCTTCTTTGCCCACCGCACGGCTTTGGCGAGGCTACGTCTGTTGGTCAGGAACTCGCCGGCGTGGATATCGGAGAGGTGGAGTATGGTCAGGCCTGACCAGGGATGGGGGAGACCGGGGACCGGCAGATCGGCCTGTCGGCACCGCACCCACTGCGCTTCGAATACCATATATGCCAAAGAGAGTGCGGTTGCAGCCAAAGCGTACCCAAGTAGACGGCCACCGCGCAGCCCAGCGGCCGAGCCCGCGCGAACCTCGTTCGTCACCGCAAGTGGGTTGTCTTTCATTCTAGCCATACTCTGCGGCCCGCCTCCTGGAGTCCCTATGGTACCCTGCTGTGCCGCCGCGGGTGGTATGTTGAGCACGAACATGATCACTTTGTCCACGTTTCCCGCTAACTCTCTCGGTCCGCGCCGACCGCTCACTGTCGACGAAAGCCGGTGGCTCGCATGCTCTGCGCATATGGCCGGAGCAGCAAAGCAGACGGTCCAACCGCTGTCCGGTACGGCCACCGGCCGAGTCCGCCATGGTCAGGGGGCAGGTGGCGATGGCACTTTGGAGATAGACAGAGCCTGTGAGACGGCGATGCGCCGGGTGCTGGAGCGGGAAGCACCAGCTCCACATTTGTTGGTTTCGGAAGAAGTGGGCTTCGTCGGAGCACCTTCCGCCCCGTGGAGGGTGGTGGTCGATCCGCTGGATGGGAGCCTCAACGCCAAGCGCGGCCTGGATCCGTTCTGCGCGTCCATCGCTGTAGCAGATGGCGTAGAACTCAAGGACGTATGCATCGGTTATGTTGAGGATTACACCCGGGATCGTTGCTTCGCTGCAGTCCGAGGGGCCGGCCTTCTGAAGGCTGGAGCTCAGGATGCTCCTTGCTTCGATCCGGACAGATTCGTAGACGATCTAGTTGAGGTAGTCCTCCTGGAGGCCGGCCGGCCGAACCGGCACCATTTCCGCTACCGTGATCTGAGCGTGATGAGCGCGGTCAAGGAGAGCCAGGACCTGCGTATCCGGCAGATAGGTTCTCTGGCACTGTCTCTCTGCTACGTGGCCGTGGGTGTAGCGGATATGCTGGTGGCGGCGGTACGCTCTCGATCGGTGGATATTGCGGCTGGACTGCTCATTCTCGCTGAGGCCGGAGGAGGAGCCGTCGCCCTTGGCGGCGAGGACCTCTGGTCTCAGCCGCTGGACTTGAACAAACGCTGCGCCTTTGCGGCTTGGCGGGCGGGTCTGGATGGCGGGGAGATCATCTCGCGCTCGGGCGAACTGGCCAGAGCCCTATCACTCGACGCCTAGCAGGCGGTCCGCCGCGTTCAGCGCATGGACCTGGATCTCCGGATCGGGGTCGTCAAGGCATTCCTTGAGGACTTCGAGCGAGTCTGTGTTGCCGATGTCACCAAGCGTGTCGATAATCGAACGCTTCAGATCGCGATCGGTCGTCTGTCCGAATACCTTCCGCAACTCTGCCGCCCGGAGGAAGGCGAGCATGCCGGCCTGCTCGTCCATAGGCAAGGCCATGAGATCTTCGGCGGTGGTCACTGTCGCTCCCAAGCCTGCAAAGAAATCATCATCCGCTGCTTCCTCAGGCTCATCAGCCTCAACGGCTTCGTGAGACGCGTCTGCGGATTCGGTCGTCTCGTTGTCCGTCAGAACCAACTCGTCGAGTATCAGGGCATCTTCCTCAGCAGCCGTGTCTTCCACCACCTCAAGTTGGTCATCGAAAGACACCACGGTCTCCAGGGAACCCTCGTCGACGCGGGTTTCAGCTCCCGTGAGGTCGTGGTCGAGGGCTGAGTCTTCCGGCGAGAGGCCGACTTCGAGTGCTGCACTCTCGGAGGCGGTCACGCTGCTCGAGCCCCACAGGCTCTCTGGGGTTTGTGGGGTCTCAGCCGTATCGTCCAGATCCGAGTCCGCAACCGTGTGCGGAGTGGGCGGTGTCGTCTCGGCGGTCGACTCATGCGGCGCGGCGTCTTCCGCGAATACAGCAGACTCCGAGCCGAGGTGTGCAAGGCTGCTGGAGACACCAAACTCCTCTGCGTCCGAAAGCAGCTGCTCGGCAGTCGCAGGAGACTCTGCGGGAGCTCCTGCGTCGGTTGAGAGGGCGTCCGCGGTCTCGGCGTCGATGTCGGCCGGGGTGTGGGGCAGGGTGACTTGAGTATCGCCGACAGCATCGACCTTGGCTTCATGGTTTGCCGAGAGGCCGGAATGAATTGATGAAGCGTAGTGGCGAAGCTGGTTGAGCCGGGCGACCGCGTGGTCGCTGTTTCTGAGGTCTTTGGGCAACTCTGTCGCCTTGATCGCTGCGGCTACCTTCTCGGGCTTGTAGATCCTGAGGCGGTTGGTGTCTTCCGGAGTCAGATCTCCCCAACCCTGCAAGATGCCGCCGATGGCCCCGACGATCGGATCGCCCGACAAAGGAAGTGCGGCCCCAACGGATGCGCGTCCCGTGGTGGCTGAGGCCGCGCGGGCGGGCCGTCCGGATCTCGCCTCGTTCGCGACGGTCTTTGTTGCTCCTGAGGAGGTGCCCTTGTCTCTCCTGCGCACCGCTCTCAATCTAAGAAGTAGGAGAACGAGCAAGAGCACGACTACGGCGATCAGCGCGGGCAGGACATAGGGGCTGCCGAAAAGCTCAGGTAGTTCAAACATCCGTCCGGCCCTCCTGGAGTTCCACGCGGCTCACTCAGATCACTGTGAGGTGGCGCGGTTCATGATCGCACCTCTTGTACAAACCCTTCCCGCTACATACTATCTGTCCGCGCCGTCACGGTATAGTGTTTTCGTCGGCTTGGCTGGGCGAGTACTTGAGAAAAGTATTCGGCCGGGCAAGCCGTGGAGGGATGCGCCTGTCATGATCGATACTCATTCCCATCTACTCGCCGGGGTCGATCACGGTTGCCCTGACCTTGCGACCAGTGTGCTCATGGCCCGGGCAGCGGCGGATTCCGGCGTGGCTGTGGTGGTTTGCACGCCACATCTCCCCGAATGGGATGAGACGCTTATAGGGCGTGCGGGGATGGTCTTGGGAGAGACAAGGGCGGCACTAGAAGCGGCCGGTGTCGAGCTGGAGTTGCGGTTGGGCTTCGAGGTGGATCTGAATGTGGCCGCGACCGCAGACACTACGAGACTCTCCGTTCTCACCATCGAGGGTTCGCGCGGGGCGATCCTTCTGGAGACTCCCTACTCCGGGTGGCCCCCATTCGTGGAGGAGACGATCTTTCGTCTCTCCACCCAAGGCTTCGTGCCCGTTCTTGCCCACCCCGAGCGCAATGACAGAATTCAGAAGTCGTCCGACCTCCTAGTCAGGTGTTTGAGGGCGGGGGCCGTGGCCCAGGGGACCGCCGGGAGCTTGAGCGGCATCTTCGGCCGGACCTCCGAGAAGACCTTCTTTCGGCTGATCACAAAGGGTTTAATCAGCCTGCTGGCCTCGGATGCTCATTCATTCCAAGCCGACGGATGGACTATGGGCCCCATGCTGGCAGCTCTGAAGGCCCGAGTGGGAGAATCTGATCTTCTCACGCTAACGGACGACAATCCCAGAAGGCTGCTGAACGGGAAGAAGCCGCACCCGGTGAAGCCGGCGAACGGCAGGCTTCACCGGTGCGGATGGATGCGATCCTAGACTCAGAACCGGGCCCTCCGGTGTCGGGTCCGGTGCCCGAGCTGGTACTGAGCAGCCCTCAATGGTCGTTCATCCGGCCGTAGCTATCCTCTAGGCGCACGATGTCGTCTTCCCCAAGGTAGTCGCCTGACTGGACCTCGATGACCTCCAGGGGTCCGGGACCAGGGTTGGCCAGGCGGTGGGGGGTGTTGACAGGCACGTAGATGGACTCATCCTCCTTCAGCCGGAACACGTCATCTCCGCGTGTGACCTCGGCCACCCCCTCGACTACCACCCAGTGTTCGGCGCGGTGCCGGTGCAGCTGCAGGCTCAGAGCCGCACCCGGTGAGACTACTATGCGTTTCACTTGGAAGCGTTCGCCTCGGTCGATACAGTCGAAGCTGCCCCACGGCCGGTGCACGCGTCGATGGACGAGAGTGAGCGTTTCGTCGTGGTCCCGGACCCGGGCCACCATGTTCTTGAGGTCTTGGGTGTTTTCCCTGCCGGCCACGAGTACCGCATCAGCAGTCTCGATCACTACTAGGTCATCGGCGCCGAGCACGGTGACCAGGCGAGAATCGGCATGGACCAACGTCCGGTGGGTTTCTTCCAGTATCACGGGGCCCCAGGCCACGTTCTCATGTTCGTCTTTGGGGGAGACAGACCAGAGGGTTCCCCACTCCCCTACGTCTGACCATCCGGCGTCCAGCGGCACAACCACGGCTGTGCCGCCTATAGCACGGGCACCCAGTCGCTCCATGACCGCGTAGTCGATGGAGTCCGAGGGGCAGGCTTCGAACGCATTCTTCTCCAGGCGCAGGAAGACGCCGTCGTGACTGGCCCCACCTAGGGCTGCGTGGCAAGCCGCTGTGATATCGGGCCGACTCTGGTTGAGCGCCGAGAACCAGGTGGAGCTCTTCGTCATGAACATCCCGCTGTTCCAGAGGAACTGCCCGCTATCAAGGTAGCGGCGCGCCGTCTCTCCGTCCGGCTTTTCGGTGAAGCCATCCAAAGACCGGGCCGTCGCCGCTCCAGGCACTCGATCGCCGACCCTGATATAGCCATAGCCGGTGTCGGGCCTGTCCGGAACGATCCCGAATGTAACCAAGCGGTCCTCCTCGGCATGTTGCGCGCCTTCGGCTACTGCAGCGTGGAAAGCGGACAGGTTGGTTATCAAGTGGTCGGAAGCCATGACGAGGAGCACGGGCTCTGCCGCTCGGAGGGGACTGGGGACGCACTCAGGCCTGGTGCCGGTCGGAGTATCGTCTGCAGCCCCTGTATCTGTTAGCTCTCTCTCCTCCGCCGTCAGAATAGCCGCGAGGGTCAGAGCCGGAGCGGTGTTGCGGCCTACAGGCTCTAGGACGATCAGCGGCTCTTCGATCCCGATCTGGCGGAGTTGATCGGCTACTACGAAGCGGTACTCCTCGTTGGTCACCACTATCGGTCGGGGGTCGATAATGGCGGCTGTGAAGTCATGGAGGCGACGGATGGTCTCCTGAAGGAGCGAATAGGGGCCGGTCACAGCCAGCAACTGCTTGGGATGGCTCTGACGGGAGGCCGGCCACAGCCTCGTGCCGGAGCCTCCGGCAAGGATCACGGACCGTATGGTCGGGGCCATGCTCATCCCTCCTGCAGCGCTTCCATCACGCCGGCAGCCGCCGAGCCTCTCCGGCATGGTCGTGTACTGCGCGGCATCACTCCGTTTCCCCCGCGCAGCCGGTGGCCGCATTCTAACAAACCGGCGCGACTCCGAAGTTTGTGGTATCAATGGCCCGCGGTCTCCGCATCGGAGTGCATTCTTAACGAGGAGTCACATGTGCATATCCTGACCACCGGCATCGCAGGCTTCATAGGCAGCCGCGTGACCGAAATGTTGCTCGAGCAGGGCTACCAAGTCTGCGGAGTCGACAACATGTGCGCCGCCTACGACCTCCGTCTCAAGGAATATCGACTGGCAAAGCTCCGAGGTAGAGAGGGGTTGGATTTCTACCAGGCCGATATCGCCGATCGCGATGCCATTTCGGCTGTCTGGCGGGAGAGCGGTCCCTTCGATGCGGTCATCAACCTGGCTGCTCGTGCCGGCGTGCGACAGAGTGTCGAGAACCCCTGGGTCTACGTCGAGGCGAATATGACCGGCACGCTCAACCTTCTGGAGCTCTGCCGGCATAGCGGGGTGAGGAAGTTCGTTCTGGCTTCCACCTCCAGTCTGTACGGCGGGGACAACCCGGTCCCGTTCTCGGAAGACGCCGAAACCAGCAGGCCGCTCTCTCCCTACGCTGCCTCCAAGAAGGGGGCAGAGGCGCTCTGCTTCACCTATCATCACCTGTACGACATCGATGTGACCGTATTTCGCTACTTCACGGTGTATGGTCCGGCCGGGCGGCCCGACATGAGCCTTTTCCGTTTTGTGCAGTGGATCCACGAGGAGCGCCCGCTGCGTCTGTATGGGGACGGGACTCAGTCCCGTGATTTCACCTATGTGGATGATGTCGCCCGGGGCACCATTCTGGGACTCAAGCCCGTGGGTTATGAGATCATCAACCTAGGGGGCGATAGCCCTCACGACCTGCTGGAGTTGATCGGCCTTGTGGAGAGGGAGGCGGGCAAGAAGGGCAAGATTGAGCGGCACCCCATGCACTCCGCCGATGTGATGGCTACCTGGGCGGATGTGAGCAAGGCCAGGCGTCTACTGGACTGGCGGCCCGAGGTCTCGCTTGAGGAGGGGGTAGCCCTTCTCTCCGCCTGGTACCTGGAGAATAGGCAGTGGGCTAAGGATATCGACACAGCGGATTGAGGCGCCGGGGCCTCTCGGATCGCCGTCGAGACCGGGCCGTTCTTGTTGCCCATCAGGCCAAGTAGCCTCAGTTATACTTGCCCGCGATATGCAGGAGCAATCAGACAGCAAGCCGCCGGCGGTACCAGAGCCATCCACCGATCCGGATGGGACCTCTTCGCAAGCAGCTCCTGAGACCTCTCGAAGTGCCGGACCCCGAAAGCGTCGTCGTTGGCTGCGCTGGTTGGCCAACCTCATGATCATCGGAGGGATCCTCTGCATCCCCGGCTATTTCCTTGGATCCTGCGGATACACCTGGCTCCAGCAGCGGGAACTACTTGAGAGCCTTGAGGAGGTCAGCCCGCAGATCACAGTGTCTCTTGCGTCACTCTCCGAGGAGGACTTCATCCCCATCGAGATCAGGGCTGAGAACGCCGTGGCTGCATCAAGCCCAGCGACGGACGGTTCGGCCTCAGCAGTAGAGCCGCAGGACGAAGAAGAAGCTCGGTTGGCAGCTCTGGCAGCTGCCGAAGCTCAGCACGACCTGCATCTGGCGTTGTTCAGAGCGGCGGCCGACAGGTTCGAGGCGGACGTCGGAGGGAAGACGGGTGAGCCCATCGGAAGGATCGTCATCCCCAGCATTGGAGTGGACGTGGTGTTGCTCGAAGGTACCAGCACCAGTGATCTCAAAGAGGGTCCCGGCCACTGGGAGGAGACACCCTTCCCCGGCCAGGGAGGCAACTTCGTGGTCTCCGGGCACCGAACCACCTACGGAGCCCCGTTCTACAAGCTGAATGAACTGCAGGTGGGTGAGGAGATCGACGTCGTTCTCCCCTACGTTATCGCTCGTTACCAAGTTACTGAGGTCTTCGTCGTCTATCCGGATGAGGTCGAGACTGTGGGCCAGCGCGGGATGGAACAGATCTCGTTGGCCGCCTGCCACCCCATCTACAGCGCCAAGCAGCGCATAGTCGCCAAGGGTGATCTGACGAGTTTCATACTGACCGAGGCCGGCACTTGAGGCGCTCGGCATCCGGGGTTGCTCCCGGAGCCACGCCAGACGCTGCCTCCAGTACCGTCTTTGACGTCCGTCGGAGTGGGCGGCGCTGGGGAGTGCTGGCCATCCTGTGCCTGGGTGTATTCATGATCCTGCTTGACGGCACCATCGTGAACATAGCCATCCCCGACGTGCTCACCTCGTTCCAGACCGGCTTCTCCCAAGTGGAGTGGGTGATGAACGCCTACCTACTCGCTTTTGCGGTGCTGCTCATCACCACGGGGCGGTTCGGCGATCTCTACGGGCGAAAGCTGTTCTTCATACTCGGGGGCCTGTTCTTCACCCTGGCTTCACTGGCCTGCGGTCTGGCGCCCACGATCGGCTGGTTGATCGGGTTTCGGGCCCTGCAGGGCCTTGGTGGAGCCATGATGATGCCCAACACCCTATCCATCATCGCCAACGTCTTCATGCCCGAAGAGCGGGGCAAGGCCATGGGCTTCTGGGGAGCGGTGAGCGGGGTTTCGCTGGCTCTCGGCCCCAGTCTCGGCGGCGTGCTGGTGGATACCGCCTCCTGGCGCTGGATCTTCATCATCAACGTCCCCATAGGGATCCTCTTGATCGTGCTGGCCTTCCATTTCGTCCCTGAATCGACCGATCCCCTCTCGGTCAAGCAGATTGATTATCCGGGCGTGGCCGTGCTCACGATCGCCCTGTTCGCACTCAGTTTCGCACTCATCGAGGGTCAGAAGTATGGATGGGCTTCGAGTCTAATCTTGGGACTCTTCACAGTTGCAGTGGTGGGACTGGTGTTGTTCATACTAATTCAGCGGAGGCAGGTCCAGCCGCTGATGGACCTGAGTCTGTTCCGGAACCGGACCTTCAGTGTTACCAACGCTGTCGCGGCGCTTCTGATGTTCGGGATGATGGGCGTGTTCTTCTTGCTGCCGGTCTTCTTGCAGGCCATCCTGGGTTACAGCGCCATCAAGGCGGGTCTGGTGATGACGCCTCTTGCCGCGATCGTGATTGTGGCCTCGCCGCTTTCGGGGATCCTGTCCGACCGGATCGGCCAGCGTTGGCTCATGTTCGGCGGCATGTTGATAGCCGCGCTGGGCTTCTACCTGACCCGGCGGGTCATGGTGATGGACGGTTCCTGGCAGAGCATGGTGGTCCCCTTCGTCATTTCAGGATTCGGCATCGGGATGGTGACTCCGCCCAGTACGTCGGCCGTGATGGGCTCGGTGGTCCCGGAGAAAGCCGGACAGGCCTCAGGGGTCATCTCCAGCGTCCGCCAGATCGGCTCGCTCCTGGGTATCGCCGTGATGGGTGCCGTGCTGCAGAACCGAGCTGTGTCGTACCTGCGGACGGGTATCGGGGACAAACTCGACGCGGCCCCGTTCGTCCTGCCACCCGGCGCAAAAGAGGAGATCCTCGATGCCGTGGCGTCCTCGGCGGTGAACATGGGTGAGATGCGGGCCGGCGGGGGTATCGGTGCGTCACTGCCCGAGGGAGTCGCGGGATCGCTCTCGCAGATGCCGGCATCGGTGGCGGGCCAGGTGGCCGATTTCTTCAGAGACTTGTTCAGCATGGACTTCATCATGGGGGAGTTCGCGCACGCTATGCGCACCACCTATCTGTTCTCGGTGATCATCATGGTGGTCGGTGCGCTGCTGGCGACAGCGGTGAGCGCACGCGTCAAGAGGACAAGAGGAAGCGGCCCTTGAGAACCTGGAAGACCCCAGTGGATGCGGACGTGCCGAGGGAGTCGGCAGCGCAATCCGCCGCACACTTGTTCGAGTGCCGACGGAGCGGGCGTAGTCCGACAATGTCGGGGCGGGCGTGTCGGTCCTCATTCCCGGCCGGGTCCCCCACGGGCGGTATGCTATCGTTCAAGTCATGAGGGACAATCTTTTCATCGACTATCTCGCTTCGGTCAGTCCGGAGATCGACGAGCAACTCCATCGCTATCTGACCAGGGCTCCACATGGTCCGATGTTGGACCGTTACCTCTACGACATCCTCCATGAGTTCATCGCGCGCGGCGGCAAACGGACCCGTCCGGCGATGACCCTGTTAGGGTGTGAGGCCGTCGGGGGCGACTCGCGCAAGGCCATGGCGACCGGATGCGCCATCGAGTTCTTCCACGCGGCGGCTCTCATCCACGACGACATCATGGATGCCAGTCTCCTGCGCCGTGGTGAAAAATGCGCCCACATAGTGTACGGGGAGCCTCTGGCCATCAACGCCGGCGACTATGCGCTTGGGCTGGTGTGCACGGTGGTGGTGCGCGATCCGCTCCTGGATGATGCGACCAAGCTGGCGGTTGTGGATGTCATCGGCGAGATGAGCGAGCACACCGTGGAGGGCCAAGCGCTGGACGTGGGGTGGGTGCGCGACGACGTCTACGACCTCACTCCGCAGGACTACCTGGAGATGGCCTTGGGCAAGACCGGCTACTACAGTGGGATTGCTCCTCTCAAGGCGGGTGCGATCGTGGGTGGGGGTACCGAGCAGGAGATACGGGCGCTTGTAGAATTCGGTAGGAGCGCCTCTATCGCCTTTCAGATACAGGACGACCTCCTCAGTATTCTGGGAGACGAGGCCACTATGGGCAAGGATTACCTAAGCGACGTGCTGGAGAGCAAGCGTACGCTCATGGTCATCCATTGCCTGTCGGCGGCATCACCGATCGATCGTCCTCGTCTCATGGAGTTGCTTCGGATGGGCCACGAGAAGACCCAGCTCGAAGCGCTGGAGATCGTGGAGATGCTGGAGCGTTACGGTTCTATCGACTATGCCCGGAAGCTCGCCCTCGATCTTATTGTGGAGGGGAGTTCGCACCTGGATGCGCTGGGCGCATCTCCGGCTCGTGACGTACTGGCGTCGATGGCTCGTTACTTCTTGAGTAGGGCTGAGTAAGGTCGCGGGGATACGCGGTTGGCCGGGAAGATGGACGAACAGACACGCAAAGCGTTGCGGGGGCTTCCTTCGGTGGAGGAGTTGGTCAGCCACCCGGGGGCCCAGAAGCTTCTAGAGGAGTATCCCAGAGCGCTGGTGGTGCAGGCTCTTCGGGAGACTCTGCAGATGGTGCGAAAGAGCCTTCTGACCGCGACAGAGCCGGGTCGGTCCGCGGATGCTCCCGGTGTAGGCGATCTAGCCCCGGAGGGGTTCCTTAGCCAGGCCGCCTTGGTACTCGAGGCGTGGTCTCGACCCGGTCTGCGCAGTGTCGCCAACCTCAGTGGAGTGATCATCCATACCAATCTGGGACGGTCGGCGTTATCTGCAAGAGCGCTGGACCGGGTGGCGCAGGTGGCCCGCGGGTATAGCAACCTGGAGTACGACTTGGAGGCAGGCACCAGGGGGCATAGGGAGACTCACGTCGAGACTCTGCTCACCAGGGTCACCGGGGCCGAAGCCGCATTTGCAGTCAACAACAACGCGGGCGCGGTGTTGTTGATCCTCATGGCCCTTGCCGCCGGGCGCGAAGTGCTGGTCTCGCGCGGCCAGCTGGTCGAGATAGGAGGGTCGTTCCGGCTGCCCGACATCATGCGGGCCAGTGGCGCGCGGCTGGTGGAGGTCGGCACCACCAATCGCACCCGCATCGGTGATTACGAGGCCGCCATCGGAGCCGAGTCTGCGCTGGTGTTGCGAGTGCACACCTCCAACTACCGGATCCTAGGCTTCACCGAAGAGGTGGATCTGGCCGCGTTGGTGGAGTTGGCTCGAGGGCGGAATCTGCTGGTGGCCGATGATCTGGGCAGCGGTGCGCTGGCCGACTCGGCCATATTTCGGGGAGAGCCCACCGTGGGCTCTTCTTTGAGTGCGGGGGCGGATGTGGTGTGTTTTAGTGGCGACAAGCTGCTTGGAGGACCGCAGGCCGGTGTCCTGGTGGGCCGGGCGGAGGTGATCGATCGCCTGCGGAAGCATCCGGTCGCCCGGGCCTTGCGGCTTGACAAGATGACTCTGGCCGCGTTGGAGGCGACCTTGGAGGCTTACCAGGATTCCGAGAGAGTCGGTCGCGAGGTCCCGACTCTCCTCTTCCTGAGCCGGACCGCCGAAGAGACGGCGACGTTGGCCATGGACCTCCAGGCGGCGATCGAGAGACGCTGCGGCGACGGCTTCATCCTAGAGGTTGAGGAGTCGAGCGCTCGGGCGGGTGGCGGTTCCATGCCGTTGTTGGAATTGCCATCTCATGCCGTGCGCATCCGTCTTCCGGAGTCCTCCACAACCAGTGTGCCTTCTCTCGACACTGAGTTGCGTCGGGCGCCTCTGCCGGTGGTGGCTAGGGTAGCGCAGGACAGCCTGCATCTGGATGTCATCGCTTTAGACGGTACAGACCTGGAGGCCGTCGCTGAGAGTGTCGCTTGGGCGATGGCTCGGGCGGTCGGCAGGGGCCTGACGGCGTCGGATTCAGGTAGGTAGCCGGAGGTTGCGATGAAGGAACGTCCCCTCACTCTCGGTACGGCCGGCCACATAGACCACGGCAAGACCACTCTTGTCAAGACTCTGACCGGCCGGGACACCGACCGTCTGAAGGAAGAGAAGGAACGGGGCATCAGCATCGAGTTGGGCTTCGCTGAATTGGCTTTGCCCAGCGGACGCCATCTGAGCGTGGTCGATGTCCCCGGGCACGAGCGCTTCGTTAAGACCATGGTGGCGGGAGCGACCGGTATCGACCTGTTCATGTTGGTGGTCGCCGCCGACGACGGGGTGATGCCTCAGACCCGGGAGCATCTCCGCATCATCGAACTGCTGGGGATCCCGACGGGCCTAGTGGCTCTGACCAAGATAGATATGGTCGACGATGAGCTGGCCGAACTGGTTGCCGCCGACCTTGAAGATTTTCTGGCGACCACCAGGTTTGCAGGGGTGCCGGTTGTGCCGGTGAGCGGGGTGACCGGGGAGGGGCTGCCCGAACTGTTGGAGACCATCGATCGTCTGGGAGCGCAGGTGCCTCCCCGTCCTGCCTACCCGGCTACCCGGATGCCGGTAGACCGGGTCTTCTCGCTCAAAGGCATCGGTACCGTGGTCACGGGAACGCTGTGGTCGGGAAGCATCAGTGCCGAAGATACGGTGGCAGTCTTGCCGGCCGGGCCGGCTCGGGGTGCCGATGGACTCCGGGATGTGCGGGTGAGGAATGTTCAGGTGCACGACCGCGAAGTGGTGGCGGCTCTGGGCGGACAGCGGGTGGCGCTCAATCTTACCGGTGTCGATCGTGACCAGGTGGGTCGTGGGCAGTGGATTGTAAAGGATCCGGCCATCGCTCCCACGTATCTGGCCGACGTCCGTCTGACGCTGCTGTCGGATGCTGCCGATCCTCTGCCCCGAGTCTCACGGGTCCGGGTCGATCACGGGACCGCCGAGATCCTGGCCAAAGTGGTGTTGGCCGATCGGGAGAGCTTGGAGCCGGGTGGCTCCTGCTATGCGCAGGTGCGCTTCGACGAGCGGAGCCTGGTGTATCCGGGGGACCAGTTCATTCTCCGTTCGGTGACCCCAGTGACTACCATAGGTGGAGGGAAAGTGGTCGATCCGGCACCGCGCAAGCACAGTACGGGGCAGCATTGGCGTGACCGGCTGACCCTTCTTGAGCAGGGACCGCCGGAAGAAATTGCTGCTCTTCTGTTGGAAGAAGCCTTTCCGGCGGGCTTGATCCGCGGCAGACTTGAGATGAGCCCGTATCTCTGGCGGTTCACTCAGGCCGATATCGGCGCGGCGGTCGCGGGTCTGGCGGCTTCGGGCCGCTCACTGGTCTTTGGCCCCGCCGGACCCAACGCGCGGGTGTTCCACGGGCCCTCTCTACTGGCGCTTGCGGATACGGCGCTGACCACGTTGCGGGCAAAGGCGGAGGACGATGTCTTGAATCCGTACGTGACTCTCGGCGAGTTGCGACGCAGCCTCACCGGAGGTAGGGAGTCGCGGGGATTGGACGCTGCTTTGGAACGGCTGGTGGCTGCCGGTCAGGCGACTCGTAGCGAGCACGGATATCGCTGGGCGGAGGCGGTGATCGAGGCGGAGGGTGCCCAGAGCGAGGTGGTCGAACGACTGTATGCACAGTTTGCAGGCAAATCCGTGACCGCCGGGGTAGAGGGAGGCGCCGCAGCAGACGGCGTGCCCGCGGCTGAGACGCCTACGGTGGCGGTCGCGGCGGAAGCGGCGGGGCTTGTTCCCCGGGAGGCCCAGAGGGTAGCGGAGGCTTTGGTCCGCCAGGGCCGGCTTGTCAAGGTAGGCGAGGATCTCTACTATCCCCCCGACCGGTTGGAGGCCATCATCAGCGTGATCGTCGGGGTTCTGGAGGCTTCGGGTCAGATCACTCTGGCCGAAGTCAGGGATTTGCTCGGCACGTCGCGTCGGTACGCCCAAGCTCTGCTGGAGCACATGGACTCGGAGGGCGTCACACTGAGAGTGGGGGAGGTGCGGCGCCTACGGCGCCGCCGTCGCTGAGGGATTGCTCCTGGACGGGGCTTCCGGGGCCGTGTGGACCTGGAAGCGCTCTGTCGTCACGGCGCCGCGTGGGGTATAAGATATGTACGCAAGGACCGGGCGCGCGTGGTGCCGTCCTGGGACTTGTAGCGCGGAGCGGCGTTCGGTCTGGTGGCCGGCCCGGTCTTCAAAACCGGTGTTGGGGGGTAGGCCCCTCCAGGGTGGGTTCGATTCCCATGCCGCTCCGCCATAT
>JAAYCW010000030.1 GCA_012729575.1 Actinomycetota bacterium | reverse complement strand
CGGGGGCATACACTTCTTCCCGCCCCATGGCCTCGGTCCGCGGCGTCAGGTAAGTGCTCCGAATGCTCCTCCAGAAGCCTCTTTGGGGCTGTACTGTGACCCAGCCTGACCCGGCCCAAGTGATGCCCGGTGGCATGTAGCCGGCTGTCTCCACCGTTTACCATGCGATTCAGCCGGGTAGGCAAGAGTAACCGCGTCTAAACCGAAGAGCCGCGAGGTACCGCTCGTCATGCGGGGATCTGGAGGAACAATGGCCCACGTCGACGATACTCTCGGACACAAGGATGAATCTCTCGGTGGATTGGCCAAACAATTGTCGACTCAGATGTCCACACTGGTCAGGGAGGAGATCGCCCTCGCCCGGGCGGAGATGGTGGAGAAAGCGGGAGGGGCCGGACTTGCGGTAGCCATGCTCATTGCAGCGGCGCTTCTGGGTGTACTCGCTGCCGGGGTTCTATCCGCATGCTTTGTCCTCGCCATTGCGCTCGCTCTCCCCGGTTGGCTTGCTGCTCTGATCGTTGGTGTTGCTTACCTGCTCTTTGCCGGCATCCTGGTGATGGCCGGCGTTCGAAAGGTCAAGCGGACGGGAGCGCCGATCCCTGAACAGACCATAGAGACCGTTAAGGAGGACGTCTCATGGGCGAAAGGCCTGACGAGATCCGCAAAAGGATAGAAGAGACCCGCGAACAGATGAGCGAGACCGTATCGGCAATCCAGCAGAAGGTGAACGTACCGGCGCGGGTGAAAGGGCGGATAGCAGGGGTGAAGGAGGAGATGGGAGATACGCTTGACCGCGCTCGCGGAGTGGGGAAGGGCAATGCTCTCTACGCGCTCCTGGGAGTTCTGATCCTGGCTCTGACGGTCGCAGGGCTTGTGCTGCGGACAAGGTGGGTGAGGAGCCGTAAGGGCGAGCCGGCCTTGTAATCCGGCCGCATTCCAGTATCATCTCGGGAGGAGTCCTGAGAGTTCAGCGCAGCATCTGAGGAACTTACACAGGGACCCGTTGAGGAAACGCGGAGCTAAATTGCCGCGGAGTACGCGGAAGCGGGTCCGAAGTAAGGGGGCGCAGATGAAAAGGCGGGTTCTCTTGGGGTTCTTTCTTCGCTCAGGTGATTTCTTTCTCCGGGCATGAACACCCTCTTCATTGATGCGGATGCCTGTCCCGTCACGCGCGATGCCATACAGGTGGCGCGATCACGGGCCGTCGCGGTCGTACTGGTTGCCAATCGATCGCAGAACTTGGGCCGCTTCGCAGGGCGTGAAGGAGTGGAAGTTATGCAGGTTGGATCAGGACCGGACTCGGCCGACTTCGCCATGGTGCCTCGCCTGACCCCGGGGGACGTCGTGGTGACCGCCGACATTGGACTTGCGGCAATGGCCTTGGGCCGAGGATGCAGGGCCTTGAGTCCCCGAGGTCATCAGTACTTGCCTGCGACCATAGATGCCCAACTGGCCGTCCGTCACGCCGAACAACGCTATCGACGTGCGGGCGGCCGCACGACGGGACCCACCCCGTTCCAGGATGAGGACCGAAGGCGATTTCGAGAGGTACTGGCGGGTCTTCTTTCCAACCACTGAGCGACGCGATGCCTTACTGTATGCCTGGCTGTATGATGTAGAAGCGATACCCGTGAGGAACTCGATGGGGGGCCTGGTCATGCGCAGCGCTTGCTGGAACGTCCGGCACGGTGGGCTGTTATGGGGGTTGGCTATGGCCATCCTCGTGGCGGGTTCTTCACTTATCGTCGCAGGATGTGACTCCGGTGACACCGTTACTTCGTCTTCTACGACATTGGCTGTCTCGACCCCAACCAGTGTGGCGGATGTGGAGTTCCGCGATTTGTCCACAGATCATGTGTATTACGCAGAAATAATCGATCTTGCCGACCGCGGCATAGTCGGTGGCTTCACGGATGGCAGCTTCCAACCCGATGATTGGATCACTCGGCAGCAGTTCGCCAAGATGATCGTGTTGGCGGCCGGCTATCCGGTATCTGAGCAAGACGTCTGTGCCTTCACCGATGTGGAGGATAGCGGTCCCGGGTCTCTGTATCCCGACAATTACGTGGCCGTGTGTGCCGACCGAGGCATCACAACGGGCAAGAGCGAAACGGAATTCGCTCCTCAAGACCACGTGACCAGGGCGCAACTCATCACCATGGTCGCTCGAGCTGCGGATCTACCAGAGCCTCCCCCTGATTACACGGCACCCTTCAGGGACTTCTCGGCGGCTCACTACTCTTGGGCTAAGAAGGCGTACTACGCGGGACTGCTGGACGGTCTCGAGGAGTTCGAGCCCAGCCGCAAGGGTAGCTACGACTTCTGGGCCAAAGCCACTCGAGCCGAGGCCTGCGTGCTGCTTCATGGCCTTGTGTACAGGGAGAGTGCCGCGGCTGCTAAGTGACCCTGAACTGCGGGATCGCCGGGTGAGTACCAACAGCGCCCGGGCGAAGCGAGTTGTTCACGAGCAGCCGTCTCTTACCGGACGTCTTGTCACTCCGTGAGACAATGGGCCGGTGCGCCGCCGCCGGCGCGTTGTAGTGAGACGTCGGCGGAGAAACAAGAGAAGGAGCCACATGTACCCGGAGCTGTTCCACATCGGGGGCTTCACCATGAACTCCTACGGAGTCATGATGGCCCTGGCGTTCGTATCTGCCGGCATCGTCGCCTACTGGCAGTTCAAGAAACGGGGCGTCAAGCCTGACTTCATCTACCCTCTGCTGATCGCGACCATAGTCGGTGGACTCTTGGGGGCTAAGATCCACTACCTGATAATCCATCCCGAGCAGTTCCCCGAAAACCTGTGGAGCGGTCGAGGCCTAGTCTGGTTCGGTGGGCTGTTCGGCGCTATTGCCGCGGTTATCGTCGTCACTCTTGCTTCGAAACAGAGGTTGGGCCCCATCATGGACTCCGGAGGCCCCGCGGTGGCGATGGGCTACGCCTTCGGTAGGGTGGGGTGCTTCCTGAGAGGCTGCTGCTATGGAACGCCCACGGATCTGCCCTGGGGCATGTCGTTCCCTCAAGGAGTACCGCCCACTCCCGAGGGTGTCCATGTTCATCCCACCCAGCTCTACTCCATCCTGGCGTCTCTGCTCATCTTCGCCCTACTAGTGTGGGTCATAGGTCCGCGCTTCAAGCGCGAGGGGCCCCTGATCTTCGCCTATGCGTTCCTCGCGGGGGTAGAACGCTTCCTCGTAGAGTTCATCCGGGCTAATCAGCCGATTGTCTGGGGACTCACTCAGCAACAGTGGATAGCCATCGGCATGGTAGTTGTGGGTATAGTGGGCATGTGGTGGTTTGAGAGCCATGGCCACATGCGTCCGGCAGGGACTCGCGGTGATGCTTCGCGGGCACGCGGCAGGCGTTAGGGTTGACCCTCGGACTGTGGGGACGCTCCCGGTTGGACAGATTGGGTGTAGTGCGATCGGTTCCGGCCGGATGTGAAGACGAGAGAGGTGAAGGCTAATGTCTGCCAACGAGGAGTTGCTGAGATGGGACGCGGAACATATCGTGCACTCCCTGTATCCCATCGGTCGGAACCGGGAGTTGATGATCGAGCGGGCCGAAGGGGTCACTCTCGAAGATCACCAGGGCAAGAAGTATCTCGACTTCTCCTCGCAGCTTGACTGCGTGAATCTCGGTTATGGCCGCAGCGAACTGGTTGCGGTCGCGGAGAAGGCGATGCGAGAAACCTCGTTTCTCACGACCTTCTTCGGTCTATCCAACCGAGCCTCGATCGAGTGCGCCAAGGCTCTCTGCGAGCTGACTCCGCCTGGGCTGGACCACTTCTTCTTCAGCGCCGGCGGTTCCGAGAGTAACGAAGCGGCCTTCATGATGGCCCGCCGGTACTGGCAGAGTGTGGGCCGGCCCACAAAACACAAGATCATCTCTCAGTATGGGTGCTATCACGGCGCCACGTTCGCAGCCCGTAGTTGCACCAATATGGGCCGGGGGAGCCTGGACATGGGTCTCATGCAGACACTGCCCGGTTTTCTGCATGCGCCTCACTTCCACTGCTATCGCTGCATGCTCGGTCTTCGGTATCCGGAGTGTGGAGTCAAATGCGTGGATTTCATCGCCGACATGATCGAGAGAGAGGGCCGGGACAACGTCGCCGCCTTCATCGCTGAGCCGGTGATCGGCGCTCCCGGCATGGTTCCTCCGCCACCGGAATACTGGCCCAAGCTGAGAGCAGTCTGCACGGCCCACGACGTGCTTCTGATCGCCGATGAAGTCATGACAGGCTTCTATCGCACTGGGAAGGCGTTCGCGTGCGAGCACTGGAACGTAACGCCGGATCTCATGACTATGGCCAAAGGGATCACCAGTGCCTACTTCCCTGTGGGTGTGCTGGCGTTCAACGAGCGGGTCTATGAGGGAATGAAGGGACAGGTCGAAGAGGGACATACCTACAGCGGTCACCCCGTCGGAATGGCCATCGCCGTGAAGGCCATGGAGATCTACCGGCAGGAGAAGATCGGCGAGCACGTCATTGCGCTCGGGATGCATCTGCTCGATAGGTTGCGCGAAGAGGTCCTGCCTCTCCCCCATGTAGGTGATGTCTCAGGTCTCGGTTTCATGGGTGGCATAGAGATCGTGGCGGACAAGGAGACCAGGCAGCCCTTCGAACGGTCGCTGGGCGTCATCGGACGCATCAAGGCGCAGGCTCTGAATCGCGGTCTCTTCATGCGGTCTGCGGTCATCGAGGAAGGGATGGGCGACCGGGTAGTATGGTCGCCACCGTTGACCATGACCCGGGAAGAGCTCGACCGAGCTGTGGACATCCTAAAGGGAATACTGACTGAGCTCGAACCGGCTGTGTAGAGCCGGTCGGAGACGATCGTCAGCGGACACCGTCGACAGACACCGGCCGAGAGAACCTGACCCCCGGAACTGGGTCTCGATCTTCGAGGCCGATCTCATTGTCTTCCAAACCTGGGGAAGGTAGAATCCTCGCCCTCGCACGGCTTGACGTCCGGTGGGCGGTCCTGCGCGGCACGCAATTGAACGGCGCGATGCATATGAGAGATGCGCTGTTCAACCGAGCGCGTAGGAAGCGTGTTCCGAATGGGTGGGAGTGGAGTTATCTTGGTAGACAGCTTGTTCGCCGACCGCTACCAATTGTTGCGGATCTTGGGCAGCGGGGGTATGGCGGAGGTATACCTTGCCCGCGACCGCAGGTTGGATCGGGATGTCGCCCTCAAAGTTCTTCCCCACCGGTATGCGTGCGATTCGGAGTCCGTCGAGCGGTTCCGGCGTGAGGCAGGAGCGGCCGCTCGTCTGAATCACCCCAACATCGTGCAGGTATATGATTGGGGGGAAGCTGCCGGGACCTACTACATCTCGATGGAGTATGTCTCTGGATGCTCTCTCAAGGAGGTCATCCGGAAAGAAGGGCCACTTGCGCCGGAGAGGATCATCGCGATAAGCACCCAGGTGCTTGATGCGGTCGCGGTCATGCACGCAGCTGGTTTCATCCACCGCGATATCAAGCCTCAGAACATCCTGATCGACGAGCGAGGACGGGCCAAAGTGGCGGATCTCGGTATCGCCCGTGCGGCCGATACCGGGGGAATCACGGTGAAGGGCACCATACTCGGCACCGCTCAGTATCTGTCTCCGGAGCAGGCTCAAGGCAAGACCGCCATTCCCGCGTCTGATCTGTACTCGGTCGGTGCCGTCATGTACGAGATGGCGACGGGCCGACCGCCGTTCACCGGCGAGAATCCGGTGGCGATCGCCATGCAGCATGTGAGCGACGAGCCGGCGCCTCCGAAGGAATTGCGGCCGGAACTTTCCGCCGGTATCGAGGAGGTCATACTCCGAGCGTTGGCTAAGTCGCCCCAAGATCGCTGGGCTTCGGCGCAGGCATTCGCCGGAGCTCTCGAATCGGTGGCCCTTGCCTCCCCTTCTTCCGCGAACGGTGTGGTTGTGAGCCAGGAACCGGTGAGCGCAGTGGCAGTGCACTCGAACTCATCGCCGTCTGTCATCGAGAAGACCCAGATGCGCCCGGGGCGAAGCTCTTCCGTCTCCTCCGAGGAGAAGCCGGAAGGCGACGCAGGGGTGGGTCGATCGAGGCGCCGCGTTCTCATCTGGTCATTGGTGGCCGTTCTCTGCCTGTTGTTGGCCGGCGGTGGCGTTTACGGCGCGGTCAGTCTGTTTCGGGCTGAGCCTGTGGTCGTACCCGGTCTGGTGGGGCGCACTATGACCGAGGCGGAGACAGCGGCTGAAGTCATCGGGCTCAAGTTGGAGATTGGAGGTCCCTCCGAGAACTCGCCGGAGTATGCGGAAGGAAGGATCATCAGACAGCAGCCGCAGGAAGGGGCAGCCAGCGCCGAGGGTAGGGCCGTCTATATCTGGCTGTCCGCAGGTCCGGAGATGGTATCGGTGCCGAATGTCAATACGTTGACCCAGCAAGAGGCTATCGACGCCATTCGCGCGTCTGAGTTGGAAGTGACCGTCATCAAGCAGGAGACACCAGACGAGACCCCCGGAGAGGTCTACACGCAGCATCCTCGAGCCGGAGAGGAAGTGGAGATCGGCAGCGTAGTCGAGATCACAGTGGCGGTGGCGCCTCCCACTACCACGACCACCAGTACGAGCACCACCACTACGACCACCACCACGACCACTCCTCCGACGACGGAAGATTCAGGATCAGGCTGGTGGCCCTGGAATTGGTGGAAGTCGGATTCTGATGAGTCTCCGGAGATGACTAGGCCTGCGAGGCCGGACTCCGACACATCCTTCTAGAAGGTGGGAGCCGGCTCTTCGAGGGGCTCCAATCCTGGGGTACCACTTTGCCAGCGTACTTCACGGCGCGCGCTCCACAGAACTTGGGGGCGACTTTGTTCTTCGGGTCTCAGAACCTCCACTGTGAAGCGCTCGCGGTCGCGAAATAGCTCCAAAGGGATACGAAAATGCAGCGCGATCTCGTTCTTGCCGCTGGAGGGCCATTTGCTCTCTCTGCCGACGAAGCCACCGATGGTATAACGGAATGTCAGCGGGCTATAGTCTATGTCGTCCAGCACTCGGACCGGCACGCGAACGAGGACGAATCCACCACTCCTCGCTACCTTGCAGGTCTCCGGCCCGTTCTCCTCGATCCTCATTATGCTCTTGTCGCTTTCTCTTGTCCGTCCAGAAGAAAAGTACCGCCTTCGGTCTCATAAGGTGCCTCATCGATCCCATCGGCCGACCGGCAGCGCAGTGCACAAGGTTACTACATATCTGCTCAGCAATGTCATAATGGCTCTTGAGTGGGACTACATCTCAAGGCCTGGCAGGTTGATAGGCCGATAGAGGAGGCTTGCGTGAACTGGTGGCTCATACTTCTCATCGTCGTTGTGGTGGTCGTATTTGGCCTCGGGTGGGTCGTCAAATGGCTGTTCTGGGTCGCATTGGCTCTCTTCGTAATCTGGATCATCACCCTTCTTTGGGACCGGATCCGCCGGAAGTGAGGCTGTTGACGGGATGATGAGGAGCCGGTGAAGTCAAGGAGTGAGTAGTAAGGGCAGGACCGGGGGAGGCTCTGCGGAGTCTCCCCCTTTCGTCTGCGAGACCCGTGTGATGCTTGACCACCAGCCGCAGTGGTTGCGGCCGGATGGTGCTGTTCTTCTCGGGCCTTGTATATTCTGGGAGTGAGACCTCTCGTAGTGAATCAGGGCGTATCGAACAAACGCAAACGAGCTCGTCGAAGGCTCGGTGTTCTCATAGCATGCTTCGCCGTGCTCTTCGTCCTGCTTCTCGGTTTCTTGATCGACTCGGCTCTTTACTACGGCAAGATCCATGCAGGCGTGAGCATATCCGACCGCAGTATGAGTGGTCTGACGAAGGATGAAGCTACAGCCTCACTGACCAGGTTGGTGTCCGACGCGGGGTACAGTCCGATCGTTCTAAGAAGCGGTGACGACACCTGGACTGTCAAGCCCGCCGACGTGGGAACGAACATCGATGTCCCGGCCGCCGTCTCTCAGGCGATGGGCATCACACGAGACAGCAATTTCCTAGTGAACGGCTTCCGGCGGTTCATCCTTTACTTCACGGAGAGGGACGTCGCTCTGACAGGTACCATCGAGAGCGTCCTGATGGACGACCTTCTGGCCGAGATCGCTGAGGAACTCGACGTACCTCCCGTGGATCCCGGTCTGGTCATAGAAGACAGCAATATCCGTGTGGTCGAGGGCAAGATGGGGCGTGTGGTCGATCAGGGGCTACTTCGAACCGAACTCAAGTCCCTCCTATTCAGCCTCCACAGCACCGAACTGGCGATCCCGATGATAGTCCAGGAACCGTCGATGAAGGTGGAGGATACTCGGCACGCGGTGGACGACGCGAGGACAATGCTCAGCGGGACTGTGAGTCTCGGATTCGGAGAGAAGTCCTGGACCGTGACGCCGGAGCAGATCGCTGCGTACATCGATTTCACGTCGAGAGACCGAGATGGAGTCGCGACGTTGGCTCCTTACCTATCCGCCGAGAAGATGACCTCCTTCCTCGACGAGGTCGCTGAGGCCGTCGCTAGGAAGCCGGTTAATGCATCGTTCAAAGGTGATGGTACCAAGGCGTGGGTGGTCGCCGGGGTCGAAGGTAGATCGTTGAACAGGGAGAAAACCGCCGAAGCTCTGACGCTGGCGGCTCTCGACACTACGGGGCGGACAGCCACCGTCGTGGTGGATGTAAGCCAGCCCGACCGTACCACGGAAGAGGCTGAGCAGATGGGCATCACCGATGTGCTGGGTGAGTACACGACCAACTGGGTGGGGACGGCCGACCGGCAGACGAACGTGCGGATCACCACCAAGTACGCCAGCGGTGTCCTGCTCGCACCAGGAGAGGTCTACGATTTCGACAAGCAGATCGGCCCGCGGACCGAGAAGAGGGGCTACAAGGAGGCGCCGGGCATCACGGCCGGGGAATTGGAGGATCAGTTGGGGGGTGGTATCTGCCAGGTTTCGACTACGCTGTTCAACGCGGCGTTCTTTGCCGGTCTTGAGATTGTCGAGCGCAAGAACCACTCCATCTACATCGACCACTACCCGAAGGGACGGGATGCGACCGTCAGCGCCGGAGGGCCCAACATGCGTTTTCGCAACGATACCGATCACTACATTCTCGTGCGCGGCGTTTCCGATGGGATCAACACCAAGTTCGTCATCTACGGAACCGATGACGGCCGGGAAGTCAGCTATACCACCAGTGAATTCTACGACGTGATCGAGCGCACGGATGTCACCATCCCGAACAAGTCCATGGGGCCGGGGACAACACTGGTCAAAAGCCAGGGACAATCAGGGAGATCAGTCAAAGTGGTGCGGACGGTCAACTCCGGGAGCGGCAAGGTGATACACAAGGACACCTTTGTTAGTATCTGGCGCATGATGCCCCGCCAGATAGAGGTGGGGACCGCTACAACGACCACTACGGCACTGCCGACGACTACCACCACGACGACCGCCAAGACCACCACGACGACCGCGACGACCACCACCACGACTACCGAGCCGCCGGCTGAGTCCGATGAGACGGCGGCCGGCGGCTCTCCCGATGCCCAGTTTTAACGAAGCATGCGGTAGGTCACGGTCACACTGGCGGTGACCTCCATGTTCTGAGGATTGACCGGGGGTGGCGTGACCGTTGATTGGCTCTCGGCTTCGCCTGCTGCCCTCGAATCGTAGACTGCGTACCAGTTTGAGGCCGAACTCTCGCTTATGCTTATCGCCTCTCCCAGCTGGACACCCTGGTCGGCTGCTAGGGCATCAGCCTTCATTCGGGCATTGGCGACCGCTTTGGTCAAGGCTGTTGCTATCGCGGGGTTATCATCACTGAGTTGCCAGGCCGGTCCGTGTACACTGTCCGCGCCGGCCTCTGTGACGGCTGCGAAGACGTTACCGATGAGGGCCAGATCGTGGAAGGTCACGGTGACAGTGTTCTGAGCTCGATAACCCGTTGTCTTCTCCTGACCGGACTGCGAGTCGTACCAGCGGTTTGGGTAGACGACAATGCCCGCTGTTTCGATATCCTCGTCTGCCACGCCCTCGGCCCTCAACCTGTCAAGCACTTCCTGGGTGTCCGTGGAGTTGGCGTCCAGAGCTTCAGCCGCCGTGGCTCCGTCATTCTCCACGCTGACCTGGATGGTGGCCTCATCCGGGAGGGTGGTCACCTTGCCCGTTCCCGACACTATGATCGTGTCCACCAGAGAGCCGGTGCCCGTCGAGCCTGCAGCGGGCTCCCCAGACCCGTCGGCGCCGCAACCTCCCAGAACGGCTCCCACCAGTATTAGAACGCCCGCCAGCAGAGATGCGGATGCTATCCGCCCGTGTCTGAATGCATCATTGATCGCCACAGTTCCCCCTTCCTTGATAGAGCGAGCCTGCTTCGCCCCCGCGTCTTTGCAGTTTGTCCGTGTGAATGCCTGCTCTGACGCTCGGTAAGGGAGTTGGAGTTCCCAAGGGGTCAGCCTCGGGCGTTAGATACCAGGTCTTGGCAGATGCGCACGCCTTCCATGGCATCCGTGCTCCAGGAATCGGCTCCACAGTACTTGCACACACGGCCGTCGATAATGGCGCCACCCAGGACAACCGGCGGCCGGTATCCCAGTTCGGCGTCGTGAGAGCGCACCAGTTTGACGGTCTCTCGCATACTCTCGAAGGCGGCCAGTATCAGACCGGATAGGCAGATCACATCCGGTCGGGAGCGCTCCACCTCTTCCAGGAAAGTCTTCGGCGACACATCCACACCCAAATCGATCACGTTGAAGCCGAAGCCGATGAGCGAGTTACCGAAGATGTTCTTCCCAATATCGTGGATGTCTTTGGCAACAGTACCCAGCACGATGGTACCCAACGGCTCCCCGGCGGAGGCCGGCTGATACAGCGGCTGAGCCATCTCGATCACTTCCTTGAACAACTCGCCCGCCATGATCAGGCCCGAGATGTAGTACTCCTGACGCTCATAGCGCTCCCCCACCACCTTGAGCGCCTGCTGGCAGGTGCTGAGTATGGAGAGAGGGGTCACCTCCCCGGAGGCTAGGAGGTCCCGAGTAAGCTTCAAGGTTCGGACTTCGTCCAACTCGACCAGAGCTCGGCGCAGTGCGTCCAGTGTGCTCAAACGATGCTTACCTCCAACCTTGAGTTATTCGGGTCCAAGGTGGGCCCGCAGACGGAATAGCTCGGCGCGCATGAGGAACCAACCCCAACTGACCGGGGTGCGATCGCGCTCTTGGAAAACGTGCTCAAGGCGTAAGGCCAGCGCACCCTCGGGCTGCATGAGCGCCTGAGCGCTTTCGCTATCGAGACTCACTGCAGTGAGGGTCAGCTCGCCACGAGGGAATCGTCGGGCAGTACCGGATTCCAGGAAAGCGTGCAGCGATGTCAGCTGAAGCTGCGACTCCACGAGCGGACGGCGAGGGTCATAGGTGATGTACTCCCTGTGATACATAACCGGGTCCTCTTGGTAGGAGACGAGGCGGCGTAGATACACGACTCGATCGCCAATACCGACGCGCAGCATCGCCGCCACCTTCTCATCCGCTTTGGCCATGGAGGCGGCGAGCAACCGTATCTCGGCAGACTCGTCGAGCCAATCACCTGCGAGCGAGTCGAGCTTGAATCTCGAGTCGCCCAGTTCAGGAGAGCGTGCGTACGTACCTTTGCCTTTCACTCCCGAAAGAAGGCCCTGGGATTCCAGGAGGTTGATCGCCCGGCGCAAAGTCATAGGGCTCACGTCGAACTCGTCGCACAGTCGCGACCCCGAGGGCAGACGGCTGCCCGCGGGGTAGGCTCCCGAAGTTACTCGATCGGCCAGAACGGCAGCGATGCGCAGATAGGCGGGAGACTTCGTGCCTAGGTTGCCACCATCTGATGAAGCGACTGAGGACATAGGCTCCTCGGCTGGTTGTCTATCCAATTCGACACGTCTTCCCTAGAGACTTATCCGTCCCCAAGATAACACATGTCTATATAAGTGGGTTGCACTAGAGGGCCCCCTGTTGATATAGTCAATCAGCAGTGTTCCAAGGGAACAGACGGTTGCAGAGGCTTCCTAGCGGAGGCGCTTAGTTCAGCTCGTAGCCTCACGAGGGGCCAGACAGAGTCGATCGTCAGGTGGTCCACACGGCTAGGGTACTGCCCGGTGTTTCGCAGAAGAAAGGAGTGGCGGTGACTCATCCACTAGTCCAAGCCATGGCCGACATGAAGGAAGAGGAAGCTCTTAAGATAGTAGAGGAGCTCCTTGCCCAAGGGGAAGACCCCAAGAAGATCCTGGACCTCTCCTCAGAAGCCATGCAGGTGGTCGGGGAGCGCTACCAGGAAGGCACCTACTTCTTGCCGGAACTCATCATGAGCGGCGAGATGCTCCGTAAGACCGGAGAGATCCTCAAACCCCTGCTCGCCTCCCAGACCGACGAGACCAAGAAGCTGGGCACGGTGGTCCTAGGCACGGTACGGGGCGACATCCACGACATCGGCAAAGACATCGTAGGCTTCATGCTGGAGGTCAACGGCTTTGAGGTCATAGATCTGGGTATAGACCAGCCGGAAGCGGCCTTCGTAGAGGCCGTCAAGAACAAGACTCCCCAGGTCCTGGCCCTCTCCGGGTTCCTGAGCGTGGCCTTCGACTCCATGAAGTCCACCATAGAAGAGGTAGAGAAGGCCGGCCTGCGCACCGGTGAGCTTAAGATCATCATCGGCGGAGGCCAGATGGACGACACCGTGCGCAAGTACACCGGGGCCGACGCCTACGGAGACGATGCCATGGCCGCCGTTGCCTTCGCCAAAGAAGCGGTGGGGGTGAAGTAGGGAGAGCTTGGTAAACCGGTCAATATCAATGGGCAGATGAGTCCCGTTGGGAGGGTAAGTCGTCGTGGCTGAACAAGTCTGGTCCCAGTTGTCTCCGGAGGAGAAGTCTGAGCGCCGTTGGGCCTCGTTTCTCGAACCCGGCTTGGAGTTCGCGAGTCCTGAGGCGGGGAGCGAATACCGGGCAAGGGCGGCGCGCCTGAAGAAGGCGATGCTTCTTGAAGGAGAGGCCGACAGAGTGCCGGTCTGTGCGCTCGCCGGCTACTATCCCGGCACGCGGAAGGGGCTGACGCCCTATCAGGTCACCCAGGACTACGCCCTCGCAGCTGAAGCTTGGCATGAGGCCAACCACTACCTGCAGGCGGACTCCATGCTGGCTCCTGTCTTTGCGGCTATCCCCGGGCGGGCGTTCGAGATCCTGGACGTCAAGATCCTGAGCTGGCCGGGGCACGGCGTGCCCAAGGAGTCCGGCTTCCAGTACAACGAGAAGGAGTGGATGCTCGCCGAGGAGTACGACCTCTTGATCGACGACCCCACAGATTTCTTGTTGCACGTCTATCTGCCCCGCGTGGCGGGCGGCATGGAGGGCTTCTCACGTTTGGCCTCGCCCCTGGACATGGTGGAGATCGTCGGAGGACCGCCCTGGATGATGCGCTGGGCGGATCCGGCCGTGCAGGCCAGCATCGAGAAACTGACCGCCGCCGGTCGGGAGTGCCAGGCATGGGGTGGCGCCATGTACCCCTTGTTGGGACGGCTGGTGGCTGAAGGCTTCCCAGGACCGTTCCAGTTCATGTCTCTGGCCCCGTTCGACTTCATTGGAGACACTCTCCGGGGTACGCGCGGCGTTCTCATGGACATGTTCCGGCAGCCGGCCGTCCTCCTCGAAGCCTGCGACCGGATAGTCCCACTGGTCGTCAAGTGGGTGACGCGTACGGCCAATCCTCAGTCGCCTCCGCTCGTCTTCATGCCACTGCACAAGGGTGCAGACGGCTTCATGAGTGTCGAACAGTTCCAGAAGTTCTACTGGCCTAGCCTACTCAAGGTGATCAACGGCTTGGTGGCCGACGGATTCGTCCCGTATCTGTTCGCGGAAGGCGCATACGGCACGCGGCTGGAGACAATCGCGGAGTCACCTGTGGGCCGTGCGGTTTGGCACTTCGACCACACCGACATGCAAAGGGCCAAGGAAGTACTGGGTGGAATATCCTGCATCCAGGGCAACGTCCCGCTGCCTTTGCTGCAGTTGGGTGCCGTGGACGAGGTGAAGACCTACTGCCGGGATCTCATCGATACGGTTGCTCCCGGAGGTGGGTTCATCTTGGACGTGGGGGCGGTGGTCGATGAGGCGAAAGACGAGAACATGCGGGCGATGGTTGAGGTCGCGAAGGAGTACGGGGCTTATTGACCGCGCGAGGCGGACGGGTACGCGGCATCACGCCTGTGTGCGCGGATAGCCGAGCGAGTGAAAGGGAGTCGTGGCTTGGCCGATGGTGTGATATTGGCCTGCGAGATGATCGAAGATGAAGTACGGTTGGCCTTGGAGACGTTGGCTCCCGAGGAGCAGCCTCCCGTGGTATGGGTGGAAAGCGGCCTGCACGACCGTCCGGAGCGGCTGCACGCAGCCCTGAGAGCGCTTCTAGAGAAGCTCGACCAGGGTGCCCACGCCGGTCAGGTCGTGGCCGTTTCGTCCGTCCGGCCGGGTCCGGGGCCGGCCCGTGGCCGGCGGGAACAGATCATGGTGGAACCCGTGGACACGGTGTTTCTCGCCTTCGGTTTCTGCGGCAACGCTCTGAACGGTCTTTCGGCTGAGCATATGAGATTGATGTTCCCCCGGGTGGACGATTGCATCTCACTTCTCCTCAATAGGGGGTGCCTGCGTGAGGAAGTCCCGAGGAATCCGCGCCACTACTACATGACCCGGGGGTGGTTCAATCACGAGAGCTCACTGAAAGAGGCTTTCGACGATTGGGAAGACCGCTACGGTCCGGAGAGGGCCGCCAAGCTGCGTAAGGTCATGTTCGCGGGGTACGAGTGTGTGAACCTCATCGACACGCAGGCCTACGCCGTCAGCGAATGCCTGGAGCAGAGCCGGGGGGTAGCGGACACATTGGAGCTCGACCACCGAGTTGTACAGGGGTCGGTGCAGCTGCTGGGGCGGCTCTTCAGGGGAGAGGTGGACAGCGAAATAGTCGCGGTGCCCCCGGGGGAGACCATCGGCTTCGATCATTTGTTCACGGCTCAGGACTGCACGGGTGTCCCGTCTGATTGAGGCTCACTCCGGCCTGAGGGGTCGCGGCGGGGCAGATCGCGGTAGAAGAGGACGTAGGGACGACTACAAGACAAGGAAGGGAAGCAGACGTGGAGACTCGAGTAAGCAGCTCTGCTCGCGAGGTCATCATCGGCGGGGACCGTCCGACCGTATTGATCGGCGAGCGTATCAACCCTACCGGCAAGAAGCGCTTGGCTGAGGCGCTCCGCGCCGGTGACCTGAGCGTGGTCCGTGAGGAGGCTGTCAACCAGGTGGCTGCGGGCGCCGACATCCTCGACATCAACGTAGGGGCGACCGGCGTCGACGAGATCTCCATGCTGCCCTTGGCCGTACAGGCCGTAGCCGAGGTGGTGGACGTGCCGATCTGCATCGACAGCCGCAAGGTGGACGCTCTAAGGGGCGCCTTGGAGGTATGCCCGGGCCGTCCCATCGTCAACTCGGTCACCGGGGAGGAGTCTTCATTGACGGAGATACTCCCTCTGGTCAAGGAGTATGGGGTCCCGGTTATCGGCCTCACCCTCAACGAGAAAGGCATTCCGAACGAGGCTGAAGCTCGGGTCGAGATCGCACATAGGATCGTAGAACGGGCGGAGGCCATCGGCATCCCCCGTGAAGACGTGATCATCGACTGCCTGACCCTGTCTCTGGGCGCGAACGTGCAGGCCGGTCTGGCCACCTTGGAGGCCACCCGCCGGGTCAAGGATGAATTGGGGGTCAACCAGACCCAGGGTGCCAGCAATATCTCTCACGGTCTGCCCAACCGACCGGTGCTGACGGGTGCGTACCTGGCGATGGGCATACAGGCCGGCTTGACCTGTCCCACCGTGGACGTGGCCCAAGTGCGTCTCGCGGTCTTGTCGGCCGACTTGGTGTTGGGGCGCGACAACTACGCCATGCGCTTCATCGCCGCGTTCCGGGAAGCTCAGAAGGCCGCCCAAGCGGCTCAGTAGGACATCGCTGCGAGGGAGAGGGCCGGGGGCGCGCCGCGCAACGCGGGCGCGCCCCCTTTGCTGCGCCGCCACGTGGTACTCTCCGGCGGCGCCGTACTGACGACGAGGAGACGATCACGTGAGCAACGAGGCCAAGCTGTATATAGATGGGTGTTGGGTCGATCCGGTGGAGCCCGGCCGCTGGATAGCGGTGATGAATCCGGCGACTGAGGAAGAGGTGGGCCGAGTGGCCGCCGGCTCCGAGGCCGATGTTGACGCCGCCGTCCGCGCGGCTCATCGGGCCTTCCCCGCCTACAGCGAGAGCACTCGGGAGGAACGCCTCGAGCTCCTCGAACGGATCCTCGAAGGATATAGGCGCCGCCTGCCCGACATCGCAGCTGCGATGTCGGCCGAGGTCGGCATTCCCAAGACCTTCTCCGAGAAGGTCCAGGCCCGCATCGGCGAATGGCATCTGGAGACGGCCATCAAAGTCCTCAAGGACTATGTCTTCGAGGAAGACTGGGGTACCACGCGCATCATCCGGGAGCCGGTAGGGATTTGTTCCCTCATTTCGCCGTGGAACTGGCCGATGAACCAAGTGGTCATCAAGATGGCTCCAGCCCTTGCGGCCGGATGCACGATGGTGCTGAAACCGAGCCAATACTCGCCGCTCTCTACACTCCTCCTGGCTGACGCGGTCGACGAAGCCGGGGTCCCCGCGGGCGTGTTCAATCTGGTGAACGGTTCTGGGGCCTCGCTTGGTGAGGCGCTGGCCACCCATCCTTTGGTAGATATGGTGTCGGTCACCGCTTCCACTTCGGTGGGAGCTACCGTCGCCCGGGCTGCCGCTACCTCCATCAAGCGGGTCTCCCAGGAGCTGGGCGGCAAGTCGGCCTATATAGTCTTCGAGGACGTAGACCTGGAGAAGGTAGTGGCAGCCGGAGTCCGAGCCTGCATGCGCAACTCCGGTCAGAGCTGCAACGCACCCACCCGCATGTTGGTCGCGCGCCCAGTATACGACGAGGCCGTAGCGATCGCGGCCCGCACCGCCGGTGAGCTACAGGTGGGTGATCCGCAAGATCCGGATACCTTCATGGGACCGGTCGCCGGCAGGAAGCAGTACGAGACGGTCCTTGGCTACATCCAAGCGGGATTGGAGGAAGGAGCGCGCCTGGTGGCCGGAGGTCCGGAGCGGCCTGAGAGGCTGGAGCGGGGCTACTATGTGAAGCCCACCGTCTTCGCCGACGTGAACAACGGCATGCGTATAGCTCGCGAGGAGATCTTCGGCCCGGTGTTGTCGATCATTCCTTTCGAAGATGAGGACGAAGCGGTGGCCATCGCCAACGACAGCGAGTACGGACTCTCCGGGTACGTCAGCTCCAAAGACGTCGAGCGGGTGCGCCGGGTGGCGCGCCGCATGCGCACGGGGATGGTCCATCTGAACGGAGCATCGACCGACATGAACGCGCCCTTTGGCGGATACAAGAAGTCTGGAAACGGCCGGGAGTGGGGTTGTTTCGGTCTCGAGGACTTCTTAGAGGTTAAGGCCGTCATGGGCTACCGTAAGTAGGCTGTCGTGACCGGTCGACCGGAGACCGCTACGGCCCTTCCCTACCGGAGGCCGCTGTGACCCT
>JAAYCW010000164.1 GCA_012729575.1 Actinomycetota bacterium | reverse complement strand
TCTGCACGCTCCCACCCCGCCGCGGCTGCTGTGGCACCTCCATGCTGCCTCGCACCCGGTCGATAGTCAACACGAAAGACAGCCATCGCCGACAGTCTCCTCTTGCCCTTTGGGCCATCCCCACAGAGAAGTAGTCTGGGTCAGGAATTGCCCGGCGGTCGGCCTGGTACACTTCATTCAAGAGAAGGGAGGCACCATGAGCGACGGTCATGAAGGGACAGTGGCCCAAGACGACACCACCTGTTGGGAGTACCGGGTGCTTCGGGTCAACGTGGGCCCGGCGGCATTTCAGAAGTACGGGCCGGATACCTTCGATTTTGAAGCCACTCTCAATGACTGGGGGAGCGCTGGATGGGATGTTTTTCACGTCCAAGCGTTCGCCGACAACGAGGCCCTGCTGCTCTTCCTCAAGCGCCGCATTCGCTCGGCTGCTCCGACAGACATCCGGCAGGGGTGTTAGCGACTGGATATGCGTCGGCGGAACGGCCCGCAACAAGGATCGTAGAACCGGCGAAGGAGGTTGGCGATGCAAACCGGCGAGGCAAGATTCGAGGTGAAGAACGTCCCCGAGATGCACGTGGCCTATCTGCGCCACGTCGGCCCATATGCAGGCGACACTGCACTATTCGGTCGGTTGTTCGGCCAATTGTTCTCCTGGGCGGGTCCGCGGGGTCTCATGGGGCTAGATACTAAGGTCATGAGCATCTACCAGGACGATCCCGACAGCACCGAGGCAGAACGGCTCCAAGTCGACGCGGCTATCACCGTCCCGGTCGGGACGCCCACCGATGGCGAGATAGGCACGCGGACCATTCCCGCAGGCACATACGCGGTGGGTCATTTCGAGATACTCCCGCAAGAGTATTCCGAGGCCTGGCAGACCATGATGGGCCGGTGGCTGCCTGAGAGCGGCCGGCAGTCAGGTGACGGACCGTGTCTGGAGATCTACCTCAACGAGGCAGGAGACAATCCGGAATCGACGCACATCGTGGAACTGTACGCGCCCGTCAGACCCTTGTAGCCGCAAGGAGCTCGCGAGGTTTGCGGATCGGCGGCTCGTGGATCGCCTGTCCCGCCCGCCCGGATCTCAGTCGCGGGTCCGTCGGCCGCCTGCGGCCACAAGACCGATCACTCGATAGGCAAGGCCCGCGACGACCGCGGCCCCGAGGATTCCAAGCCAGACCTTCAAACAAACCTCGTTCCGCAGGTCGTATCCAAGTATCAAGCCGTGCGCCAAAACGGCGCCAAAGATCAGGTAGTTGAAACGGTGGATCCAGCGCCATGAACGTCGCAGCCGTCTGCGAGTAAGGGCGGTGATGATGATCGCAACCAGCACTAAGAGCACAGCCGGACCGGTCCACACGGCGGCCGTGGTGTACCCGGCAATGCCGAAAACGAAGGCCATCAAACCGTGAGCCAGCCCGACGGCGAACCCGGTCAGATCGGTCACGACATGGGCCCGGTGTATCGTCAGCCCATTGAAGCCACGTACAAGGACAGATCGGAACGCCCCCACACAGATATTGATGCCAATGAGAGTGAGGGCCTCCAGAGCAGCCACCCGCAGAGCGACCCAAAGCGCGTCGGATAAGCCCACGCCCGACAAAGCGATCACAAGCGGGGGCACAGCCAGCAGTCCGATACCGACCACGATCAGAATCACTTGGAAGACAATCCGGGTGGCGCCTGAGAACGGTCTACTCATGACGGGTCCATACGAGCAACCATCGGGGTTCGATCACCGGACCATCACTGTTCCAGCCGACCGACGACGGGCAGTCGCTCGACCAGAGCCCGCATGTTGGACGGGGCCTGTTTGAGTTCCTCGGAAAGGTTATTCCCCGCCTCCGAGTCGAGAAAGCACGAGAGGTGTTTGCCCTCGGGCCATCTCGCGCTGCCTGAGACATCGTAGACCACTCCGTCGACGGCGATATAAGCCGGCCTGTCCTCCTTGCCATCGAACTCGGCCAACTCCGCCGACGAGAACACTTTCTCTGGTGTTGAGGGCGTCGAGGTGGTCGTCGTTCCGCTGACGGTCGACGCTGTCGTGGATGCAGTTGAATGCGAGGTCGAGAGTGTAGTGGCCGATCCGTCTCCCCCGCAGGCCACGACCAGCATCGCGAGTGCCGCCAGGCACGCGACCAGCACACCGACTTGTTCGGACCTCGGTGTCATCAAACTCCTCCCGCTTTCCAGACGATAGATCCGCAACCGTGCGGACCTCGTTCGTCTCACCTCTGCCGACACTATCACTTGGATCAGACCCCATGTCAACAGGGGCACCACACGGTTACTTCTCTCGCCGAAGGGGTACGACTTCTCGGACACTGCTGTCGGCAAACATATCGGGAGACCACGTACTCAGCATGCGTACCACAGGGACAACTGCCACCTCAAGCGCCGTCTTGCGGGTGTTCACCTTCCTGGCGCTGGCGTTACTCGTAGTCGTCCCGGCCGTCGGTGCCGGGTGCGCTGAAGAGACCTCCACCACGACGTCCCAGGTCACACCGACCAGCGCCGCCACGACCAGTTCCTTGGCCCAGACGACCACCACGACCTCCGCTATTCCTAGCACCGTGCCAAGCCTTCCGGCCGGGGAGCCGCTAACCCTGGAGCACGTCCGCAATGCCGAGATCACCGGTCTCTTCGACCAGACGATCATGAGCTTCAGGCTGGTCGACGGTTCATACAAAGGACCTCGGAGTGAGAACGATCCATCGACGGTCAACGTGACTGTATCCGAGGTCGTGGCCTTCGGAGATCTGAACGGTGATGAAGTCGACGATGCGGCCATTGCCATGACCCTCGACAAGGACGCCGGCGCCCTTCTCTATATCGTCGCTTTGCTATCAGAAGCCGGGGAACCTGCTTCTGCCGGCTCGCACTTCGTTGGCAGCGGTTCGCGCCTCGAGGACTTGAGTATCATCGATGGAGAGATCCTCGTGGCAGCCACCGTGCCCGGACCCGAGGATCCGACGGGTGAGCCCGTTGTGCCCATCACGGCGACCCTCCGCTTACCCCTGGTAGAGGGCACCAATTGGGCCCTGCTTCACACCTCCCAGACTTCCGAGACCCCCGGGGGCGATGTGCGCAAGATCACCATCACCTATCCCGATTTGGGCCCTGCCGTATCCTCCGTCGCCCTCATCAAGGGAAACGTGACCATCGCGCCGTTTGAGAACAACTTGGTCTACACCGTCTACGACGCGGAAATGACTGAACGCGCCCAGGGACCGGTGCCGGTGGAGGCGCCCGATTTCGGCGCGCCCGGTATTTTCGAGCTGACCCTCGGCCTTCTCGACTTGGGCTGCACCGGCCGGGTCTTTGTGACCATCAGCGACTTGAGCGCCGCAGACGGATCCATCCTGGCGATGGACTCGATCGAATTGGAGGTCTTCGCTCCGGGTTGACTCGGTCTCCAGACGGCGCCGGGCCGGCTGCCGCAGGTCTGAGATACCGAAGACCGCCGGTCTCTTGCAGGCTGAGCAGAACTAGGCCGGTGGATCTTTGCCGAGTCATAACGGCTATCGCAGGCACTGATCCCGGTCTTGTGTTGGCAGGCAACTGAGAAGTGAAGCCGGGTATTCCGGTTAGGTCGAAGGGGAGACGCCCTGGGTCGAGACCGGCTCCACGATGGCCACCCGGGTGAGCCTAGCCGGGTCACAACGCACGACTACACGCACCCCCGGCTGAAGGGCACGTTGCTCGGATTCGTTGAAGAACTGGGTGGTCCGTGCACGGTACGGAGGACGACCGCCTACACGCGTGTGCAGTTCCACCGCGATCTGACGTTCGAGACCCGTGGGCCCGCGCATGTATTCTCCGGTATCGCGCACCTGAACCACCATGGCCTCACCCTGGACGCCGTTCCTCAACACATCCTGGAGTCTCCACAGTGGGAGCCGGGTGATGATCAGTGTAGCCAGGTACGCGAAGAGTACGGCCGCGCCGACGGACAGCAGAAAGCGCCAGAGAGGGAACAGCTGTTCGTCGGCCAGATAGTCGAGGCGACGTTGCAGTTCTGGGGACTGCCAGTCGATGTTCCGGGTCCACCAAGCAAAAGATTCGTTCTCGGTGCCGGCTGCAGGCTCGGCGATCCAGTAGCGCAGACTGATCGAGGGCTGGCCGAGCCAGTAGCCAAACCAACCGCCCATGATGCCGCAGACGGTCACGACGACCTTCGCTGCTCTCGGGCCCATGAGAAACACGCCCCCTCTTCGGCCGAACTCCGACCCTGAAAGGGGAGTTGCGCGGGTGTCAACTCGTGCAAGACCCCGATCCGGCGGCCTTCCCGAGCACTATGTGCGAGGAGTCGCTCACTCCCCGTATATATCCACTATAAGCCGTCTCGCCTGTGCGTCAATAAGCGAGAGGACGACCATCGCCGAAGACATCGAAGGCCCGGCTGTACGGCGGTGGACGGATGGATGGGCCACCCTGTGGATTTCAGCCCCGAGAACGAACGACCGAAGACACAAGGGAGCCCCAAGTGACCTCGCTTAGCACCTTTCTTCAGCGGTGTAGCTAGAGCTTCACCTGTCTTCAGGGGTGATGCGTCTTGCCTCTTGGGGCTCTACTACCATACTAATCCTTCCTCACCGTTTGTCAATCACCGGCCGGCCCTTCACCGGGCCGGCGAGGTCGGTTCGGGTCGATCGGCTCATCCGCCGCCCTGAGCCCATCCACTATAATGCCTGGGATATGGGGCTCGAACCGTCGTCAGTGTCCCCGGTGCCCAGTGTAATCCGTACGAGCAGCTTAGCCGCTCCCTGTTCGGTGCCGAATGGAGCGATCAGCGAAAGGGGTGAGCACACCGTAGAGGAGGAAGTGAAGACCTCGGCCGACAGCGACCAGCAGGACGAGAAGCTCCCACTCACAGAGAGCGTTTGTCCCCAGTGTTTGAAGAGGATACCGGCCGCCCGCATCCGCGAAGGCGCAAACGTTCATCTGATGAAGACCTGCCCCGAGCACGGGACCTTTAGCTCGGTCATCTGGCGAGGACCCCCTGACTACACGTCATGGCTCGACGAGAGAGCCCCTAACCGCCCCGTCTCGGCCCAGACAGCCGTAGACAAGGGCTGTCCTCTTGACTGCGGTCTCTGCCCCCACCACCGCCAACAGACGTGCTGTGTGCTCTTGGAGATCACGGCTCGATGTGATCTCGGCTGCCCCGTCTGCTTCGCCTCCTCCGGCGAAGAAGCGGAGCCTGACCCCGGCCTGGACATCATCCGCGAATGGTACCAACTGCTTCTGGAGAGCACCGGCACCTGCAATATCCAGCTTTCGGGTGGCGAACCGACCATGCGCGCCGATCTGGCCGAGATCATCGCCATGGGCCACGATATGGGTTTCTCGTTCTTCCAACTCAACACGAACGGACTACGACTCGGCCGCGATCATGAGTATGCCTTTCGGTTGAAGGAAGCGGGTCTGACAACGGTGTTCCTCCAGTTCGACGGCCTGAGTGACCAGGTGTACCGGACCCTACGAGGCAAAGGGCTGTTCGCCCAGAAAGAGGCCGCCATCGCCAAGTGCGCGGAGGCCGGACTGGGAGTCGTGCTCGTACCCACCCTGGTCCCCGGTGTCAACATCGACGAGATCGGACGCATCGTGGATTACGCTCTCCGCGGGCTCCCCGCCGTCCGGGGGGTACACTTCCAGCCTATTAGCTACTTTGGCAGGTATCCCCAGGCGCCTCGCGACGAGAACCGCTACACGCTCCCCGAGCTCATGAGAGACATCGATGCGCAGACCGGCAGTCGCATCCCTCTGGAGAGCTTCCACCCCTCGGGCTGTGAGCATACCCTCTGTTCATTCCACGGAGACTATGTGCTGTTGGGAGACGGGGTAGTTCGCCCACTGACAGCCGCCGTCGATTCCAGGGCTTGCTGCAACCGGGCGCAGAAATTAGACCCTCCTCTGGGAACAAACCCAGCTGATGGAACGAAGCCCAGTGAAAGAGCAAGGCCCGGTGAGACGGCGAACCCCGCTCTGAAGAAACGTGCCCACGTGGCCCGCCGCTGGTCATTGGATAAAAGTCCCGCTGCGTGCTGCAGAGGGCTGGACGGGACGAGTGGTGCTGCCGGCCGGATCGCCGGAGACACCGTGACCAGCCTGGACGACTTCCTCGAGAGACTCCGCAGCTACAGCTTCACGATCTCGGCTATGACTTTCATGGACGTCTGGAATCTCGACCTCGAACGACTGCGCAATTGCTGCCTCCACGTGGTCGCACCCGATAGGAGGATCGTACCCTTCTGTGCCTACAACCTCACCGACGCTACAGGCAGAACCATCCACAGATCTCCCACAGGCCTCCTGCACTCAGAACTGTGACCGTCTAGCGCTCGATTCCCCCCGGATCTTCTGAAACATCGCCGCGTTGGACACACGAGCGCCATGGCCCCCCGGGCAAGACCGTCATCACCTCTGCCCTAATCGCGGAGTACGACTACTGGCGTGCGCTGAGCGGAGACCACACGGCGTACGAGGCCGAGAACTGAGTATGCCCGGCGGCGAATGCGCAGACGACAGTTGACGGCTGCCTCTTGCAGGAACTACGGACCGGAGTGAGAAGCCTATATTGATAGCCGGCTGATGGCCGCACTTATGATGGCATCTCGCAGTGACCGGCTTCTCCGCACAGTGTCGGAATCAGAGGAGGAGGACGGGGTTGCTCAAGAGATTAGGTGCAGAGTTCCTCGGAACGTTCTGGTTGGTGATGGGCGGTTGCGGTAGCGCCGTGTTGGCCGCGACCTTCCCTGAAACGGGTATCGGCTTCCTTGGCGTGTCCCTGGCATTCGGTCTCACCGTAGTCACCATGGCGTACGCGGTTGGCCATGTGTCCGGAGGACATTTCAACCCAGCGGTGACATTCGGTCTCTGGGCGGGTAGACGTTTCCCGGGCAAGGATGTCGGACCGTATATGGTGGCCCAGGTGATCGGAGCCATCGCCGCGGCTGCGGTGCTCTATGCGATTGCCAGCGGAGCTGCCGGATTCTCCGCCGCCGATGGATTCGCCTCCAACGGCTACGGAGATCATTCCCCCGGAGGCTACGGTCTGGCCGCGGCCTTCGTTGCAGAGTTCGTGCTCACCCTGTTCTTCGTGTTCATCATCATGGGGGCCACCGATGAGCGGGCGCCCAAAGGGCTTGCTCCCCTCGCCATCGGTCTGACCCTCACTCTTATACACTTGATCTGTATCCCGGTCACCAATACGTCGGTCAATCCGGCTCGAAGCATTGGTCCGGCCATCTTCCAGGGCAGTTGGGCTCTCTCCCAGCTCTGGCTGTTCATTGTTGCACCGATCATCGGAGGAGCCGTCGGAGGCGCGCTCTATCACTGGCTAATAGGGAAGCCGAAGACTACGGCAGAGACCGCCTGACCGGGATTGCGACACCGATAGGGCCCGGGTTGCTAGACTCATCTCCACGCGCAGTGACGCCGCTGACTGGGGCGTCACAGATACGGTCCTTGTCGACGGCAAGAACTTGCAGTGGGGACCGCACCTCCGCGACCCCGGAATCGGTCAAGAGGCTGCTGAAGTACTGGAGAGACCATCGGCATCTCCCGCACATCTCAGACGGCGACCCGCAACCCGTCTCGTTCCCGAAGAACGCTCCCGCCGAGCTGGGTAGGCAGCATGCGGATGTGGATTGTACGTTGATCGAGTACTAGCTAGTCGCGGGCGGTCTCGTCGCCGGTAGTCTTCTCGCCGGCCGTCTTCTCGGCGAGCTCTTTCAGCACGAGGAACTGCTTGCGCATCATGATCAGGTCGCCCCAGGCCAAGAGAAACCAACGGACGCGGTCGAGGCGCGAGCGAGACGTCATGACCGCTTTGCAGATGAGCCGGGAGCAGCCCGGACCCACGGGGGTGACCGCGTAGGTGAGCGAGAAGGGCGGCCAGCCCCGCTCGCCCGCCTGGCCGTACAGGACGGTGATATGCCGGTCGGGCTCGAACTCCACTATGGGCCCCACCATAAAGGCCTGGCCCACCTCGAGCTTTTCGGCGCCGGGAGTGAGCCGTCGCGGGCTCCGCCGGAACCGGTTGTCGAGCCAGTCGTAGCTGTACGGCGCCACCTTGACCTGGCACACCCAACGGAACAAGGTTTTCGCCGGAGCTTCCACGCCGACGGCGCGTATGAAGGCCTGCCGGGGTCCTTCTATGTACTTGTCACACGGATACGAGGCATCCCATTCCTCGTCGGTCGCGTTCCAGTTCCATGCTTTGCTCAAGACACTCATGAAGCGCCTCCCAACCCACGCTCAGCGGCCCGCTGTGGGGCGCGGAGCAGGAACCACCTGCCGGGCCGGCACGGACGGGACCACCAACGTGGCCCCCACCACATACGCCCACCCCAGACTGAGCTTCCGCCCTGCTTTCATGACCAACATCAGCTACTTCACCAACCTCTTCAGAGACTCCCCGAGCCCGTCACCGAGCTGCGCGATCTTGAGAGCGGTCTTCAGGGGCAGCTGGCCCATCTGTTTCGCCATCTTCAGAAGCAGGCTGGTGGGAATGTCCTCCGTACGGTCGTAGACCCCCGTGAGGATCTCGAAGAACTCGAGCATATCCCGCATGCGGTCGCGCACGAAGGCTTCACGCCCGCCGGCCTCTACCACGCCCTCACGCAACGCCTGCACGAGCGGGTCGATCTCGCGGCGCTTGCGCTCTCTCACGATAACGCGAAAGAACTCGGCCGGGTCGACGAGGGTCTCGAAATGGTCACGGCGGTCACCCAAGACGTGGACTACTTTGACCACGCCCCAGTTCTGGAGCTCCCGGAGATCAGTGCTCACCGTGGACCGGGCGATGGAAAGGGTCTCGCTGATCTCCTCGGCAGTGATGGGTTTCTCGGACAGGTACAGGAGCGCCACGATCTGGGCGCTGGCCCGGTTGATGCCCCAGGTGCCGCCCATCTCTCCCCAGCGGACGATAAACTTCTCCATGACCGGCGTGAGTTCCATCGGCGTCCTCTCTTTTCGGTCTATACCGAAATTACCGCATCTTTAGTTCCATGTCAAGCGGGAGTGCTCGCACGCGCGAAGTTGCAGTCGAGACTGCTTGACAGACCGACTCTGGATCACATAATTTAATTATCGACCAATTAATATAGCCTGGGGATGTCACACTGTGAAGCGAAAACGGTGGGATGGCGGCGGAACCGCGGGTCTCGAGCCCGAGAACAGGGGACCCGGCCGTCCCCCGGGCGGTGGCGGCAGCAGGCAGACGATCCTAGATGCCGCCGGGCGCATTTTCATGCGTGACGGGCTGAGTGCCTCCACCCGCGACATCGCGACGGAGGCCGGCGTTACTCAGGCGGCGCTCTATCACTACTTCCCTACCAAGAAGGACCTGCTGCGTGAAGCGGCCGCGGGAGCCACGGGGCTGTTCGAGAGGGTGGGCGCGGAAGCCGCCCCCGAAGGCGAGCCTGAGGAGGTACTGCGGCGGCTGGCCGAGACCTATCTGGCCACGTTCGCGAAGCCGCACGTGGCCCAGTTCATGGCCACCATGCTTTCGGCAGGCCTGAAGATGCCCGGCTTCCTGCCAATGATGGCCAAGAGATTGCAGAAGGGGGTCGTGGGCCCCACCATCACCTACCTGGAGACCCTCCAGCGCGAGGGCCGCATCGGACCGGAGGTTGACCCGCCCATGGTGGGACAGATGCTCTTTGGAACGTGCTTCTCGTTCATGATGGCCCGGTACGTCCTTCAGGCGCCCTGGGTGCAGAACGTGGAGCCGGAGACGTTGGCGCGGGAGGTAGCCCACGTGCTGGTGCACGGTATGGGCGGGTCGGAGGGCCACGAGCGCACAACGGGCACGGAGTGGGATGCCGATCCGGCCCAAGACGTCCGTGTGGAGACGCCGGCCGGCGAGAAAGGCTGACGCGATGAGATGGCGTAGGCTGCTGTCGCTCATTCGCAAGGAGTTCATCCAGATCAAGCGCGACCGCCGCACGCTGGGGATGATGATCGTCATCCCCTTCGTCTGGCTCTTGGTCTTCGGCTACGCGGCGAGCTTCGACGTGAGCCACATCTCCACCGGCGTCGCCGCCGGTCCCCAGTATCCGCTGGCTCCGATGGTCTCCACCCTTCTCGCCTCCTCCAAGTACTTCGACGTGTCCGAACAGGGATTCGCCACCGTGGACGACCTGAAGGAGGCTATCCGCACCGGCAAGGTGTCGGTCGGCATCGTGCCACCGCAGGTGGACGGCACACCTGGGACCTTGGTGGTGGACGGCTCGAACCTCTTCACCTCCCAGACCGCACTCCGGCAGTTGCAGATGCTCGCGCAGGGACTGGCCGTCCAACAGGGCACCAGCCCGGCCATACCGTTCAAGACCGAGATACTCTACAACCCCGACCTCCGCTCGGCGAACTCCATGATCCCCGGCCTGGTGGGAGTGGTCATGGTGTTCATCGCTACCATCATGACCGCCATGGGAGTCGTTAGGGAGCGGGAGCGGGGCACTTTGGAGCAGCTCATGGTCACGCCGCTCTCCTCCACCGAGCTCATGATCGGCAAGATCGCCCCCTACGTGGTCATATCCCTGGTCGACCTGCTGATCGTCGTGGTGGCCGGAGTATTCATCTTCGACGTGCCCTTCGCTGGGAACCCCTTCCTACTAGCCGGATTGTCGTTCATCTTCCTGATCGCCTGTCTCGGCATCGGCCTGCTGGTCTCGACCGTATCGCAGACGCAGCAGCAGGCCATGCAGTTGGCGGTGTTCACCCTGCTGCCGCAGATCCTCATCTCCGGCTTCATCTTCCCGCTCACTGCCATCCCCTGGGGCGTCCGTTGGATAGCCTATCTGGTGCCCCTCACATATTTCCTGCCCATCTGCCGGGGCATCTTCGTGAAAGACCTGGGGATGGTCAACCTGTGGCCGTACGCATTGATCCTGCTGGCCTATGCAGCCGCCGTGATCATGCTCGCCGCCTGGCGCTTCCGAAGGAGGTTGGTGTGAGCCCATCTGACGAAGCCAATACGGCCGCGGCGGGAAGCCGCAGGGGTCCCGCCGACAAGTGCGGGGCAAGAGCCGCAGGCGCTGCAGGTCTCGCCACAGAACCGGTCGCCCCGTCGCTCGTGGAACTGAATGGGGTGGGAGTGAGGTTCGGCCGCAAGGACGCCCTCCGGGACGTCGATCTGAAGGTGGAGGATGGCGCGTTCGTGGCGGTCATCGGTGCCGACGGCGCGGGCAAGTCGACGTTGGTTCGAGTGCTCGCCGGTCTGCGTCGGCCCACCTCGGGCGGCGTCACCCGCTCGGTGCCCAAGGAAGAGGTGGGCTTCTCGGGATCGGAGTTCGACCTGTACGGCGATCTGACTGTCATGGAGAACCTGCGTTTCTTTGCCTCGGTACGCGGGCTGCGCGACGCCCGGTTCCGCCGGGCTGCAGAGCGGATCCTCGAGATGGTGGGGCTGACCGAGGCAGCGGACAGACCGGCCGCCCACCTATCCGGCGGCATGAAGAAGAAGCTGGGCCTCGCGGCGGCTCTCATCTACGAGCCGAGGCTGCTGATCCTCGACGAGCCCACCATCGGCGTGGATCCCACCTCCCGCCGCGAACTGTGGGGAATCGTCGCCGAAGCCTGCGCGGCCGGCACCACCGCGGTCTTCGCAACCACCTACCTTGACGAGGCAGAGCGCGCCCGACGGGTCGTGCTGCTGTCGGCGGGACAGGTCACCGAATTCTCGCCGGAGATGACGGCGGATATGACCGAAGGCTGGCGCGCCTGGGTCTTGCCGCAAGGAGCGCAGAAGAAGGAGCTCCGCGTGGCTCTCGCCCGCGCCGGCCTGGGCCCCCGGGTGTATCTGCGGCAGGAGGGGCTGGCCCTTCTCACCCACGACCTGGTGGAGGCGGAGGAATTGGCCGGCCGGGTGCTCTCGCTCGCGCCGGGTACCCAAAAAGGCCGTTGTGACATCCGACCGGCCGGGTTCGAGCCGGCCTCGCTCGAGCCGGTGTCGCTCAATCTCGACGACCTCTTCGTGCTCGTGCAGACGGGACTCGCCGCACAGAGGGGAGGCGGCTCGTGAGCAGCGCCCCATCCGGAGCCGCCCCGCTCGCACGGCAACACTCAGGGGCCGCCCCGGCTCATTCGCATCCCTGCAGCGTCGCGCTGTCGGCCGTGGGTCTCGAAAAGCACTTTGCCCGCAAGCATGCAGTGAAGAACGCGACCTTCAGCGTGTCGCGCGGTTGCGTCTTCGGCTTCCTCGGGCCGAACGGCGCCGGCAAAACGACCGCTCTGCGACTGGTTCTCGGGCTCTTGAAGGCCGACGCCGGCGACGTCCGCGTACTGGGGCTCGATCCCGCGAAACAACCACGCGAGGTGCGCCTGCGGACCGGCTACGTGTCTCAACTGCACTCCGTGTACGGCGACCTCGCCATCGACGAGAACCTGCGCTTCTTCGGCCGTCTGTATGGGATCGGAGGGCGGGAACTCGATGACTGCATCGCCGAGCAGAAGGCGCGCTTCAGGCTGGAGGAGCATCGGGGTCCCGTCGCCGGTCTCGGCACCGGCGTGCAGAGACGAGCCGCACTGGCCTGCGCGCTCATCCACCGGCCGGAGCTCCTCATCCTCGACGAGCCCACCAGCGGCATGGACTCGCTGGGCAGGCGCAATTTCTGGACGTTCCTGGGTGAACTGACGGCAGGAGGGACGACCATCGTCATCACTACGCACCATCTGGAGGAGGCCGAGGGATGCGACGACCTCGCTCTCATGCTGGACGGTGAAGTGCGCTTCCAGGGCAGCCCCATGGAACTCAAGGTCCGCTATGCGGGACCCGTCTTGGCAGTATCGTGCGACCCGTGGGAGGCGGGCTTCACCGCCCTGCGAGAAGCATACGGGGCATCGCTCTTCGGCACCGCGTCGCATGTCGACGGCCTAGCCGCGACAGCCGCCGACGTGAAGGCCCTACTTGCCCGTAGGGACGTGCGGATCGTTCGTGTGGACGAACGACCACCGACCATGGAAGACGTCTTCCTGCGCGCCACGATGGGTCTTCCGTCCCAGCCTGTGGACCCTCCGCTGAGCGTGACTGAGCCTCCCCGCGCCGGCACGTTGCTATCATGAAGCTGTGAGACTCACCCACAGAGCGACCAGGAAGGAGTGGGACACGACCATGGCCACCAAGAACGCCTTCTACGCACAATCGGGTGGCGTCAGCGCTGTCATCAATGCCTCCGCGTGTGGCGTCATCGAGACCGCCCGCAGACACCCCGACGCCATCGGTACTGTGTTCGCCGGTCGCAACGGCATCCTAGGGGCGCTCACCGAGGACCTCATCGACACAGGCAGAGAGTCCGACGCAGCTATCGCCGCGCTCCGCCACACGCCGTCGGGCGCCTTCGGTTCCTGCCGCTACAAGCTCAGAAGCCCCGACCAGAACCGCAGTGAGTACGAGCGGCTTATGAAGGTCTTCGAGGCCCATCGCATCGGCTACTTCTTCTACAACGGCGGAGGCGACTCGGCCGACACGTGTCTCAAGGTATCGCAGCTTTCTGAGACCGCCGGTGCTCCTATCCAGGCCATCCACGTGCCCAAGACCGTGGACAACGACCTGCCGGTGACCGACAACAGCCCGGGATTTGGTTCTGTTGCCAAGTACATCGCCGTCTCAACCCGGGAAGCCAGCTTCGATGTCCGTTCCATGGCCAAGACCTCGACCAAGGTGTTCGTACTCGAGGTCATGGGGCGGCACGCGGGTTGGATAGCCGCGGCCGGGGGCCTGGCCTCGGATGCGACCACCCCGATCCCCATCGTGATCCTGTTCCCCGAGGTGACCTTTGACAGAGAGCGCTTCCTGGCCAAGGTCGGCTCGTTAGTGGAGGAACACGGATACTGCACGGTGGTGGTCTCGGAGGGCGTCAGAAACCCGGACGGTAGGTTTTTGGCCGACCAAGGATTGAAGGACGCCTTCGGCCATGCGCAGCTTGGGGGCGTAGCCCCGGTGGTGGCGGACATCGTGCGCGAGGGCCTGGGTCTCAAGTACCACTGGGCTGTCGCGGACTATCTACAGCGGTCTGCGCGCCACATCGCGTCTAAGACCGACGTCGACCAGGCCTACGCGATGGGCACGGCGGCGGTGGAACTGGCGCTCGCCGGCAAGAACTCCATCATGCCCACTGTCGTCCGCAAATCGTCTCAGCCATATGTGTGGGAAGTGGGCTCGGTGGCACTGTCCGAGGTGGCGAACGTAGAGAAGATGATGCCGGGCGACTTCATAACCGAAGACGGCTTTGGGATATCCGAGGCCTGCCGCGAGTACCTGACGCCTCTGATCCAGGGTGAGGACTACCCGCCCTACAGCAACGGTCTGCCCGACTATGTGACGCTCAAGAACGAATCGGTGGAGAAGGAGTTGCCCGCGTTCGAACTCTAGCGGCCCCCGCGCCCGCGCCCCGCATTAGTCCGCGCCACGCGTTCCGACGGCTTGCGGTCACCGCGCAGGTGTCGTGAGACTGCGGCGGGGAGCGCCGATCGGGCGTACGCGAGCCCATCCATTAGGCGGTGGGTCCGGATAAGAACATTCTCATGAAGACCTCAAGGTCACCTTAATCTGCCGGGCTAGGATCGTTCTGTAACGTTGAGAGACAACAGGACGGTCCACGAATGACGACAACGGCAGTAAAGCGGACTCGAGCGCAGTCCACCGACCTGAGAATGGCGGCGATCCCTTCCGGCGCGTTCCCTTCCGGCGGCGGCAGAAGCTCTTGGGCCTTTCGCAAGGGTGACGAGATAGCGCGCGGACGTTACGTGGTTCAGCATCTCGGTGGGGGCGAACGGTACGAGGTCTACCTGGCCAGGGACGAGCGGCTCGCCACCCTGGTTGTGACCAAGATCCTCCGTCCATCGCTGGTGGAGAACGACCGTGTCCGGGCTGCCATCGCCGCCGAGGCCGACATCCTTCGTTATCTCCATCACCCCGTGATAGTGCGGCTGTTCGACCGCAGACTCGACGGTGACCACCCTCACCTCGCGCTCGAGTATGTGGATGGGCCTCGGCTGTCGACGCTCATACGTACCTACGAGATGGCGATCGAGCAGGTCCTCTCCCTCGGCGTGCAACTCGCCTCTGCTTCCCACTACATGACCACTTGCGACACGGTGCACCTCGACATCAAGCCGCAGAACGTCATCATGTCGGCGCCCGCTCGGCTGATCGACCTCAGCCTGGCAAGGAGAACAGGGCAATTGGCCGCCGTGTCTTCGCCGGTAGGAACGGTCAAGTACATGGCTCCCGAGCAATGCGACCCCCGGCGCTTCTCCGATCTGGGCCCTGCCACTGATATCTGGGGAATCGGTGTCACCCTCTACTGGGCACTGGCACACCGCTCCCCCTTCCCCCTGCCCGATTACGACGCGGAGGCGCGTCCAGAAGAACGGTTCCCGCAACTCGCCCACCGGCCCCTGCCTCTGCCCAACAGCATCCCACCCGCGCTCCGTGAGTTGATCAGCAACATGCTCTCCCTGGAGCCGTCTGAACGTCCCACCGCCGGCGAAACGCTCGATGTTCTCGAATTTCTGACCGCCGCGCTACCACGGCCGAAGCTCGGACGACTTCGGCTGCCTCGCAAGACCTCGATCTGACCTACACGAAGGAGGACCAATATGATCCGTATCAGCATCATCGCCGTCGCAATCATTCTCGCCGCTACCGGGGTCGCGTTGGCCTGGACCGGGTCCCGTGACTCAGATCCGGGTGACTCCATACAGCTTCCCGACGTGCGGCAGGAGGACACTGAGGCCAGCCTCGAACCCGACGATGACGAAACCGACGATCCCAACGACGACAGTATCGACACCACCGACGGTCTTGATAGCGCGGACAGTAACGACAGCGTCGACGGTCTTGATGCTGCTGCCAGCGTGGACGATAGCAGAGACCTCAGCACGGCTTCCCGGGATGCCGGCCTATCGACCGACGTCGACTCGGTCAGTAGCGATCGCAGTACTTTCAAGGCGGCCCCCACGCCCACGTCGGTCGTCAAGCCTGCCCCGACCACCACGGTCAGCAACAACTCGCCCTCCGAGACCCGGCAGCCGTACCACGACGACTCCGTCAGCCAGTATTCGGACGACTCCGTCAGTGTCGATTCGGTCAGCAACGACAGTCGTTGATCGCCTTCCGCCAGCGGGACCACGCAGAAGGGGCGCATTAGCGCCCCTTCTGCGTGACCAACTCTCCCCTCATGGGTATGTACTGGTTCAGACCCTGATCAAACCTGAGGGCCTGCAGATCACGACACCCGGCATGAGCCGGTCACCCGACGAAGAGGACTGAGAGGCGATACGACGACTACTCTAGAAGAGCCCAACCCGCCGAGAGCCTCGAGATGGCGACGCCCATGGAGGCTGTTCTCCCTTTCGGTCTTCAGTAGCATCCGGATCAAGATCCTCTTCGTCTTCATCGGTGCACTGGTACTCGGTACTGCGGCATCGGTCTTCGTTGCCGGTGAAGTAATCTATCTGCGGCTGGACGAACGGATAGATGACGAACTCCAACAGGAAGTGGCTGAACTCCGTCGGTTGGCGGAGAGCGTGGATCCGGCCACCGGACTGGCCTTCGCCAATGACGCGCCCGCCGTCTTCTCGACCTTCCTTGAGCGAAACGCTCCTTCTCGTGGTGAAGTCATGCTTACCTTCACAGACGGTGTCCCCTTTCTCCGTAGTGGGCAGGTGCAGGAATATCAACTTGAACAGGACACCGGGCTGATCTCACGGTGGGGGAGCATCACCGAACCTGAGAGAGGCTCGGTCGATACCCCGGCGGGCAAGGTGGAGTACTTAGCAGTACCTTTGGAGGGAGGGGGCGAGGTTCTAGGCGTCTTCGTGGTGGCGCAGTTTCGTGACCTGCAGACGGGGCCCTTTCGCGATGCGGTCGTCGCGGCCGGCACGGTCGGAATCGCCGTCCTTCTGCTCGGCTCCGTGCTCGCCTGGTTCGTGGCCGACAGGATCCTACGGCGGGTGAAAAGAGTGACAGGCACTGCGCGCGCCATCTCGGAGTCCGATCTGACCCGGCGGATCGAGTTGAGTGGTCATGACGAGTTGGCCGAACTGGCCAAGACCTTCAACTCCATGCTTGACCGGCTGGAGAGCGCCTTCGCGAGTCAACAGCGCTTTCTCGATGACGCAGGACATGAGTTGAAGACGCCCATCACCATCGTGCGGGGCCATCTGGAACTGCTCGGGGAGGACCCTGAGGAGCGCAAAGAGACTGTCGCACTGGTCACCGACGAACTCGACCGGATGAGTCGCATGGTCAACGAGCTACTGCTTCTTGCCAAAGCTCAACGTCCCGACTTCCTTCACCCGGAAACGGTGGATGTCGCCGGCCTTCTTCAAGAGCTATTGGCCAAGGCCGGAGTGCTGGCCCCCCGTTCCTGGATCCTGGAGGGTGAAAGACAGGGCTTACTCCGCGCGGACCGCCACCGACTGACCGAGGCGCTCATGGAGCTTGCGGCAAATGCCGTCCGCCACACAGAGCAAGACGACACCATCGCCCTGGGGGCAGCGCTGAAGGGTGAAGAGGCTCGGTTCTGGGTCCGCAACCAAGGTGTCGGGATCGCGCCGGCGGATCAGGAGGCGATCTTTGAGCGTTTCGAACGCCGAGGCGCCAATCGACGTTCGGACGGCGCCGGTCTGGGCCTTTCCATCGTCCGTGCGATCGCCCAAGCACACGGGGGCCGTGTAGAGGTGGAGAGCACCCCCGGAGAGAGTACGCTGTTCACCGTGGTGCTGCCACTGTCACCACAGAACCTGGAGAGAGGTGCGACGTGACGCGATTACTGATTGTCGAGGATGAAGAGAGGATAGTGTCTTTCCTCGTCAAGGGCTTGCGCGCGCAGGGATATGCGACCGATGTGGCGACCACGGGTGGAGAAGGTCTCGCTCTGGCGCGGTCCGGCTCTTTCGACCTCGTGATCCTCGACCTCGGACTCCCCGACCGTGACGGATTCTCCGTTCTTCGCGAACTTCGCGCCCATGATCGGCGGCTGCCTGTCTTGATACTGACCGCGCGGGACGACGTCTACGACACTGTCACCGGTTTCGAGGAGGGGGCAAACGACTACGTCACCAAGCCCTTTAGATTCGACGAACTGTTGGCTCGCATCCGAGCGAGACTGCGTGACAGTGGCTTGCCGGCCGACATAACCACTCTTGAGGTCGGAGACCTGGCGCTCGACCTGCGGACCCGGCGGGCCAGAGTAGGAGAGCGATGGGTGGAACTGAGCGCACGGGAGTTCGCTCTGGCCGAGTACTTCTTTCGCCATCCCGGAGAGGTGCTCAGTCGTGAACAGATCTTGAGCAGCATCTGGGGCTATGACTTCGATCCGCTCTCCAACGTGGTCGACGTCTACATCGGCTACCTCCGCAAGAAGCTCGGCCTCGGCGTCATCACAAGTGTGCGCGGCATGGGATTCCGCTTGGAGAAGTCTCGAAAACCCGGAACGGAGTGACGACATGCCGCAACTTGCCAAGGGCGGGAAGCATGTATTCGGTTGGTCGAAGGTCGGAGCCGCGGGGCATATCCGTATTCCTCCGGAAGCCGCGGATGAGTACGGTCTGTTGGGCGATCTTGCCGTCATTCTCGTGTCGGCAAGCCGGACCTCCGGCGGCTTCGTGCTCATGAGACCGAATCTGGTTGAAGTATCACCCCTGGCTGCAGTGCTGCGCGAACACCCTATTCTCTCCGACGCGGGGAGTGAGGGGACGCTCACGGTCTGGAACAAACGGCTCTACACGCGCGTTGCGCTCCACCGCGGATCGTTCGACCTTCCGGCTATCGAAGGCACCGGATTCACCTACGATCTTCACGTCGGCGACTTGCTCCTGGTAGTAAGAGGGAGCTACGTAGGCCCCAGCTTCCTATCGCGAGGCCCCTTGATCGCGGAGGCGGACCGACACGGCGAGTTGGAAGTCTTCGAGTAGCCGGTTCTTGGATCAGTCGGCATCTTCGAGTAGTCGACAGGCCGGCCGGCGCCGGGCGGGTAGTCACGCCCCGTCATGCGCAGCGACGGCTCGCTCACCTTGTCACTCCAGACCGCCGTTGCTGTAGAGCAGCTGACCGTTGATCCATCCCCCTTCCTTCGAGCAGAGGAATCTGACGATATTGGCGCAGTCCTCAGCCGTCCCGACCCGGCCTGATAGGGTGATCCGTCTAACCTGATCCATGAGCTCCCCCGTCATCCAGCCTGTGTCGGTGGCACCCGGATTGACGACATTCGCGGTGATGCCCTCACCTCTGAACTCCCGGGCGGCCGCAAGCACGATGCGCTCCATCGCCCCTTTACTGGCTCCGTAGGGCAGGTTGCCGGCCGTATGATCGCTGGTGACGGCGACGATCCGCCCCGTTCCCGGCCCGCTACAGAACCTCCTTCCGAACTCTCGCACCAGGAGCCACGTCGCCCTCGCATTGACGGCGAAGTGAAGATCGAAACTCTCGACGTTCGTAGTCAGGATGTCGGTTGCGACGCTGTGGCAATGGGACAAGATCAACGCCGTGACCGGGCCCAGCTCGTTCTCCACGGCGTCGAAGATCTGCTGGGGGGACTCAACCAGCGACAGGTCGACCTCCAGAGCGGTCGCACGCGCCCCGCAGGCCTTCAGTCTTTCGCCCAACAGCCGGATATCGTCAGAGTCGCTCCCCCAGGGCATGGAGGCGTCGTACGGGCGCCAGAAAGTCACGGCCAGATCCCAGCCGGACTGGGCAAGTGCTGCCGCTATCGAAGCCCCGATGCCGACGCCGCGGCTGGCGCCGGTCACGAGGGCCACTGGACGAGAAGAGCCAAAGTCCCTCAGCGCCGCTGTGTCCATGCAGAACCCCCTAAGCTGATAGCCACAAGCCGCCTGGTGCCCCGAGATATCCGATACCTCCACGACTTCGAAAAGCTTACTGCAGTTCGGGCAGTTCTCCGTCCTCGCAGAGCCATTCGTTGAAGAACGGCGAGAGCTCAACCCCGCCCATCTCTTCGGCCAGCGCAATGAAATCCTCGGTACAGGCGTTGGAAAGCTTATAGCGCTCGTTCCACTGGCGCAGGATATCGAAGAACACGTCATCCCCCAACTTCAGTCGCAGAGCATGCAAGGTAAGGGCACCCCGGTAGTAGACGGTGGAGCTGAAGAGATGGTCGGCTCCCGGATCTCCGCAGAGAACCTGGTCTTGACCGTTCAACCAGTCACGGTTCTCCTGGATCTCGGCCAAGAGCGCCTCCTCCCCATACTTGTGCTCCAGCCACAGCCAGCTGGCATAGGTGGCGAAGCCTTCGTTCAACCAGATGTCCTGCCAACTGGAGAGCGTGACACTGTTGCCGAACCATTGATGAGCAAGCTCATGCGGCACCATGATATCCCGGCCGTCGTCATTCTCCACCATCAGCCGTACCGCCTCACGACCGAACAGGGAGAGGGTCTGATTCTCCATGCCCACGTAGCAGGTGGCGTTCGGCACCACCACCCCGTAGGCGTCGAACGGATAGGGGCCGAAGGTCGCCTCGTAGAACCTGAGTATCTCCTCGGTCGACGCGAACACGCTTCGTGCCTCGGCGTCAAGGTCCGGCGGGAAGTAGTTGCGGATGGTGAGCCCGTCGCGCACCTGCGTCTCCTCGAGTTCGTACCTACCCACACTCACTGCCGCCACGTAGCTGGCGAGCGGCCGGTCCATCTCCCAGACATAGGTACGGTCGACCTCGTCGCTTCTGGTCTCGACCAACATTCCGGACGCTACTGCTACATACGGGTCGGGCACGGTAAGCTCGAACCGGTAGGTGGCCTTGTCGGAGGGGTGATCGTTGACCGGATACCAGGCCAATGCGCCCTGCGGCTCCCCCAGCGTGTAGATAGTGTCGCCCTCTCGCAACCAGCCGTGAGGACCGTAGCAGGTCTCCAAAGGCTTGGGAACTCCCGAGTAGCTCACCAAGACCTCGAAGATCTGTCCCTCACTGTGAGGCGTGGCGGGGAAGATGATGAGCTCTCCGCCTCTATGCTTGAAATCGGCGGGCGCGTTATCAACCTCCACGCTCGCGATGTCGGGGCCGGCATAGTCGAGATGTAACGACTCCAGAGTCTGCGTGGCCTGCGCATCGATGCCACACTCACCGGCCAGTGAACCGGACGTAGGATCTATGGTCAGGGCCAGACGATACTCGAGCACGTCGTACCCGCCGTTGCCGGACTTCCCGAAGTACGGGTCCCCCACCCCTGAGGCAGCGGTTGACTCACTCTCACAGCCCGCCACCAGGGTCCCGCACATCCAGATGGCGAAGGCAGAGATGACAAGGACAGCCACAACAAGGCGAGATTGTCCGATGAGGATTCTCAATGATCCCTGCACGTCGGTCACCGTTAGCGACTGAGGAATTGCCCGCCTGGAAGACACGCGCTGTACCCCACACCTCAAGGCGCCGGCGTAGCCTCGGTCTCTGTCTCCAAGCCGGTCATCGCCGCCCGGGCACGCTTCGTTGGACCCCAGGGCTTCCATACCGAGACGAAGACGAGGAAGACCAAGAGAGCCAATTGGATGGCGCCCAGAACCGCGACTCTATCCAGGTTGGCAAAGTACTCAGGATAGTCTGACAGCCGTCCTGTCATGGTTCGTGCCATGGCCACATTGTCGGTGACATAGGGACCAAGAACGAGAGCTCCGAACAGGATCTGGAAGATGAGGACCACCCATTTCGCGACCACCCACCAGTGCTTCACGAAGCCCCAGCGAGTGAACAGGCTATAGATCATTCCGGTGAACAACAAGCCAAAGGCAAAGACAATGACCATATAGTTATCGATGGCGTGGAGCGCACGGGCATGCAGATGCGCCTCAGTCGCCGTGTCGGGGCTGACAGCCGATGCCAGCACCAACAATGCCACTCCTCCGCCCAGCCAGACCGCGAAGAAGAGCACGTGGAACATCTTGAGGACCTTGGTCCACCTGGATGTCAGTCTTCTCAAC
>JAAYCW010000163.1 GCA_012729575.1 Actinomycetota bacterium | reverse complement strand
TGAGCATGCCCAGGCCCGGCGCGAGGGCTATCGGGAGACGACCGAAGAGTGAGATACCGCTGCAGTCATCGCCCAACCCCTGGATGCTTCCGCTTATTCGACCAAGCCCTGCCCCGTGCCTCTTCCACTGGAAAGCGAGTGGCGTTCTCCCGGATCTTGGCGGTGGCTGCAGACATAAGGTCCACACCCAGGTCGTTCGACAGCAGCACAAGGTATATGAAGACATCGGCCAGTTCCTTACCGACCTCTGCTTTCTGCTGGTCGTCCAGTGTCTCGCCGTCCCGCAGCCACTGAAAGTGTTCGAGAACCTCTGCTGCCTCTATCGCCACAGATGCGGCCAGGTTTCTGGGGGTGTGAAACTGCTCCCAATCGCGTTCGGAACGAAAGGCGAGGAGTGTCTCACGCAGCGTCTCAAAATCCTTGTCCACGGCCCTTACAACCCCTATTCCCAGTCAGGAATCGCTTCTTCCATGCGACTACGGAAGAAGACCTCTGTATCCTTGTCCATGAAGTAAACGTAGCAGCCTTTCAGTGCTCTCGACAGAAGCACCCGGTATACGTTTTTGACAAGGTCAACAAACCTCTCGCGGGATCGCTTGACCACTGTGTCGTGGGAGCAGGCCGGTTGACCGACCCATCCCTTGCCTGACCGGTAGACGAGGTCGGGTCCAAAAATCACACCGATGTAGTCGAACTCGAATCCTTGCGCGGTGTAAATGCATCCAACCTGATGCACGCCACGGGGATCATATGCCCACAGACTCTCTTTGGGAACCTCCGGGCTCAAGTGACCGGCGTCAGATCGGGCGTTCCAGGGTCTTTGGAAGTCCCCGATCACGACATCGTCGACCAACGTTCCGTCGGGCTTCGGTTTCGACCACGGCCAACAAAATCCCGCCGCGAGCCTCGCGGTGTTACCTGCCGCGGCTTTCTCCTGGACGGCCGCCTCCAGCTGCTCGGGCGAATCCATGATCTGAAAGTCGAAAGCCTCATTCTTGTTCCACAAGACGTTTGCCGTTCGCTCGATACCAAGGGTGTTCTCTATCCAGTTCACAAAGCCGGTCGAGCCAAGACAACGGAACTGAGCCTCCAGTTGGTAGTCATGGAGAGCGGCGCCGTGAGCTGTTGCCGCCTCTTTGATCACTGTTGCGGAACCAATCTCCCCGGGTCTGACGACTTGTCGGTCATCCACGAAGAACACCAACACTTTCCCCGCCGACAGCAACTCATCGATCTGCAGACGATCCGATCGCTCTGCTGCCTTTGTGAACCGGTTGTTGCTGGTCTCCCGGATTCGGTGAGATTCGTCGCAGATGAGCACGTCCACTTCGTTGAAGTCTGCTTGCGTGTAGTTGTTGAAGTACTTGATCTGAACCTTGGCTCTTGGCCCGACGATCTGCCGAAGTGTCTGGGTGAATGCGCGGGAACCTGTCACGTAGTGAGCATTCAGGCCCTCTCGAGAAAGTGCTGCCAGAAGGTTGAGAGCAATCACGGACTTCCCGGTTCCCGGGCCGCCGCGTACGATTATGGCAGCCTTCTGCCGCTGGTCGAAGCCCTTGTGTGCGGTTGCCATGACGCGCTCGAACGCGACTAATTGTTCATCCAGAAGGACGTACTCGGGCCTGCCGTCCAGAACGCTTCCCACGTGATCGAGCAGCTTCTTGCTCGGCCTGAACTTGCCGCTAAGGATTCGCCTCAGCGCCTGCTGGTCGTCGCCTTTCACGAGTGTCTCTCTGAGGAAGCTGGTCAGTCCGGCCACATCGTCGGCAGTGAACACCGGACAGTCTGCGAGATAAGACCCGTACTGCGAAGCAAACAGGTCGTCACGAGGCTCTGGGAGATAGTTGTGGAGGTAGGCACACGCGCGGAGACCGATTGGAGCCGGGTCTTCGTAGAAGGCGGGCTGGTAGTCGGCAAGATACGACATATATTGGCCGACCTGTACCGAAGGGTGCAGAACATCGCGGTTGGCCCCGGCGACGAAAGTCACCACGCGTTCGACGTCGCCGGCGAGGCACTTCTCCCACTGCTTGAGTTCGATGATCGCGGCTTGCTGACCTCGTTGCCCGTCCAGTCCTGTGATGAGACAGTCTAGCCGCTTTGAGGTCATCGGAAGCTCGTATTCAAGCAGCACACCGTGCTGCCTGAAGCCTGCGTGCTGGAACAGCATCGAGACGGCGGCCAGTGAATTGCGCCACGAGTTGACCTCACTCCGAGAAGCCTCTCGCCTGTAGGACTGGAAGTAGGCCGTGCGAAGTTTGTCGGCGATGCGGTTGTGGACGTTATCCGCGATGAATTCCTCGCTGGAGCCCGCGTAGAGCCTCATGGTTCGCTCCCATCTGCCTTGGCGCGCTCAGCTTGGAGAAGCCTCTGCATGGCCGTGACGCGCGAATCGGCGTAGCGCAGGAAGATGAGGCCCAGGACGGGCATCGAGTACTCGAAGGCCTTGAGTTTGGAGTTGGCGCGCAGCTGGTCGGCTGCCTCCCAGAGGCGTTTCTCGACGTCGTTGTTGGCCACGCGCCCTCCATTGATGGCTGGTGCTCTCGGATCGTCGGACGATTCATCAGGAAGGTGATGAACCTTTTGCCATGGTACATCTTTGGTCGGATAGACAGAAGCGACTCCCTGTCCGCCTCCCCAGACGACCCGACTGAACGGAGGCGCGGACATGGTTAACCTCGGTGAGCTGGCCCCGGCCTGTTTTGCCTACGGCGCCATCACGTCCTACGACGACTCCTTGGCCAAGCTCGAGAAGCAGCTCGGGCAGGTACCCAACCCGCTCGAAGCTGGGCACGGCGTTGGGATGATCACGTGGCTGAATCAGTGGCAATGCCGCCAGTTCTCCCTGGCCTCCCGCGATGACGCCGCGGCGGAGCTCCTTGCATGGTACGGGGAGGCGGAGGCCGCGCTGCCTGACCATGAGCGGCACCTCTGGATGTTAGCTCCCGGCGATGTCGAACAGTACGAGCCCGTCTTCGACTCGCTCTCCAAGAAACGCGCTTCCGTTCGCAAGCGTGCCGGGAGTGAGTCCGTCGTCACGTTCGGACCGACCGCGGCTGCCAAGATTCTCTTCGC
>JAAYCW010000162.1 GCA_012729575.1 Actinomycetota bacterium | reverse complement strand
GTGGGACAACCAAGCGCGCATGCCTATCTTCGCCTGGCCCCTGCGCGCACGCCAAGTATTGCCAACTCGCTCGTACTCAAGGATGGCGATCTCTTCTTCCTCTGCGAACCCAACGGGGACGTGCCGATCGGTCGCCTTCACGCCGCCGGCCTGTACTATCACGATTGCCGCTTCTTGGACGGCTACGAGCTTCGTATAGCGGCCCACCCCCTCGAACTGCTGGTGTCGACAGCCGGTCGGGGGTACCAGTCGTTGATCGAACTCACGAACCCGGAGTTGATCTCCCCCACGGGTGAGGTGGTCGCGCACCTCGAGACCATCGGGGTCTCGTGGACCCGCACCCTGGACGGCTCCGTGCCGGCACTCTACGACACTATCGCCATCCGCAACTTCGAGCACCAGAAGGTGATCTTGCCTCTGACGCTTGCCCTTCACGCCGGTTTCCAGGATGTGTTCAGCGTTCGCAGTCTCCACTTCGAGCCGCCGGGCAGTGTGCAGCCTCCTCGCGTAGGGGGATCATGTCTAGACCTTGAGTACCTGGGTCAGGACGGGATCACGCGCAGAGTGGCGGTCGTCTTCTCTGAGCCCCCCAAGCATTGGGACCGGACGACGGCCTACTTCTCCATAGAGCTGGATCCCCGCGAGCGGCGGGACATCTGCCTGGCCGTCACCCTCTCTGAGGTGAAAGAACCCGGCGATGCGCCTGAGCCGAGACGGCCGGTGGCCACTCACGACCCGCTCGTGATCCGGCACGCAAAGAACGAGGATGCGTGGCGGGGTGAGCAGACCAAGGTACGGAGCAGCAGTCCTTTGCTCGACGCCATCCTGGACCGATCCTTCCGCGACCTCTACCTCCTGCGCAGCGTCTTGGACGGCCGGCACTACCTGTCTGCTGGAGTGCCCTGGTTCGCGACGCTCTTCGGCCGGGACAGCATCATAGGCGCTCTGCAGATGTTGGCGTTCGACGCCGATATGGCGCGGCAAACACTGCGTGTCCTCTCTTCGCTGCAGGGGCGTGCGTATGACTCCTGGCGTGAGGAGCAGCCCGGCAAGATCCTGCACGAGCTTCGCGTCGGTGAGCTTGCGCATACGGGCAAGGTGCCCCACAGTCCCTACTACGGCAGCATCGACGCAACACCGCTCTTCCTGGTACTAGCTGCCGAGTTCTTTGCCTGGACCGGCGACCGGGCGACTATCGAAGAATTGCGCCCGCACATCGACGCGGCGCTCGCCTGGCTGGACGACAACGTCGATGCCGGCGGCTACCTTGCGTACGCCCCCACCAGCGGGGATGGGCTGCTCAACCAGGGATGGAAGGACTCAGACATAGGGATCCCTGGCAGCGACGGCCGTCCGGCGGAGCCACCGATAGCCTTGGTGGAAGTGCAGGCCTACTCATATCTGGCCCGCGTGCTCATGGCAGACGTGTTTCGCAGCCTGGGAGAGACGGAGCGGGCCGACCGGCTGCGGCAGGGGGCGGCCGCCCTTCAGCGATGTTTCGAGCGGGACTTCTGGATGGAATCGAGAGGCTGCTACGCCCTCGCTCTACAGAGGGGCGGCAGCCAAGTAGCCGTGTGCTCCTCCAACGCAGGCCACGTGCTGTGGGCTGGCATGGCCTCCAAAGACCGGGCCCGACGGACCAGAAAACGGCTGATGCGGCCCGACATATTCAGCGGCTGGGGCGTTCGCACGCTGTCTCAGGTGGAGGCGGCCTACAGCCCCGTGGGCTACCACGTGGGTACCGTGTGGCCTCACGACAACTCGCTCGTGCTCGCCGGTTTCCGCCGTTACGGCTTTGACAAGGCGGCGCTCCGGATCTTCTCCGGGATGACGGAAGCCGCAATGCACGTCGAGCTCTACCGTTTGCCGGAGCTGTTCGCCGGATTCTCTCGCGCCGACTACGAAGTGCCGGTTCACTACCCCCTGGCAAGCAAGCCTCAGGCCTGGGCGGCGGGGGCAATCCCCTACATGCTCACGAGCCTACTCGGACTCAGGCCGGAGACCGATGCCAATCGGCTCAACATCGTCGGTCCGGTGCTTCCTGAGTCGGTGGATTGGCTCGAGCTGAACGGTTTCAGAGTCGGCCCTCATCGGGCTGACCTGCGTTTCGAACGCGCACGAGGCGGAGTGGCGGTGCAGGTCCGGCGGAAGGACCGGCCGCTGGAAATACTCGTCGAACTGTAGGTGAAAGGAGGATTGGACCTTGAAGATCGCCCAAGTAGCTCCTCTCTACGAGAGCGTCCCTCCCACGATGTATGGTGGGACCGAGCGAGTCGTCTCGTATCTGACCGAGGAACTTGCCCGCCGCGGGCACGACGTGACTCTCTATGCCAGCGGAGATTCCAAGACAGGCGCACGGCTCGTGCCCTGCTCTCCTCAAGGGCTTCGACTGGACCCGAGTGTGAAAGACCCACTTGCGTACCATGTCGCGATGATGCAGCAGGTGGCCCACGACGCCTTCGACTACGACCTCATCCACTTCCACACAGACTACCTGCACTTCCCGTTGTCGCGTCACTATGGCACCGCCCACGTGACCACGTTGCACGGGCGGCTAGACATGCCTGAACTGGTCCCGCTCTACCGGCGGTTCCGCGACGTGCCCCTGGTCTCCATCTCTCACGCCCAGCGAAGGCCCTTGCCCTGGGCCAACTGGAAAGCGACCGTCTACCATGGCCTACCCACTGACTGCGCCTCCCTGCAGGCGACCCCGGGCGACTACCTACTGTTTCTGGGCAGGCTCTCTCCAGAGAAGCGCCCGGACCGGGCCATTGAGATCGCCCGGCTCACAGGACTGCCGCTCAAGATCATGGGCAAAGTGGACGCCGCCGATCGCGCCTACTACCGATCGACCATCCGGCCCCTTCTCAAGAGCGCGGAGGTTGAGTTCGTCGGAGAGGGCGGGGATGGCGACAAGTTCCCGCTACTTGCTGGCGCGCTCGCTCTTCTCTTCCCTATCGACTGGCCCGAGCCGTTCGGACTTGTGCAGATCGAGGCGATGGCGGTAGGAACGCCTGTGATCGCTTTCCCCAACGGTTCGGTGTCGGAAGTCATCGATCACGAGATAACGGGCTTCATCGTCCACAGCGTCGAGGAAGCCGCCCGCGTGGTGCATCGAGCGGCCGGCTTGGATCGAGGTCTCATTCGGGAGACCTTCGAAGAGCGGTTCTCTGTCGAGCGCATGGTCGATGAGTATGAGGACCTCTATGAGG
>JAAYCW010000029.1 GCA_012729575.1 Actinomycetota bacterium | reverse complement strand
CCGAGCAGGGCGGTGCCCTTAGCCGCCCAATCTCGAGAACTCCCGGTGCCGTACTCCTTCCCGGCAAAGATCACGAGGGGCGTCGCTTCCGCTCTGTAGCGCATGGCCGCCTCGTAGATCGAGACCAGTTCCCCTGAGGGATGATGGGTGGTCCACCCTCCCTCCTTGCCACCGGCCATGAGATTGCGTAGCCGCACGTTGGCGAAGGTCCCTCTGAGCAGGACCTCATGGTTGCCACGCCGGGCTCCGTACGTATTGAAGTCGGCCGGGCCGATCCCCTGCCTCATGAGGTACTGCCCCGCCGGACTCGTGGGTGCGATGGAGCCGGCCGGTGAGATGTGGTCCGTGGTCACCGAGTCTCCGAAGACCGCAAGCACCCGCGCCGACCGGATATCATCGCGCGGCGAGGGCTCGATTTCGAAATCGTCGAAGTAGGGAGGCTCCTTGACGTAGGTCGAGGTCTCGTCCCAGCCATACAAAGCACCCCGCGGCACCTCCATCGTCCGCCAAGCCCCCGTCCCCTGCAGCGCCTTTGCGTACTCGTCTCGGAACAACTCGGGCCGCAAGGCCGTGGAGGCAAGAGCGGCCAGCTCCTCTTCCGACGGCCACAGGTCCCTAAGGTACACAGGCCGTCCATCCGCGCGCATCCCCAAGGGATCGTTCTCCAGGTCGATATCCACAGTGCCCGCCAGAGCGAAGGCCACAACCAAAGGCGGCGACGCCAGATAGTTGGCCCGCACCGCAGGATGGATCCGGGCCTCGAAGTTGCGATTGCCGCTCAGCACCGCGGCCACAACCAGCTTCTCCTTGTGGATGGCGTCGGTAAGTCCGTCCGGCAGGGGACCGCTGTTGCCGATGCAGGTGGCACAGCCGTAGCCTACCAGGCCGAACCCGACGGCTTCGAGCGGCTCGAGCAGTCCGGCTTCCGCCAGGTAGGCAGTCACGACCCGTGACCCCGGGGCGAGACTGGCCCGCACCCAGCGTTTGGGTGTAAGGCCGAGCTCCACAGCCTTTCGGGCCACCAACCCCGCGGCCAGCATCAACGCGGGATTCGACGTGTTGGTGCAACTGGTGAGCGAGGCGATGACCACATGTCCGTCGCGGATCATCTCCCGCTTACCATCAAGCTCAACCTTAGCTTCAGCCAATCCCCCTCTGCCTAGAGAGAGCACGGGCAAGTCCTCCTGGAATCTCACCGGCATGTCTTCGAGCAACACCCGCTCCTGCGGCCGCCGCGGCCCGGCAAGACTGGGGCGCACGTCGGCCAGGTCGAGTTCCACCACCCAGGAGTAGTCGGGATCGGGAGCACCCGGCTCCCGAAACATCCCCTGTGCCCGGCAGTAGGACTCCACCCGAGCGCAAAGTTCCGCGGGACGACCGGTCTGCGCCAGATAGACGACGGTCTCAGCATCAACCGGGAAGAAGCCGCAGGTGGCTCCATACTCCGGGCTCATGTTCGAGAGAGTGGCGCGGTCGGCGACGGAGAGTGTCTCGGCACCGGGGCCGAAGTACTCGGCGAAACGGTTCACCACGCCGACCGCGCGCAGAAGTTCCGTGACGGTCAAGGCCAGGTCGGTAGCCGTGGCCCGGGGCGCCAGACGCCCGGCGAGGCGGACCCCCACGACCTGCGGCACCAACATGAAGTAGGGCCGGCCGAGCATGACCGCCTCGGCCTCGATGCCCCCGACTCCCCAGCCGAGGACGCCCAGGCCGTTGATCATAGTGGTATGCGAATCGGTACCGATCACACTGTCGGGGTAGACCCAGGGGGCGGTGACCGGCTGAGTGCGCACAGCGCTGCCTTCCTCAGAGCCTGCAGCCCGCCCGGCCGGTGCCCGGTCACGCCTCACCACTTCGGCCAGATACTCCAGGTTCACCTGGTGGCAGATGCCCGTCCCCGGGGGGAAGACCCTCAGACCGCTGAATTCCCTTTGGGCCCATCGGAGCAGTGCATAGCGCTCGCCGTTGCGCTCCATCTCGATTTCCATGTTGCGCCGGCAGGCGTCCGGCACTCCGGCGTGATCCACCTGCACCGAGTGATCGATGACCATGTCCACAGGTACGCTCGGGTTGATGACCGCCGGGTCTCCACCCTGCCGGGCGACGGCCGAGCGCAGCGCGGCCAGATCGACCACACAGGGCACGCCGGTGAAGTCCTGTAACAGCACCCGGGCGGGCATGAAGGCCAGCTCCGGCCGATCGGCGGAGGTGGCATCCCAATCGAGAAGGGAGAGCACGTCCTCCTCTCCCACCACACCCCGTCCGCAGTGACGCAGGGCGTTCTCCAACAGGATGCGGATCACGTAGGGAAGACGAGGCAGCTCACGGCCGGTAGCCTGGCACAGCGCTCCCAGGTCGGCCACCACTGCGCGGCCGCCAGGCAGATCGTTCGTTGTCCAGGCCCCGAAGGGCGTGTTGCCGCTTTCAATTATCGCCACTCCGCACCTTCCCTTCTCCGGTGCCGCTTGTCCTCTCCGATGCCGAGACTCGTATCACAGGTACAGTCTGTCTCCCCGGGCACCGCCCGCCTCCCGACTCATGGCCACATTGTTGAGCGCTCGCACGTACGCCTTGGCCGATGCCTCCAGCACATCGATCGACACAGCCTGGCCCGCGTAACGTTTGCCGTCCACCTCGACGACCACTCGGACCTCGCCCAGAGAGTCCTTACCCGAGGTGATGGAGCGCACCTGATAATCAAGTAGTCTACCTGTCACGCCGACCGCGTCGTCTATGGCCAGGAAGATCGACTCCACCGACCCGTTGGAGAAGGCCTTGCCTGCTTTGTGCTCGCCCCCCGTCTGCACTCCAACCTGGCTCGAGGGGATGATGTCGGTCCCGGCCGAGACATACACGTGCTCGAGCGAGTAGACGTCTTCACGCTCCCGAAGCTCCTCACCTACCAACGCCTCCAGGTCGGCTGTGGTGACCTCCTTCTTTCGGTCCGCAGTCTCTTTGAAGCGGCGGAAGACTTCATCCAGTTGGTCCCCTGCGAGATGGATCCCTATCTCGGCCAGATGGGCTTTGAGTGCATGCCGGCCCGAGTGCTTGCCCAGGACGATATCAGAGTCCGTCAGTCCTATGTCGCGGGCGTGCATGATCTCGTACGTAGTGGGCTCCTTCAGCACCCCATCCTGATGGATCCCCGACTCGTGCGCGAACGCGTTCTTGCCCACGATGGCCTTGTTGGCCTGCACAAGGTGGCCGGTGAAACTGGATACCATGCGACTCGTGCGGGCTATCTCGGTGGTCACGATATTGACCGGCCGCTGGAGGATGTCTTGGCGGGTCTTCAAGGCCATGGCCACTTCTTCCAAGGCTGCGTTCCCCGCCCGCTCGCCCAGGCCGTTGACGGCCACCTCCACCTGGGTCGCACCCACCTCTACCGCAGCGAGCGAGTTGGCGACCGCCACCCCCAGGTCGTTGTGGCAATGCGCGCTCAGCACCACGCTCTCCAGGCCGGGGATCTTCACGTAGAGCTGCTCCATGAGCGCCGCGTATTCACCGGGCAGGCTGTAGCCCACCGTGTCCGGCACGTTAATGGTGGTAGCTCCCGCAGCCACCGCCGTAGCGAGCACCTCAGCCAGGAAGTCCACATCCGAGCGGGTGGCGTCCATGGCGGAGAACTCTACGTCGCCCGGGCACAGCGACACACTGTACTCCACCATCTCCCGGGTCATCTTCACGATCTCGGAGCGGCTCACCCGCATCTGGTGCTGCAGATGGATATCGGAGGTGGAGACGAACGTGTGAATGCGCGGCCGTTCGGCCTCCTTGATGGCTTCCCAGCAGTTGCGGATGTCGGCCTCGGTACAACGGGCGAGACCGCAGATAACGGCTCCCTTGACCTCGCGGGCTATCGTCTGCACGGCAGCGAAGTCCCCCGGGCTGCTGGCCGGAAAGCCGGCCTCGATCACATCGACGCCCAACCGCACCAGTTGATGAGCGATCTCCAGCTTCTCCGAGGCGTTCAGACTGCTGCCGGGCGACTGCTCGCCGTCCCGAAGGGTGGTGTCGAAAAAGACCACGGGCACACCGATGTTGCGGCGCGGCGCCGCAGGAGTGCTATGGCCCGTGTCGGCCCTCAAGCCGCCTCGCCCATTCTCTTCTTCAGACGCGCTGCTAACAGACATGTCCCTCTACCTCCTGAATCTATGGTGAAAATCTTGGCTGCTGGTATGCCGGATGACGCCGGCTTCGCGAGTATCTCCCCCTAGCGGGGGAGCAGCAGCAGGAGGTCAAGAACGAGAGGGCGGCATGCAGGATCGGCCTGCACCATGGAACGGGCAACAGCCCCGCGACGGGGGCGGCGACGGGGGGATCCTGTCCTGCTCTCCATACCAGCGAGTTTAGCAGGACCGGCTACGAAAAGGTACACTCAGGACTGTTCAGGAGGCCCGCTCGTTGAAGCTGGAGCGGTGACGATCATGAGGTCCTCATGAGATTCTTCGATGCACATTGCGACACTATCGGTAAGGTCTGGGAACGGGGCGCTGACTTCGGCGGCCGCGACCGGGGGATCACCCCCGGTAACGCCTCCGACGACCAACCCGGTAACGTCCCCGGCGGCCAACCCCGCTACCACCCCGGTGGCGACGACCTCCACGTGACTCTACCAGGTCTGCGTGCGGCCGGAGCGCGCGCCCAGGTCTTCGCGAGTTGGGCGTGGACCGAGCGATACAGGGACCGCGAGTTCGAAGTCGCGATGAACGAGGTCAAAGCGGTCCGCCGGCTGTGCGAGCAGTACTCGGACGACCTGGTCTTGGCTCTGACCGGCGACGATATCTCGGCCGCCTGCGAGGCCAATGAGCCGAACGCGCGCATAGCCGTCATCCCAAGCCTGGAGGGTTCCGACGCGCTGTGCGGAAAGGTGGACAATCTGGCCGTGTTCCGAAACGCCGGAGTCCGCCTCGTAACCATAGCCTGGCATGACAGCCCATTCTGCGGCTCCACCTATGGGAGCGGAACCGGACTCACGGACTTGGGGATCGAGTTGGTCGAAGCCTGCGAGGACGCGGGGATATTGGTCGACCTTTCCCACTCCTCCGACCAGACCTTCTTCGACGTGTGCCGCGTCGCCACGCGGCCCTTCATAGCCAGCCACAGCAACTGCCGCGAGTTGTGCCCCAGCCCTCGCAACCTCACCGACGAGATGATCCGCGAGATCGCCGAGCGGGGGGGCGCGGTGGGCATCACCCTGGCTCCGGGCTTTCTCTCCGCCGATTACTACCGGAAGACCAAAAGCATCTATGACGAATTCTGGCGCGCCATCGAGGAACGCAGTGCCAGCTCCGACGAAGCCGGACGGCGGAGCTCCGCCGCTGAGGCGCTCATCCCACGCCCACCTCTCGATCTCATCGTGGAACACATCCGTCACGCCATCAAGGTAGGTGGAGAGGACGTGGTGGCGCTGGGCGGGGACCTGGACGGCGTCGACGCACTACCGCAGGACTTTGCCGGGGTCGAAGACTATCCCCGGGTAGTCGAGCTTCTGATGGCGGCCGGTTTCCAGCCGGAACGGATCGAAAAGGTCTGTTATCGCAATCTCGCCCGGGTCTTCCGGGAGACCGTCGGCTGACAAAACGACAGAAGGGGGTACCGTTAATGAAGGGGAACTCAGACGCAGGCGCCGAGAGCCAGGCCCCGGTCACCGCAGCCGTATGCGGGTTGTACTGCGATGCCTGCAGCATCTTCATCGGCACCCATGAGGAGCCTAAGCGGCTGGAGTGGTTCGCCGCGCGCGTGGGGTGGGATGTGGAACAGGCGCGCTGCGAGGGGTGCCGCTCGCGCAAGCGGACTCCTTACTGCGAGGCCTGCCGGCTCTACAGATGTGCCGAAGAGCGTGGGCTGGCCTTCTGCGGAGAGTGCGAGGACTACCCGTGTGCGGAACTGCAGGCGTTCCAGTGCGAGCAACCCCATCGGGCCGAACTCTGGGAAAACCTCGCCCGCATCGGTGAGATAGGTTCCAAGGCGTGGCTGGATGAGGTCCGGCAACGCTATACCTGTCCCTCCTGCGGCACACTCAATTCAGCATACGACCTCAAATGTCGCGCGTGTGGCTGTGAGCCCAGCTGCGATTACGTGGCGACGCATCGAGAGGCCATCCTGGCGGCTTCGTCGCCGCGCTGAACCGGCGGAGCAGGACCCGCGGATCACTGAGCCGGCCCGGCCTGGCGCCCTGGAGAAAGTGTCCTACCCGGTCTCCCGGCGCGCAGGCCGCGACCTCGTCCAAACGGGGTGCTCCCGCAGCGCAAGACGGCGCAAACGGCCAACGAAACGGCGCTCCCCATAGCCGACTATGACCGTGACCCCCAACACGATGAGCAGTTTCTGCACGAAAGGCATAGGGGTCCAGTGATAGGCGACGCGCTGCTTCACGATCGTTCCGAGGGGGAACTTCTCCGGGAGGCTCGCCAGCCAACCTTCGCCTTCGTCCGAGACGAAAGAGGTGGCCGGATCCTCGAAGGCGGTCACCTCCTTACCCGGGTAGTCCACCCATACATGATCGAAGGAGTAGCGCAGGGTGTACGGCAAACCTTTGGCCTCGAGAATACTGGCCATCAGCACTGTCTGGGCCTGGCAGTCCCCGGCCTGGTCGGCGATGACCTCCTCGACGGTGGGGAAGTACCAGGGCAGGCCGTAGACGGTCCAGGCGGGTTTCCAAGCGACGTACGTCTTGACGTGCTCCTCGACGATCCTGTATTCGTCGGGGAGTGAGGCGGCCATGGGGGCGGCGACCACGGCATCCACGGGTGGATTCCTGAGACGGACCAGTGAGTTGAAGAAAGGACGTGGGTCGGGGTAGTGGTCTACCCCGACCCACGCAGCCACCAGCACGATCACGAGACAGTGCCGGGCGACTCTCCTCATGGCCCTCCGTTCTCTAGGCGGACCTCAACTTACTCTTCAAGACCATACGCGTTCAGCTTGACCGCGTCGGACACCGTGTAATCCATATCCGTGCAGGCCTTGATGTCATCCACCGTATACCCGCGGGCTACCTCCTCCAAAACGAAGCCCTTATCGACGTGCCGCCGGAACAGCGCCCGCTCGGTGATGATGACGTCGGCCTCCCCCGCGCCCGTCAGTGGGAACGTGCACTTCTCGACGAGCTTGCTGGAACCGTCTTTGGAGCAGTGCTCGGTCAGCACGTTGACGGTCTTGGCGCCGGCCAGCAGATCCATGGCCCCACCCATACCGGCCACCAGTTTGCCCGGGATCTCGTAGCTGGCGATGTTGCCCTCACCGTCCACCTGCAGCGTCCCGAGGAAGGTCATGTCCACATGGCCGCCCCGGATCATGCCGAACGAGGTGGCCGAATCGAAATAGCTGCCGCCGGCGATGAGCGTTATGGGTGCGCCGCCTGCGTTCCCCCGATCGGGATCACTGCAAAGGGCATCCGGCGCCGGGCCTACACCTACGGCTCCGTTCTCGCTGTGGATAACCACATCCACTCCCGGCGGCACATGGTTGGCCACCAAGGTGGGGACGCCGATCCCCAGGTTGATGACCTGGCCGTCGGTGAGCTCTTGAGCCGCTCTCGCGGCAATGGTGTTCTTGATATCAGACACTTTCATCTCTCCTTGACAACGGGACTGATCAGCAGGCGGAGAGTGATGAGCCGCGGTAGTGCAGATCTGCCCTCACCACGGCCTTCACGTACAGGCCTGGGGTGTGCACGCTCTCCGGTGCGATCTCCCCGGGACTGTAGAGGTACTCCACTTCGGCAATGGTGTAGTCGGAACAGACGGCACAGACGGGGTTGTAGTTGCTGGCCGTGCCTCTATATCTGAGGTTACCCCAGGTGTCGCCATCGTGGGCGCGCACCAAGGACACGTCGGCGCGGAGGGCCTTCTCCAGCAGATACGTCCTGCCGTTCACCTCTATGTGTTGTTTGTTCTCAGCCACAACCGTTCCCAGACCGGTGGGAGTGAGGAAGCCGCCCAGCCCCGCGCCTCCGGACCGCATCTGCTCGGCCAAAGTGCCTTGGGGGATCAGTTCCACCTCCAGTTCGCCCGCGTGGTAGGCCTTCACCACGTCGGGGGTGGTACCGATGTGGCTGGCTATGAGTTTGCGGACCTTACCCAGCTTGACCAGTTCGACGATCCCACGGTCCCGGAAGCCACCGGTGCACGAGATCATGGTGAGGTCTTTGACGTCGGTGTCTTTCAACCCATGGATCAGGGTGAGCGGATCGCCCTGCGACAGAAAGCCACCGACAGCTACCGTCATCCCCGATTCAATGTGAGACATAGCCTCTTCGAGGCTCACAACCTTGTTCTTGGGCATCGCCCTCTCCTTGCCCCCCGATCGAACTTGATACTCATCACCGGGTGCGGGGCACCGGGCATCCCCAACTGAGAGCTTATTCTAGCCCCTCGGAGCTTCTATTGTCTCACGGTTGTGACGGGCTGGATGCTAGACCTCTATCGTCCGCAGATCCGGGCTGACGATGAGGGTCGCTTCGGTGACCTTCTGGACATCCTCCGCGCTCAGCCCCGGCGCCACTTCACGCAGCAGGAGGCCCTCCGCCGTTACCTCGAGCACCGCAAGATCGGTGACTACCAGGTTGACGCAGCCCTTGCCGGTGATGGGGAGCGAGCACTCCTTCAGGATCTTTGGAGACCCGTCTTTGGCACAGTGATCCATCATGATGATCACGTGCTTCGCGCCCACCACGATATCTCCGGCACCGCCCATGCCCTTGATCATCTTCCCGGGGATCATCCAGTTGGCCAGGTCGCCTTTCTCGGACACCTGCATGCCGCCCAAGACGGTCGCGTCCAGATGGCCGCCGCGCACCATGCCGAACGAATCGGCGTTCGAGAAGTAACTGCAGCCCGGCAGTTCCGTGATGGTCTCTTTACCGGCATTGATGAGGTCCGCGTCCTCCTCTCCCTCATACGGATAGGGACCGGCACCAAGGATGCCGTTCTCGGAGTGCAGAAAGATGTCCTTGCCCTCCGGCAGATAGTTACTCACAAGCGTAGGCATGCCGATGCCGAGGTTGATGTAGTACCCATCCTCGAACTCGGCCGCCACCCTCTTCGCCTGCTGTTCCCGAGTGAGTGCCATTACTGTCTTGCCTCCTCCAGAATTGTGATCGACCGAGTAACTAGGCCTGCGGCTTCGGCCGGACTGTGCGCCGTTCGATCCACTTCTCGTAATACTCGCCCTGCACCACGCGATTGACGAAGATGCCGGGGGTATGGATGAGATCGGGGTCCAGTTCGCCCACGTCCACCAGTTGCTCGACCTCCGCGATGGTGATCCTGCCGGCGCTGGCACACAAGGGGTTGAAGTTGCGGGCGGTCTTGCGGTATACCAGATTGCCGAGGCGATCGCCCTTCCAAGCGTTCACGATGGCGAAGTCGGCCCGTATGCCTTTCTCCATCAGATACTCACGCCCATCGAACTCCCGGACTTCCTTGCCCTCGGCCAACATGGTCCCGACGGCCGTCGGAGTGTAGAAGGCCGGTATCCCTGCTCCTCCGCAGCGGATGCGCTCGGCCAAGGTGCCCTGCGGGACCAGCTCGACCTCCAACTCACCGTTCAGATACTGCTGTTCGAAATTCTTGTTCTCTCCAACGTAGCTCGAGACCATCTTCTTGACCTGGCCGGCCTTGAGCAGGATCCCCAGTCCGTAATCGTCGGTGCCACAGTTGTTGCTGATGATGGTCAGATCCTTGACACCCTTTTTGTGAAGAGCCCGGATGAGGTTCTCCGGGTTGCCACACAAGCCGAATCCGCCGCTCAGAATGGACGCCCCATCTTCGATATCGAAGATGGCAGCTTCGGCACTCGGGAACACCTTGTTCATTGTACGTCGCCTCCAAGGTACGTTGGCCTCTCGACGGTCATATCTGGTATGAGCATACCACGATTCGGAGTGCTGATGGCCACTTTCTTCGAGGGCATGGATCACCACCCAAAGACTGAAGTGAGCGACCTGAATCCCCCAGGGCTTGCATTCCCCGGCCGCGAGCCATACCCTGTCAGAGATTTTCCCATGGCTAACTGCTATTACACCTGCAATCTGCTTCCGACCGATCTTATAATCCAGACCGGCCACGTGCCCCGCTGGCTTGGCAACCACCTGCGCCGGCCGGGTGCGCCCGCGCGGAGGGGTGCCCTAAGCATCCATCCGATGACCTGTCCGTACGTGACCAAGCTGGTAGCGGCCGCCGATGAGTTGCTGGCCGGCTCGGATGACTGTCTGGTGGTGCCCGGGGGCTGTGACGCCGCCCGCCGGATGGGTGACCTGCTGGCTGCCGCTTATCCCGACCGGGTCTTCGTTCTGCCGATGCCCCGGTCCTCGGGGCTAGAGGTGGCGAAAACGCTCGCCGTCGATCTTGCCCGATTTGAGGACTGGCTCCGCACACGCCGACCCGCCGAGACGGCCCCGACCGGTGGTACGTCCCCGGACGCGGGAAACGCCACGCAGGAACCGCCCGACCTTGACTACCCGGTGCCTCCACGGCCCGGCGGGGTGTTCGTGGTCGCCGGGCCGCTGACCGATGACTCGCTGCTCCGCCTCATCGACAGGTTGGGAGTTCACGTCTCGGGATTGGAGTCCTGTACCTCTCCCGGTCGCTGGAGACGGTTGGCGGCACTGGGAGGTGCGTCGGGGGGCGCGAGGAGTAAGGACGCGCCGGTCGCAGCGGCAGCGACGCCTGACTACGAGGCTCTCGCGGTCGCGCTGCTCGAGATAGGCATGTGCCCCCGCCGCTCCACCATCGCCCGCAGGGATCATCTTGCGCGGCGGTTGGATGAGAGCCGGCCCACTTCGATCATCTACGCCCGCCAGAGCTTCTGCGATCCCGGCGCTTACGACTCCCTGCTGATCGCCGCATTGGCTGAGGAGCGGGGTCTGCGCTATCTGGAGATCGAGGTGGACTTCCCCTTCGATGCGAACGGTCCTCTTCGCACCAGAGTGGAGGCCTTCCTGGAGGCCGAGACACTCGATGATGATCTGCTCGGTGATGACTTGTTCGGTGATGAGCTATTCGGCGACGACCTGTCCGAAGAGGAGGCCTGACTACCCGTGCCCGGCATGGCCGACGTAACCGGCGACTCACTCAGCGCCTCCCTCATCCGCACCGCCTTCCTGGCCCAGACACGCTGGAAGGCGATGCAGTCCCGCACCGCCCGCCGTTATATGGAGCTCCATGCTCTGAGCGCCTCTCTCGATCTGTTTAAGCCCGGCGCCGTCGTCCCTTGGGTGTCGTACCTCTTCCCCACCGAGCTCTTGACCTCCTATAAGATCACCCCGATGATCCCCGAGATCGGCTCGGCCACCCTGACCGGCAGCGACCTGCGCGGGCCCGTGGAGGCGGCCGCGGCGCGTGCACCGTTGGCCCGGGATGTGTGCAGCTACCACCGCATCGCCTTGGCCGCCGTGGAGAACGACATGCTGCCGGTGCCGACCATGTGTTTGGGCACCACGCCGCTCTGTCTGGGCAAGGAGTGCCTCCTTGAGACGCTGGCCGTCCGCCACAACGTGCCTTTCCGGGAGATCCGAGTGCCGCTCCCCCCCGACGAGGGCGAGACGGCACCCGAGGTAATCGCAGACGTCGCGGAGCAGCTGCGGGTGCTCCACGAGGACATCGGCCGCTGGACCGGCCGCAGACCCGATCTTCAGAAGGCCATCCGCCTCTCCAACCGCGCTTCGGCCGCCTGGGGGAACATCATGTCCGAACGTCTGGCCGGCCGTCTGGAGATGGACGGCCGCCTCACCTTTGCCACCGTCTTCCTCGGCCAACTCCTGTGGGGCACCGAGGAGGGAGCCAAGGACTTCGAGCGGTTGCTGAGCGAGCGCGGCCGCCGCGACCTGATGGTACCCGTGCTGGACGGCGGCCGCAGGCTCAAACGCCTACTGTGGCTCCACACCGTGCCCCATCACGACAAGGAGATCTTCGATCTGATCCGGGATCGAGACGCGGTGGTGATCTTCGAGGAGATGGGTCAGATGCATCTGGAGACCGTCGATCCCAACGAGCCCTTTTTCGGGCTCGCCAAGCGGCTCACCGATAACGTCCTCTGGGGGACTTCGACCCGCCGGGCCCGGCTGGATGTGGCCCTGGCCAAACAGCTCAGAGTCGACGGGGTGGTGCATTTCAACCACTGGGGCTGCCGGCACGGGTTGGGCTCGGTGCCGGTTGTCCGCGCGGCCTTTTCCGAAGCGGGCATACCCTTCCTGGCCATCGACGGTGACGCCCTCGGGCGCGGAGGAGCAGAGCAGGAGAAATCGCGCCAGGCCATGGAGAGCTTCCTAGAGTTACTGTAGGCCGCTCGGGGGAACACCGAACCCCCGGACGACAGGATTGCGGAAAACGTGCAAGAATCTACCCATTGACACACATTCTGGTGCCACTATCTTGGGGAAGGAGCACCGAGACCATATGGCAGAAACCGAACGCACCCTGGCCGTCTTCATCGACTTCGAGAACCTTGCCATCGGCTTCAAACACCGCCGTGGAGAGTTCGACATCCACAAGATCCTCGAACGTCTGGTGGAGAAGGGCAAAGTTATAGTCAAGAAGGCCTACGCCGACTGGGGAGAGTACAAGCAGTACACCAAGCCCCTCCACGAGAACGCCATCGAACTGATCGAGATCCCGCGCCGATCCATGACAGGCAAGAATTCCGCCGATATCCGGCTGGCCGTGGATGCCATGGACCTGGCTTGGTCGAAGGAACACATCGACACTTTCGTGGTCGTGTCGGGCGACTCCGATTTCTCCCCCCTGGTGTCGAAGCTCAAGGAGAACGGCAAGCACGTGATCGGCCTGGGAATGAAGGAGTCGACATCGGATCTGCTGGCCGGAAACTGCGACGAGTTCATCTTCTACGAGGACCTGGAGAAACAGCCTACGGCCACTGCCGTCGGCCCTCAGGCCGTAGACGTCCCCCCGGAGAAGCGAGAGGTCTTCGACCTGCTCCTCGAGTCCATCGCGGCCCTCATCCGGGAGAACAAGGACCCCATCTTCGCCTCCATGGTCAAGGACACCATGCAGCGCAAGAAGCCTTCTTTCAACGAGTCGGCCTACGGCTACCGCAGCTTCAGCAGCCTGTTGCTCGACGCCGAGAAGCGCAAGTACATCAAGCTGCACCGCGATAAAAAGGCGGGCTGGACGTACGTGGTGGAGGGCTTCGTAGAGTAGCAGCAAGGCGGGGCGGACCGAGTCGTCTCGCTACGCTCTCTGTACGAGTACGTGTCGCGCTACTCGCTCACCCGGTCCACCCTGCCTTGACTTTCTTCTGGGGTCTCATAAGCCACTCAGTGCAAGGCCTCACTCACCGACCCTGATCAACAGACAGCTTGTGCTGTCCGCGACAGTATCGCGAGTACTCGAGCGTGAACTGGACCGGACAGCACAAGCTGTCCTGTCAGGCCCTCCCGATCACCAGCCTCCCCGGATCGACCTCGTCGCGCAGGATGCGCAGCTCTTCCGCAGTGGGGGGTTCGGTGCGGCCGATCTCAGCGGGGATAACCAGTTCGAATCCCGTCTCCGCCTGGACCTTATCCGCCTCCACACCGGGGTGCAGAGATTCGATCTGCATGGCATGCGTGCTCTCGTCGAAGCCCATGACCGCCAAGTCGGTGATGATCTTGTACGGACCACCTTGGGGCAGACCCGCCTCTTCCCGGCCACCATCTCCACCGAGGAATCCCGGCGACGTAACGAAGTCGCACTTCTCGACGAACCGGGCCTTCTCGTGCACGGTCATGACCATGGTCCGCCAGCAAAGCGAGGCGAAATCATTGGCGCCGCCGCTCCCGGGGAATCGGACCTTGGGCTTATAATAGTCACCGATGCAGGTGGAATTGATGTTGCCGTACTTGTCTATTTGGGCCCCACCCAGGAAAGCATAGTCCACTTGGCCCCGGGCGCAGGTGGTCATCATCTCCACCATCCCGGCGGCCATGACGGCTCGGTAGAAGGTGCTCGAGTCTCCCACCGAGATAGGCATCTGCGGCAACTGGGGCGCCACTCCCCCGGCTTCAAAAAGAATGACCAGCTCCGGAGAGTTCGTCTTCTGGGCGAGCATAGCGGCTGCGCAGGGGGCTCCGGTACCCACGGCGACTGTCTTCCCGTCTTCGAGGTAGCGAGACGCCACGCAGATCATGAGTTCCATCATGTTGTATTCGGGTGCCATATCAGTCAGCTCCTTCGCCTTGCGCGCCCGTCAGTCTTCGACGAAGCTCTCGAGTTTTTGCAGCTCTTCCATCCTTTTGAGACCACCGCACCGCACCAGGTAGTCCTCGAAGCTGTCGACACCGTAGATGTAGTGATCGAGGAATTTCTTGAACTCCTCCGGATCCTTCTCCACTTTCAACCACTGGGCGAGGTGTTCCTCGTCCGAGAAGTACAGATAGGGCATGTTCCCCGGATAGCTCCCAAACGGGACCTCGACCACAGCATCCACGAGATAGAAGGGGATCGAAGTCACGGTAGGATCGTCGCGGATGATCGAGTTATTCACCAGGCGTTCCGCCGTGATGATGAGATGCTTGGCCGCCCGCGCCAGCTCCAGGTCGGCCACCGAGATGCCGCGTATCACCGAATTGCCGTACATGTCGGCCTCGTGAACGTGGATGGCGGCCACGTCCGGCCAGAGCGCCGGCACAGCCACGAACTTCTTGCCGGTGAAAGGGCATTCGACCACTTTGGCGGCCGACATCTTGAAAGTGTCGGTCCCCAGCATGCAGCGCGTCAGCCCAAACGACACCCCTTCGGCAGCAGCCCTGAGGCGGGCAGCCAAGGCGTAATTGGACCACTCCGTCACCTGGACCTCTCCGGATTCCATATACCGCCGGGCGTTCCGCGAGAGGCCGCGGGCTTCCAGTCCCACGATATAGGCGGAATCGACCCGGTTAAAGACCTTGCCTGCCGCAAGCACCTGGAAATCATGTGTGGAGGTGTGCCCCAGAAAACCGAGGTTTTTGCGCCCCTGCCTGACGATCTCATGGACTATCGCGTTAGGGATACGGTTGGCGCCGAAGCCGCCTATGGCGAGGTAACATCCGTCGGTGACGTACTTCTCCACCGCCTCCTTCTCGGTCGTCCGCTTGTCGACCATCGCCCGAGTCTTCTGCCGGAAGAAGTCACGCGCCTTATCCGGATCCGGGTCCATGAAGAGGGGATTGACCCCTTCGTCGAGCACTTTCATACTGTTCTCCTCCAACATTCAAATGGGGCCCCGAGGAAGACCCCCCCACGGCCGACAGGAAGCAACCCTGCCAAGCTCAAGAACATATCACGAAATCCCTCGCTCAGGAAATCCGCGGCTGCGGAAAACCCGGTGCTCTGACCAGGTGTGGTTCTGTTAATGGACCGGCAGCGACCCGTAATACCTCTGGAGCGCTTCCCTGTAGGCGTCCCGTTCGTTGCGTCCCTCGTCAAAGAATCCGGCGGCCTCTGTGCTCACCTCACCGGCGTCCCAGACGGCCTCGATGCCCTGGATCGTCGCGTGTAGGCGATTCCCCATGTGTAGAGCTGCCTCTTCGAGCCAGGAATATGAATCCTCGAAGCCGCGGGGCACATCAAGCGCAGCGAGTTCCGTATTTGAATTGTCCAAAGAACCCAACATGAGCGATAGCTCGTCGCGGACCCAGACGGGGACTCCCGGTGCTGAGGTGTTGATCTCCGTCGCCAGTTCCGGGATACGACGGTCGTCGTAGTCGAGCTCCGCAACCAGGGCGTCAACGGCCCGGAGATAGGCCGCCGACGGACCACCGGAGACGGATGGTCCACCCGTGGCCGACGAACCGGCGGTCGTGGTAGTAAGAGCAGGAATGGTCTGAGCGGTGGATGCCTCAGTCGTGATGCCCGGCTCCTCGATGATGCTCGACGACGTGACGTCCGGCTCTTCCCGAGTGGTCGATGAAGACACTGCGGCCGTCACGGTCTCGGTCGCCACGTCCCCGTCCCGAAAGAAGGCGAAATACGCACCCACTCCGGCTCCGGCCAGGACAACGATGACCGCAGCCATGATTCCCACGATGAGCCCCGTGCGACTCCGGGAGCCTGTCGGTCCCGGCACAGGCTGCCGACTGTAGTCAGACCCGTAGCCGACCGCGGGCGGGGGCGGGGGCGGGGGCGGCGAAAACTCTCGCACGGCGGGCGGAATACCCCCCTCCTCAGTCGCCGACGGTGCTGGATGGGGCTCAGTCTGCAACGGCGGCCGTTCGGTAGGAGCCTCCTGTTCAGCAGGAGCATCCGGAGGTTTTGGCACTGGAGCTCCGCAGTTCTTGCAGAAGGCTTTGCCCTCCTCGACGAACCGGCCGCAATTAGAACAGTACATCTACTCCTCCCCAGTTGTCCGGAACCCCGGTGCACCGCCTCACTTTCTTCTTTCGGGCGCTGCAAGCGTAGAGCAGGGCGCTCAGATAGTCCAGAGTGCCCACATAGTCCACAGGCTCCTACGGTGCTAACATGGCCGAAAACGTGGCCGGGAATGAATCTATGGTTTCGACGATCGGCGGAGACGAGATGCCCGAAGCGCAAGACGCCAAGCCCAAGAATAGAGCGGTGAAGAAGTCCCCTGAGGAGAAACTCGCTACCGGCAAGACTTCGGCCCGCGGGGAGCAGACCGCCGATCTGAAGAAAGGTACGCCCAAGAAGACCGCCTCTGAGAAGGCCGGGGTCACCGCGACGTCCGCCAAGAAGGCCCCAGCAAAGAAGGCCGCCGCAAAGAAGACTCCCGCGAAGGGGGCGACGGCCAAGAAGACCCCGGCCAAGGAGATGACGGCCAAGGAGATGGCCGAGACTCAGCCCCTGCCGGCGGGCTCGGAGGCCGCCACCGCAGCGCCCGCGGCGGCAGCACCAGCCGATCCCGAATCTGCCGGCATCAATCCTTTGCACAAGAAGCTGGGACTGCGTGAAGGGATCACCGGAGTGGTGATCACTCCTCCCGACAACAACGACAATCCTCTCTCGCCACTGCCCGAGGGCGTCACCGTCCTCTCTGCGACCGAAGAGTTGTCGCGACTTGCCGGCCCGTACGATTACATCCATATGTTCGCTCGGGAGAAGGGAGAACTGACCGGTGCATTCCCGGTGTTGCGCGAGAAACTGGCTCTCAGCGGCAGCCTATGGGTCTCTTGGATGCGACAGGTGCCCGGCCGCCGGAGAGGAGAGACGCTCAGCGACCTCAACGAGAACATCATCCGCCGCATCGCTCTTACCCAGGGGATGGTGGATGTGAAGGTCGCGGCTCTGGACCGCGATTGGTCGGCTCTGAAACTGGTGCACCGCAAGCACTAGGCAAACGCCGGCCAAGCCCCGGCAACGACATCTCACGCCTGTCGCCACGTCTGTTGCGTGGCGAGACTCACGCTTCCGTGCTCACTCCTCCGTGTGCGAGTAGCTCGGCGTGCTGACGGCCAGACCCACGTTGTCTTGGAACAGCCTGAACAGCGACCGCTCAGTGCCCGCCCGAATGGAGACGTAGCATTGGTCGCAACTGTCGCGCGTGGCTTTGAACCCTTTGACGGTCTCCCTGTGCGACTTGTACTGGAGTTCGGGAAACATCGAACAGCCGTTGATAAGACCGTCGGGCCGGACCACCAGAAAACGCAGACCGGCCTTGCATCCATTCATCCCGCCCTCTGCGAAGAAACGGTAGGTCTGGTCGAGAATGTAGTCGGAATTGAGGATGCTCTTCGAGCTGCGCTTGTGCTGCTTGGCCCAGTCAAGATGGCGCCGCAGGAGGGCCAGATCATCCGGGGCACTGATGCACAGGCTCTCGTCCCCCGTACGCAGACGGCTGTAGGCACTGAAGGATATCTGGGTCCCCCACTCCTCGGCCTTGCGCACCAATCCCGGTATCTCTGTGAAGTTGTCGTGAGTCAGGGCGGAGTTGAGCACGATGTCCTTGCGGTCGTACTTCTTGACCAGATACGGGATCAGCTCGCTCATCTTCGCAAACAGCCCCGGAATACCACGGAAGTCGTCGTGACGATCGTCGGGGAAGTCCAGGGAGAAGGAGAAGAGAGAAACTCCCGCCCCGTTAAGAGAAAGGTAGCGTTCCTCGGTCATAAGCCACGAGTTGCTGACGCATACGACCATAGGCAATCCGCTGCGCCGCTTGATGGCACGAGTGATGTCTTCCAGGTCTTCGCGTAGGAGAGGCTCGCCGCCGGATAACTGGCAAAGACCCGGCTTGAGTTCTTCTGAGAAGCGCCGGTAGTCGTCCAAGCTCATAAGAACCGGGTCGGGCTTGATGCCCCCCTTATCGCAGTGGCGGCAGTGAGCCACGCAGGAGTGCGTCACCTCGAACGAGACGCAGATCGGACGGCCGATGGTCCGGTTCCAGAGAGACTGCGCACCGATCTTGATCGCTTCACTACTCTTCATGCTATCGCTGTTCCCATCCTGACAGGGCCCGGCGGGCCTTCTCGCTCCTCATCGAACTTTACCGCACCAGTCAAATGG
>JAAYCW010000028.1 GCA_012729575.1 Actinomycetota bacterium | reverse complement strand
CCCCCCATCGACCCTCCGCTGACGCAGAGTAGCCTTTCGATGCCCAGATGGTCGATGAGCAGCTTCTGGGCCCGGACCATATCGCCCACCGTGACCACAGGGAAGCTCATCCCATACTCTCTGCCGGTGGCCGGATTGATGCTGTTGGGTCCGGTACTGCCCTTACAGCCTCCGATAACGTTCGAGCAGACCACCAGGTATCGGTCGGTATCGAAACCCTTTCCCGGTCCGATCATGGTCTCCCACCAACCCGGCTTGTCTTCCCCCCCGTGATATCCGGCGGCGTGAGCATCACCCGACAGGGCATGCAGGATTAAGATGGCGTTGGTACGTTCCTCGTTGAGCCGGCCGTAGGTCTCGTACGCTATTGTGACAGGCTGCAGCGTCTCCCCGGAATCCAAGAGCAGCGAATCGAATTGTGCCGACTGCGGAACGACCTCACCTACGGAGGCTCCCAGCCCTGCTTCGCTGATCAGATAGTCGCTCACATCATTCCTTGGCTAAGCCCTATATCGATTGGTGATGGGGAGCCTACGGTCCTTCCCGAAACCCTTGGGACTGATGCGCACCCCTGGGGCGCTCTGGCGACGCTTGTACTCGTTGCCGTCGATCAGCGCCACCACCCGTCGCACGACCTCCTCATCTATGGCGCGGCCGGCTATCTCCTCGATACTGTCGTCGTTGACCACGTAAGCCTCGATGATTCGGTCGAGAATATCGTACGGTGGAAGACTGTCTTGATCGGTCTGGTCAGGCGCCAACTCAGCCGAAGGAGCCCTCTTGACCGTTGACTCAGGGACGGGCCCTTCACCCGGTCCAAGGTTGTTCCGATACTCAACCAGCCTGTAGACGAGCGTCTTTGGCACATCCTGGAGCACCGCGAACCCACCGGCCATATCGCCGTAGAGGGTTGTGTACCCAACGGCAGTCTCACTCTTGTTGCCGGTGGTAAGGACCAGCCATCCATACCGATTGGAGAGCGCCATCAACAGGTTCCCCCGGATCCGAGCCTGGATGTTCTGCTGGGTGACACCACAGTTGTCGGCCTCCAGATGGGAGGACAGACCTTCCAGATACGACTCGAATATGGTGTCGATCGACAGCTCATAGTAGTGGATGCCCAGCCGCTCTGCGGTCTCCCGAGCATCGTTCTTGGTGCCGGAAGAAGAGAAGCGCGAGGGCATGGACACGGCGGTCACCTTTTCGGGCCCCAGAGCATCTGCGGCTATACAGGCAGTCAAGGCCGAATCGATTCCTCCGCTGATGCCCAGGACCACCTGCTTGAACCCATTCTTCAGCGTGTAGTCCCTCACACCGAGGCACAGGGCTTCGTATACCTCGCCCTCGGGGCCGAGAGGCTCCGCCACCTGCGAAGACGGCAGTGGAGCCCTCGACGAGAGATCAGCGACGGAACAGCGCTGATCCACTCGGACAACGTCGAGCGGCCACGAGCCCCCACCCGTGCCTTGTAGTTTTGGGGGCTCCACATCCACTACGAGGAGTTGCTCCTTAAACTGAGCGGCGCGCGCCTTCACCTCGCCACTGGGGTCGAAGACCAGACTGTGTCCATCGAAGACCAGCTCGTCCTGCCCTCCCACGCCGTTCGCGTAGCACACCCAGGCTCCGGCCGCACGAGCCCTCTTCCCCAGCATCTCCTCGCGCTCCCGGCCCTTCCCTTGATGATAGGGGGACATGGACAGATTGACTATCACGCCGGCTCCACCAACAAACGCCTCCGCAGCCGCGGGGCCTTTCTCCTCCCAGATGTCTTCGCAGATGGTCACGCCCAACCTGGTTTCACCCACCTGTACCACCGTCAGTCGTTCTCCCGGAGCGAAGTAGCGTTTCTCGTCGAAAACCGCGTAATTGGGGAGCATGATCTTGCGGTACCAACCCGCCACCGCGCCCCCCGACAAGACGGCCGCCGCGTTGTATACCCTTCCGTCTTCAGCCAAGGGGATTCCGACCAGTACCGTGAGCCGGCGGCAGGCGTTTGCCAACCCAAGTAAAGCCTGCCGGCAGTCGGCGAGGAAGTGGTCCTTCAACACCAGATCCTCCGGCGGGTAACCACAGATCACCAACTCCGGGAACACGACGATATCCGCCCCCGCCGCTACGGCCTTCTGACAGTGGGCCACCACGAGCGCCGCATTTCCCTTGAGATCACCGACCGTCGAATTGATCTGAGCAAGCGCGATCCTCATGCGGGCCGCTCCCTCATCGGGCCTGCTCCAACACCTGCAACACCTCGCCGGTCTTCTCCTCCAGCAGGTCGGCATCGCCCCGTGTCTCCACGTTCACACGTACCACCGGCTCCGTGTTCGACATACGCACGTTGAACCGCCAGTCGGCGAACTCCACGCTCAGCCCGTCGATCTCATCAACCCCGATCGCCTGCGATGCATAACGCTCCTTGGCGGCCGCCAAAGCTGCGCGTGGATCTGCAAGCGTGAGATTGATCTCGCCGCTTACCGGGTAACCGGCTATTCTCTCCTCGACCATCTCCGACAGTGGGCGACCCTGCTCGCTTATGGCCTCCGCCACCTGCAGCCAGGGGATCATTCCGCTGTCGCAGTAAGAGAACTCTTTGAAGTAATGGTGGGCAGACATCTCGCCCCCGTAGGCGGCGTCTATCTCCCGCATCTTCTCCTTGATGAAGGCATGACCGCTCTTCGAGACCACCGGGCTCCCGCCTGCCCCCCGCACGATATCCACCGTGTTCCAAACCAACCTGGGATCGTGAATGATCGAGGCACCGGGGTGTCGCTTCAGAGCCCGCTCCGCGAGCAGCCCTACCAGGTAGTACCCTTCGACGAAGCCGCCCTTCTCGTCAAAGAAGAAGCAGCGATCGAAGTCACCGTCCCAGGCGATCCCAAGATCGGCCCCCTCGGCAAGCACTGCCTCTGAGGTGACGGCTCTATTCTCAGGCAGCATGGGATTGGGAACTCCCGCGGGAAACGATCCATCGGGAGTATGGTTGAGCTTGACGAAATGGAAGGGCAGCGACTGCTCCAACAAGTCGATGACCGGCCCCGCTCCCCCGTTCCCGGCATTGACCACCACTTTCAAGGGGCACAGCTTATCGAGGTCCACATAGGTCAACAGGTGCTCGATGTAGTCGGGACGCGTGTCCGCTGGAGTCACGGTCCCACGAGGAGCAGATTCATCCCTGGCCGGCGGACCCCAGTGGATATAGCCGTCACGCCTCAGCTCTTCCATCGTGGTCTCTTCCATCTGCATCAAGCCGGTGTCGGCGCTGATAGGACGAGCCTTCTCCCGGGTGAACTTCATGCCGTTGTAGTCGCGGGGATTGTGGCTGGCGGTCACCATGATGCCCCCATCCAAATCCAGCGAGAACGTAGCGAAGTAGACCTCCTCCGTACCCACGAGACCGATATCGACCACGTCCACTCCAGAATCCACCAGGCCCTCGCACAGCGCTTGGCTCAACTCCGGACTGGTGAGCCGTACGTCGTGGCCCACCGCCACCCTTTTTGGTTTGATCAGTTCGGCATATGAATGCGCTATGAACCTAGCAAGGGCAGGGTTCAGCTGGTCGGGGACCCGGCCCCGCACATCGTATGCCTTGAAGCACTCGATATATGTGCCGATTCCCATCACCGAAAGCCTCCTCCGGTCTTCTTCGAACGACATTTGCACCAGATAGGTGTATTGCCTATACTACGCGAGGTCTACGCTCCTCGGTAGCTCAATGGTAGAGCACCTGACTGTTAATCAGGGTGTTGCAGGTTCGAGTCCTGCCCGAGGAGCCATTTCTTTGCAGGACGACCACTGTCTCTCGCCTGTACCAGCGGCGCCCCCATCAACGGAGCCGTCCAGGCGAGTCCTTGACACTTCTGCCCGAACGCGGACAATCAAGTTTGGGGGCATCGTTTCGGCGTACACCTCCCAGCTAGGTCTTGCTGCCAAGGAGGCTGAGATGGCTTATGTAAAGGACAGCATCTTCATCCAAGCGCCGCCTGAGAAGGTCCACGCTTTCGCCATCGATCCACGGAATTGGTGTCGCTGGTTCGTCGGACTGGCTCAAATAGAAAGCCAACAGGGCGATGGTTCTCCGGGGACGACAGTCAGCCACACCTACCTGATGGCCGGCGCACACTTCCCCTTGACCACCAGAGTCATTGAAGACCGGGCAGAACCCGACGGTTCTTTTCACTGGAAGGCGGAGAATGAGGGAGCCCTAGCCGGGCGTTTGTCCTGGGATTACCTGCCCAAGGACGATGGAACCCAGGTGGAGATCCACATGGAGTACACGATTCCCGGAGACTTCCCTGGCGAACTGGCAAGCCGCCTCTTCATCGAGCGTAATCAAGAGCGGGCCGCTCATCTGACGTTGCAGAACCTGAAGCACCTGATTGAAGAGTGATCCTCCCGAACGCAGCCTACCGCCCAGATCTGTGCCAAAGGGACTTGCCGCCCGTGCTTGTGTGACGCAGACGGCAGATCAGTCCACGCTCAATTGGCACTCAGCCGTGAGATTCAGGCAGCCGGAATCAGAACGGGATGTTTCTCACCTGCAAAAGGGACCGAGATCTCACCAAGCTCACATCCGCATTCGAGACAGACCAACCGGAGTCCGCCAGAACTCAGGCCGCCAGGGTTGCCAAAGTCCCTGGGCGAGCAGACCGAGGAAGCGCCGCGCCCGAGCGCTCGGGATCCCGGGCAGCAAGACCCCCGCTCACCTCCTCGGGCCGACGCCAAAGAATCCAAACCCCTGGAGCTCTCGGTCGCAGTGTGCATGGCCGCACCGCAGCAGGGGCACTCGTCACCGGGGCCTAGACCCAT
>JAAYCW010000027.1 GCA_012729575.1 Actinomycetota bacterium | reverse complement strand
GTCCGGAGACTACCGCCGGCCCAGAGACCACAGCGGGCCCGGAGACAACAGCCGCTCCGGAAACCACGACCACCGCGGGCACAGCAGAGCCCGAGGTCATAAAGCTCTCGTTCACTCATGAGAAGCCTCCTACGCACGTCGACCAGACGCACAACTTCCCCGGCCTGTTTGAGATGGTGGAGCAGGCCACCAACGGCAAGTACAAGTTCGAGATCGAATGGTTCCCAGTCAACACGCTGTCGGCTCCGGCGGACAACTATGACGCGGTGAAGTCCGGCATTGCCGATTGCGGACAATCGAGCATGGGTTACAATCCGCAGTCGTTCCCGGTGATGCAGACGGCGATGCAGCCGGGCATCTCTCCTCCGGAAAACACGAGCGCAATGGCTTGGGCAGGTCAGACGCTGTACGACAAGTACCAACCTGAAGAGTTCGCCGGTACCCATGTGCTCTTCATCTATGCCTGCGGGCCCGGATGGCTGCATGCCGACTATCCGATCGAAACCGTCGACCAGCTCAAGGGCCTGAGAATCAGATGTTCCGGTACCTCGGTGGGAGCCATCGGGCTGGTCGGCGCAGACCCGATATCCATGCCGATGGCAGACGTTTATGAAGCGGCTCAGAAGGGTACCATCGACGCCCTTCTCTCCCCGGCGGAAACATTGGAAGGTTGGAAGCACAATGAGCTCTTTGGCCATTCCACGCTCATGAACCAGCTCTATGCTTCGGACTTCTTCTGGGTGGCTATGAACCTGGACAAGTGGAATTCGCTCCCGGATGATCTCAAAGCGGCGTTCGACCAGGTCGCGATGGATGCAGCCATAAAGGCCGGCGCCATGTGGGATTACGCTCATGAGCACGCGATCGAGATATCCGAGGGACATGAGATCCATTACCTGCCCGAGGCCGAGCAGGCGAAGCTGACCGAGATCATCAAGCCCATAGAGGTGGAGCATCAGGCCACCCTGGACGGTCTAGGTCTGCCTGGACAGGAGATCATCGCCGACGTGAAGGCGATCATGGCCGAAGCCAACGAGCGTGAATACGAAAAGTGGGAACCGTAAATCGGCCTTTCATAGTCTTCGGGCGCCCCGGTTTGCCGGGGCGCCCAAAGACACGATACCTTCTCGCTGCGACTCGAAAGGTGAGGTCGCTTCAACATGGATAAACTCTTCCGTTTCGTTGGAGCAATAACCAAGTATTTCGACTATATCGCCCGCATTGGCTTGTTCGTTATGATGATGCTTGTTGTTGCCAATGTGATACTCAGATATGGTTGGAGTTCTATCCAGGGAACCTATGACTATGTTCAGTTACTAACCGCAGTATCTGTCAGCTCGGCAGTTGCCTATTGTGCATACGAAAACGGCCATATTGCAGTTGAGATTTTGATGGAACGGCTTCCTGATCGTGTTCAGGGTATTGTTGGCAGCTTCATTGGACTGTTTAGCGTAGCGTTTTTTGCTATTGCTAGTTGGCAGGCCGTAATAGTCGGACAAGAAATGAAAGTATCACGTGAGACTACTATGGCTGTGTACGTGCCGTTTTATCCGTTTTTGTGGTTTTTGGCTTTTGGCCTAGCGATGACGGCTGTTGCGATATTACCCTCTTGGATAAAAAGTATAAGTAAGGCTGTGAAGCCATGAGTGCGACAACCATTGCTGTACTTGGTATTGTAGTTCTGGTTATCATATTTCTGCTGCGTATGCCTGTGGCATATACGATGGCTGCGGTCGGTTGTGTAGGATTCGGTATTGCGTCGGCATGGTCGCCGGCCCTGCGGATCGTTGCGAAGGACATTTGGGTAACGTATTCGTCGTATTCGTTGTCTGTAGCACCGATGTTCGTTTTGATGGGGACGATAGCGTTCTACGCTGGGATCAGTACGCGCCTGTTCGGAGCTGCCAACGCTTGGTTCGGGCACCGACGTGGCGGTCTGGCGCTGGCCACTATCGTCGCGTGCGCCGGGTTTGGAGCCATGTGCGGGTCCACGACCGCCGCGGCCGCCGCTATGGGCAAGGTGACGTTGCCCGAGATGAAGCGTTACAAGTACCAGGACGCTCTTGCCACCGGAGCGGTTGCTTCTGCCGGCAGCTTGGCCATCATGATCCCCCCGAGTACGGTGCTGATCATCTACGGGGTAATGACCGAACAGTCCATCGGGAAGCTGTTCATCGCGGGCATTCTACCGGGGATTCTCCTCACCATTCTGTTTGCCCTCACGGTGATGTTTCTGGTATGGCGGAAGCCCGAGCTTGCTCCCGCTGCGGAGAAGACGTCTTTGGGCCAGAAGGTGAGAGCGCTCAGTGGCATCATCGAGATGTTGCTGCTGTTCGCTCTGGTGATGGGAGGGCTGTTCGTCGGCTGGTTCACTCCCACGGAGGCCGGAGCGATCGGGGCCTTTGGGGCTCTCGTGATCGCCGTGGTGAGGAGAACGGTGAGTGTGAAGGCCCTGTGGAGTGCTCTGGCTGAGACGACCCGAATAACGGCCATGGTGTTCACCATCATTGCCGGCGCCACCATATTCGGTCACTTCATGGCGATAACCAGAGCGCCGTTCGCGCTCTCTGAATGGGTGGGAGGGCTGCCGGTCCCCCCAATGCTCATCATGTTGATGATCATGGCTATATATCTCATCGGCGGCTGCTTCATGGATTCGCTGGCCCTTGTCACTCTTACAATCCCGATTCTGTTCCCCATTGTCACTAAGATGGGATATGACCCTATCTGGTTCGGAGTCATGATAGTTCTTGCTGCAGAAATGGGCGTTATCACTCCCCCGGTAGGTGTGAACGTATATGTTATAAAAGGGGTGGCACCAGATGTACCTCTGGAAACGATATTCAGGGGTATATTTCCGTTTCTCGCTGCATTGATCGTCTGTATCATATTCTTACTACTATTCCCGCAAATAGCGACGTTCCTTCCGGGTCTGACAACATGACCGTGCTTGACGGTGAAGGAGCTGCGACGCCAACGAAGACCGTCAGGGGGTGTTGAGAAGTCTCAGACTCGAGGGTGATTGTCCTAGAACCGAGCGTTGAGTTGAGGGTCTGTGATGAGTAGAGCGTCCTGGTGGCTGCGCATCGTGCCTGGTATGACCGGTGCTCGGTTCGGCCGCTGCGGACGCTCCACTGAGAGGATCTCAGCTTGATGCCGGAATCGCCTGGACGCTGCGCCTGGGTGGGAGATGACCCTCTCTACGTCAGGTACCACGATCGGGAGTGGGGCGTACCGGTCCACGATGATCAACGCCTATTCGAGTTCCTGCTGCTTGAGGGTGCTCAGGCAGGGTTGAGTTGGCTGACCATACTTCGCAGGCGCGAGGGGTACCGCAAAGCCTTCTCAGGTTTTGACCCGGCGAAAGTGGCAGATTACGGCTCGGAGGATGTCGAGCGGTTGCTGGCCGACCCAGGCATCATCCGCAATCGTCTGAAGGTGGAAGCGGCCATCTCCAACGCCCGGGCCTTTCTGCGCGTTCAAGAGGACCATGGGAGTTTCGCCACTTACGTTTGGCGATTCGTCGATGGTGAAACCATTCATAATAGGTGGCGAACCGTTGCGGAGGTCCCGGCTGAGACGGATGAGGCCAGGAGGTTAAGTCGCGACCTCAAAGCGCGCGGTTTCCGCTTCGTTGGTCCTGTGATCTGCTACGCGCATATGCAGGCCACCGGTATGGTGAATGATCACACGATCGACTGCTTCCGTTGGCAGGAACTGAAAGACGGAGGCCGTCGTGAACGTGGGGAGGGTGGTCGGTTCTGACGAAGAGTGTGGATGAGGCGGTGGCCGCCAGCCAGACCATCATGTGCATCAACAGTGGGTCCTCCTCCTTGAAGTTCCATCTTTATGAGATGGGGCCACCCAGGGGCAGGGGGCCCGCGGAGGATGGGTCGGGACCGAGACTGCCCGAAGATGGTCCCGGGGAAGAGTTGCTGGCCCGGGGGGCGGTTGAGGGGATAGGACAGGGCGGCGGAAGGCTGTGGTTCGTCGACTGTAGCGGGGAGACGTTTGCCGATCGCGTTCTGGACAGCGTCGAGTACGAATACGCCATCGACCAAGCCTTGGCCGTCTTGTCCGATAGGGAGCTTCCATCCATCGAGGCTATCGGGCACCGGGTGGTCCACGGTGGGCCGAATCATTTCAGTCCGAAGATACTCACGCCTGAGTTGATCAATGACCTGCGGGAGCACAGGGCCTGGGCGCCGTTGCACATGTCGGCCGGATTGCGGGTCATCGAAGCCCTTCGGGCGCAGCGGCCCGGTTTGCCCCAGGTGGCCTGTTTCGACACCGCGTTCCACGCCGGAATGCCCGAGATCGCCCGGCGGCTCCCTCTGCCCCGTCGATTCTTCGACCAGGGAGTGCACAAGTATGGGTTTCACGGGCTGTCTTACGAATACGTGTTGAGCGTGCTCGCGGAACGGGCGAAGGGCCGTGTGGTGATCGCCCATCTGGGCAACGGTGGCAGCATGGTGGCCTGTCTTGACGGTCACCCGGTGGAGACCACCATGGGCATGACCCCGTTGGGCGGCTTCATGATGGGGACCCGCAGCGGCGACCTGGACCCTGGGGTATTGATCTACTTGGTCCGGGAATGCGGCTACGATGACAAGACTCTGGAACGCCTTCTCGACAAGGAGAGCGGCCTGCAGGGGGTGTCGGGGGAGACGGCCGACATGGAGACGCTGTTGGAGTTGCGCGCCGGCGGCCATGCAGCCGCGGCGCAGGCGGTTGAGATGTTCTGCTATCAGGCGCGCAGGACCATCGGGTCGCTGGCCGCGGTCTTGGGCGGGCTGGACCTGCTGGTCTTCACGGGGGGGATAGGGGAGAACGCGGTGACCGTCCGCTCGCTCATCTGCGAGGGCTTGGAATATCTGGGTGTCGTCATGGACCCGATAAGGAACCAGGCGAACGCGTCGATCGTGAGTACGCCGGGCGCGTCCTGTTCGGTGATGCTCGTACACACCAATGAAGAGCTGATGATCGCCCGTCATACATATGAACTGGTATTTGGAGGGATCGACGCCGGCGCATCGCGCCGCGGCGAGGCGTCCGGCGCGGTTCCCGATCACGTCCCTTCGTCTGAGGGAGGACCACTATGACCACAGACAACTCTTCCGGCCTCTTGCCCGAGTCGCCCAAACCCCTCGATCCGGCGGTATTGGAGCGCATGAACGCCTATTGGAGGGCGGCCAACTACCTGTCGGTGGGTCAGATCTATCTGAAGGAGAATCCGCTCCTTCGCCGTCCTCTGTCCCGCGACGATATAAAGGGGCGACTCCTGGGCCATTGGGGCACTTGTCCCGGGCTCAACTTCGTCTACGTGCATCTCAACCGAGTGATCAAGGCTCGGGAACTCGACATGATCTACGTGTGCGGACCCGGTCACGGGGGCCCGGCGATGGTGGCCAACACTTATCTGGAGGGCACCTACACCGAGTACTACAGCGGGATCACTCAAGACGAGACCGGTATGCAACGGCTGTTCAAACAGTTCTCGTTTCCCGGGGGTGTCCCCAGCCACGTTGCGGCCGAGACTCCGGGTTCCATCAACGAAGGCGGCGAGCTGGGGTACTGTCTCTCGCACGCATACGGAGCGGCGTTTGACAATCCGGATCTGATCGTGACCTGTGTTATAGGAGACGGGGAGGCTGAGACCGGCGCCCTCGCAGCCTCATGGCAGTCGAACAAGTTCTTGAACCCGGCCGTCGACGGGGCGGTGCTACCCATCCTCCATCTCAATGGATACAAGATCGCCAATCCGACGGTGTTTGCCCGGATAGAGCGGGAGGAACTTGCCGAGTACCTGCGAGGGTGCGGGCACACGCCGTATTTCGTCGAGGGCGATGACCCCATGCAGATGCACCAGCTGATGGCCGCCACCTTGGACCGCGTGTTGGACGACATCCAACGGTTCCAACGGAGGGCGCGCGTGGAAGGCATCGTAGAGCGCCCCGCATGGCCGGTCATTGTGCTGGTGACTCCGAAGGGCTGGACGGGTCCGAAGACCGTGGACGGGGTTCCGACCGAGGGCACGTTTCGCTCGCATCAAGTGCCGTTCTCCGATATGACGGACGAGCACGTCAGGCTGCTCGAGGAGTGGCTGAAGAGCTACAAGCCTGAGGAGCTATTCGATGAGACCGGGGCGTTCCGGCCGGAGCTCGCCAATCTGGCGCCCGAGGGCACTCGGCGCATGGGAGACAACCCCCACGCAAACGGGGGGCTGCTTCTGCGCGATCTGGAGCTGCCCGATTTTCGCGAGTTCGCTGTGGATGTGCCGTCGCCCGGTGGAACGACCGGACAGGCCACGAGGACCATGGGAGAATTTCTGGCCGGGGTGATGCAGGCCAACCTGGAGCAGGCCGATTTCCGTCTGTTCGGTCCGGATGAGACCACATCGAACCGTTTGAACGCGGTCTTGGAGGTCACACCTCGTACCTGGAATGCCGCCATCCTGCCCGGCGATGACCGTCTCTCTCCGACAGGACGGGTGATGGAGATCCTTAGCGAGCACACCATCCAGGGATGGGTGGAGGGTTACCTGCTGAGCGGGCGTCACGCCTTCTTCTCCTGTTACGAGGCCTTCATCCACATCATCGCCTCCATGTTCAACCAACACGCGAAATGGCTGGATGTCTGCGAGGAGATATCCTGGCGCAGACCGGTAGCTTCCCTCAACTACCTGCTCACGTCTCACGTCTGGCGGCAGGATCACAACGGTTTCTCTCACCAAGACCCGGGCTTCATTGACCACGTGCTCACCAAGAAAGCGTCGGTTACTAGGGTCTATCTCCCCCCCGATGCCAACTGTCTCCTCTATGTGAGCGATCTCTGCCTGCGGAGCCGGGATCTCGTCAACGTGATCGTCGCCGGCAAGCAGCCGCAGCCGCAGTGGCTGGACATGGATTCGGCTATACGTCACTGCAGCGCGGGTATCGGAATCTGGCCGTGGGCGAGCAACGACCAGGGTGGCGAGCCGGACGTGGTCATGGCCTGCGCCGGCGACGTCCCCACCATCGAAACGTTGGCCGCTGTGGATTTCCTGCGGAAGTACGTGCCCGATCTCAAGGTCCGAGTGGTGAACGTGGTGGACCTCATGACGCTGCAGCCGGCGGATGAGCACCCCAACGGCATCTCCGACGCGGAGTTTGACAGTCTGTTCACTGTCGACCGGCCGGTGATCTTCGCGTATCACGGTTACCCGTGGCTGATCCACCGCCTCACGTACCGTCGCACCAACCACCGGAACCTGCATGTGAGGGGATACAAGGAAGAAGGCACGACCACCACGCCCTTCGACATGACCGTGCTGAACGATCTCGACCGTTTCAGTCTGGTGCGCGATGTGATCGACCGGGTTCCGGGCCTGGGGGTACGCGCGGCTCATCTGAGGCAGTTGGTGCGCGACATCCACGTCGACCACGGCCGCTACATCAGAGAGCACGGAGAGGACATGCCTCTTGTCAGAGACTGGACCTGGGGTTCATACAGTGGTGGATCAGTGGGAGACGGATAGGCTGCGAGCAGTGGGACGCCTATCGGCCCTGCCACTCGAACACGTGTGCCAGGCCGTCGGCCGCGAAGGCCACATGGCTCTCGGAAGCGGCGATGAGGGGTGAAAGCCAGGGCGGGTCGGAGTGGAGTCCCAAGGCTTGCTCGTGCTTGCCGTTGTAGCCTCGTGCCACAACCTCATAGGCCGATTGGTCATCACTCTGTGTGCTCCGGAAGTACGCGACATAAGTGGACGTGGCGGTGGGAAAGTCGCCCGCCGCATCGATCTCTTGGACCTGCCCCGTGGCCAGGTCGACCGTCTTGAGCCCGTCCTGAAAGTAGGCCACTTTACCGTCGCCCAGTGACGGCCGCCAGGCCTCGTTGCCCACAACCAGAGGCTGGAGGGCGGAGAGATCCATCACGTAGGTACCGGCTTCGTACAGGCCGACTGCGGTCGATTGTTCCCAGGTGATGTGGGTCTCGGAGAGGTCGTACGTCCAGACAGAGTCGCCCAAGGCGAAGGCGGTTGCCGAGGGGACCAACTCGACCGGTTCGCTCTGCGGGGAGCCGTTCGAGTCTATCTTGGTGCCCAACACCCGCAGAAGCCAGTACTCCTCGGGGTTTTCCTCCCAGGGCTCGCCCTCGACCCATGTGATCCATTGGCCGGCCACCAACGGGTAAAACATCCCGGTGCGGGCAACCACCTCCACCTTTGGGCCATCGGGGAGTCGGAAGGCGTAGAGACGCTCGTCGTGATACCGGCCGCTCTCCTCGTCGTATTCTCCTTCCCACCAGATCGCAAGAAGGCCGTCGATGTCCTCACCATAGAACTCGGAGGCGGAGACCGGTAGTTCGATCACCGTGCCCAGATCGAGCATGTAGGCGTAGAGCTCGCGGCCATCACCCGTCTCGACCTCGAGGAGCAAGGCCCGATCCGACGCGGAGACTCCCCGGGCCGGCGCGGGGAGTCCGGGCAGATCCATCCTCACCCATTCGCCTTCAGAATCACCAGGGACTCCGGGCGGCGTGATTGTTGTGGACGGAGCGACGGAGGTGGAAGTAGAGGAGAATACGGATGTTGAAGTGGGTGCGACGGAGGTCGAGCTGTTCGTGGGAACGGTCGACGAGGGGGGCTGTGAGACCGTGGTAGTCGAAGCCGGCTCGTCATCGTCACCGGCCAGGACTATCAGCGGGACTGCGACGGCGAGGGCGATGATCACCACCGCTGCAGCTATTCCGATCCAAACGGCGGCGTGGCCCTTCTTGGGAGGCTGCGGGGCTGCGGGCCCGTAGCTTCCATATGCAGAAACGCGCTCTGGGGGAGAGGGCGGCGGCGGTATGGTCGGCTCACGTGGGGTCGCGACCTGGACGGCGGGTGGCTCCGTCGCTCCGGGCGGAGGAACCAGTGGGGCTCCCGCCGGCGGAGGGGCATCCGACCGGTTGACGGGGGCGCCGCAGACCCCACAGAAACGGGCGTCGTCGGGTAGTTGCTGACCACATTCGCTGCAGAACATCGACACCCCCTCCGAGAAGCCGTGCGACCGGCGGTGACTACTCCCCTACGAGCAACTGTAGCGCACTGGAGTCGCATAGGTGAAGTACTCCGCTCGCGTGATAGCCTCTACGACATGACAGAGGTTGTGCTTCTCACAGTGGCTGGATTCATGGGTGGCACCTTCGGCTCCATGGTGGGGCTCGGCGGGGGTATCTTCGTCGTCCCCGTGCTCGTTCTCTTTCTGGGCGTACCCATCCACGGAGCGGTGGCCGCCAGTCTGCTCGCGGTGGTCGCGACCTCGACCGCCGGCTCCATCAACTACATTCGCCGGGGATGTGCGAATCTGCGCCTTGGGGCCAGCGTGGAAACGGCTCTCGCTCTCGGCGCACTCACAGGAGGCGTGGTGGGGGCGCTACTTAATAGAGAGGCCTTGAGCGCCGTGTTCGGTGGCGTCATGATCGTGGTCTCGCTGTACGTTTGGGTGCGTCGAAACGCTTCCGCGCCTCGTCCTCTCGAGGACGAGGGACTGGGTCGTCTGGGAGCGGCTTACTACGATCCCAGTCTGAGGTGTGAGGTCGGGTATCGGGTGCGCCGGCTGCCTTTCGGCCTTCTGCTTGGATTGGTGGCCGGGAATGTCTCTGGGCTTCTCGGCGTTGGAGGGGGTTTTCTCACTGTGCCGGCCATGAGGTTGGCCATGGGAGTGCCCATCAGAGCCTCCGTTGCCACCAGTACTTTGATGTTGGGTGTCACCGCCTGCTCCGGTGCGTTGGTCTACTTGGCTCGGGGGATGGTGGACCCGGTGGTAACGGTACCGGTGGTGCTGGGGGTGGTAGTTGGGGCCTCTCTGGGATCGCGCCTGGCTTCGCGGGTAAGGAGTTCAGTGCTTGCCGCGGTAATGGCGGCCGTGCTTTTCGCCTTCGCCGTACAGATGCTGCTGGCGGCAGGAGGTATCAGTCTGCGGTGAATGAGGAACGTCTCGAGAGCCGCCTCGCCCGTCCTTTATCGGGGTTGTTGATCGCGGGCTTGTCTCTAGCAGTCATGCTCATGTTGGCCGGTACGGTTCTTGCTGCTATGGGGACGGATGGTGCAGTACCGCGGCGGAGTTCGATCTCCGGCCTGCCCGGCGCGCTGGCCAACCTCGAGCCGGGCGGATTCTTCGATCTGGGGCTGCTGGTGCTCCTCGCCACCCCGGCGGCCCGAGTGGTGATGCTCCTCGTGGCGTTTGGCCGGCAGCGGGTTTGGGTCTTCTCGGGTGTATGTTTGGTCGTGCTTGTGGTGCTGGTGCTGAGCGTCCTCTTGGGCCTACGGGCATGACCTCAGTGTTCGCGTGCTCCACTCGATGGACAGCGCACTGATGAACGTGGGAGCGTTTGCAGAGCGCCTACCCCTTCGGTTAGAATCGCGCGGATGACAATCGTCCTTCTCATAATCTCGTTCATCGTGATTCTTGCCGGCTGCGAACTGTTCGTCAACGGGGTCGAGTGGTTCGGTCGCAAGCTGAATCTGGGTGAGGGGGCGGTGGGCAGTGTGCTTGCGGCTGTGGGCACGGCGCTGCCGGAGACCGTCATACCTCTGATCGCCATCCTGGTCTCAGGGGGAGACTCGGGGCATGAGATCGGTATCGGCGCCATCCTGGGTGCGCCTTTCATGCTTTCGACCCTGGCCATCTTCGTCTGCGGCATATCGATAGTCATCTTCAGCCTGACGAAGCGGCGCACTCTCAAAGTGCGTTACAACAGGACGATCATGCGTCGTGATCTTGCGTACTTCCTCATCGCGTACACGATCGCCGTGGTCTGCGGTCTCTTCAACATCGGATTCTTCCGGTACGTGGTGGCGGTGTTACTCATCGTGGGTTACGCGTTCTACGTGCGCCGGACCATGGCGAGCGAAGGGGACCTGCAGGGGGAGTGCCGATCTCTGTACTTCCATCGCACCGCCGAATCTCCTCAGCTCGGGCGGGTTATCCTCCAGCTGATAGTGGCCCTGGCAGCGATCATTCTGGGCGCCGATCTTTTTGTGGAGCAGTTGACCAAGGTGGCCGAGTCTCTCGGGGTGCCCGCCCTGGTGATCTCGTTGCTTCTGACCCCGGTGGCTACGGAACTCCCAGAGAAGTTCAACAGCGTGCTGTGGATGCGGGACAAGAAGGACACGCTGGCCTTGGGAAACATCACCGGAGCGATGGTCTTCCAGAGCACCTTCCCGGTCGCTATCGGCCTGGCGTTCACTGATTGGCGGCTATGGGGCGGTGGAGATTGGCACGCGGTGGTGGCGGCAGGAGTGGCCATCCTATCGGGTCTGATCCTCTACGGCCGCCTGCGCCTGGCAAAGAGCGGTTTCGGAGTGGGGTCGCTTCTCCTGGGAGGCATCCTATACGGTGCGTTCTTGGGCGTCACCCTGTGGTCTATCCTCTAGCGTTACTGTCAGAGCAACCCGGGTTTGGGCACGCTCACGTTGGCACCTGCTGACCTGCCTCTCAACAGCCATTGTTCCAGAGCTTCCGCAACGCCGTCTCTCATATTCGAAGAGGTGATCGTGTCGGCCGCGGCTTTTGCAGCCGGAGTGGCGTTACCCATCGCCACCCCGATGCCCGCCCATCGCAGAAGAGCAGCATCGCTGTCGTCGTCTCCGATTGCCATGGTCTGTTCGGCCGGTATAGCCATCCGTCGCGCCAACTGCTGAGCCATCGCGGCCTTGGAAGCGTCCAAGGAGATGACGTCCACAATACCGCGGGCCTTCTCTTCGACGGTCGCGCGGCCCTCGAACGCTCGTCTGAGAGTGACCGAGGCCGTAATCGCGACTTCTTCCGGCAGATCTCGTAGGTCCAGAAAGACTTTGTCGATAGGTTCCCCGGAGTGCAGAACCTCATCTACCATCCCTACCCCATTGGGCTCAGAGATCTCATAATCTGTGATGCTGTCTCGTTCAAGGTTTCGCAAACGATCAGTGAACCACTCGTCGTCGCTCTCGACGTTGGCGATTGCTCCTAGATCTCTGCCGAGCGCCACGATCTCTTCCGCCAGTTCCGCGGATACCGACTCGTGTACCAGGCCTGCCGCCGCCTGCGCGTTCCAAAGTAGTGCGCCGCTGCAGGCGATGAAGGGCGTCAGCAATCCGAGCTCTTGGTGGTAAGGGCGAATCTCCCTCGGCGGACGGGAAGACACCAGCACCACCTCCACCCCGGCTTCGCGGACGTTCGCGATGGTACGTCTTGCCCTCTCCGAGATGAGCCGTGGACCCGCAAGCAGGGTTCCATCTAGACCAAGGAAGACCAGACGCATAACGCGGCCGGTGCCAACCAGTTGTGCCAGACCGCGGGCCACGTGATCGAGATGGTGGCGCATCGCCTGACGGGCCCTCTGCTCGTCGCCTGACCGGATGGCCCGTCGAATGGCATCGTGCTGTTGCTGCAGGCTGATCGCCCCACCTGGCTCCTTGTAATAGGCGCTGAATATCGCGGCCATGTGGTCGTGAAGAAGCTCGACCGGCTCCTGAATGACGCGGGCTATGAGAGGGTTGTGGGTTGCCTCCGCGATGGCGGCGTGGAAGGCCACATCCTCCTCGGGAGTGATCACATCTCCAGGCGCCGTGAGGAGTATGGACAGCCGATGGAGATCCTCCAGGGTCGCCCGCCGGGCGGCCAGCCCGGCCGCCTCTATCTCCACAGCGCTGCGGACCTCCATCAACTCGATGATCCGCTCCGCCCCCGCCCCAACCAGTGAGGTCAAGGGCGCGGAGAAGCTGGGCGAAGGAAGGTCGGCTACGGTTGTTCCCTGAGCGCCGCGGCCCGTGATGAGGAAGCCCTGAGCCTTCAGCTCTCGCAGCGCTTCACGCACCGCAGGCCGCCCGACCCCAAGCTTGACGGCCAGTTCACGTTCCGAGGGGATACGTTTCCCGGGCTTATACTGGCCGGAGGAGATCAACTGTCGGAGTTGGTCGGCTACCTGGTCGGAGACGGTCTGCGTCGTGACAGGTTTGAGGCCGTCCGTAAGAGCGGGCGTTCTGCCCTTGTCATCCCCTTCATTTCCCCTAGCACTCATAGGTAAGATGGTAACACCATCATCCTTGGCCGACAAGCGGTTCGGCTGTGCTCACTCCTCGCTCCCCAAGTCGGGCAGACCGCTATCCCCCAATACAACAGGTTCCTCCCGCAAGGCCCGTTTTGCTCTTCGTCTGCCGATGAGCTTTGCCAGCAATATACCTATCTCATACAGGATTATCAGGGGGATCAGCATGAGGGCCATGCTGACCGGATCTTGGCTGGGAGTGAACACCATGGCGATAATGGCCTCGGCCAGGATGGCGTACTTGCGTACCTTGCGCATCTTCACATGATCGACTAGGCCGGACCAGGCCAGCAGCATCATGATCAGGGGAAGCTCGAAGACGACTCCAAAAGCCAAAAGGAACATGGTCACGAAACTGATGTACTTCTCCGCCTGCAGAAGTTGGCCGAAGTACTCGTCTCCGTAGCCCAGCATGAACCTCAGCCCGACCGGGAGGACTATGAAATATGCGAACACGACTCCGCCGAGAAAGAGCAGTGTGGTCGCAATGACGTAAGGGATGATGCTCTTCCTCTCGTTCTCATAGAGTCCCGGCATGATGAACGCCCAGAATTGGTAGAGGATGAAGGGTAGAGAAACGATCAGCCCGGCATAGATGGACACCTTGAGCACGTTCATGAAGCTCTCAGTCACGCCCAGAGTGGTCAACTCGTTGACGTCGGTGCTCCCGAGTGGGTGTATGACGACGGCCAGCACCTGATCTTTGAAGATGAAGCAGCCTATGACGCAGACAACGACGGCGATGGCCACGTAGGTGAGGCGTCTCCGCAGTTCACCCAAGTGCCCCATGAGAGGCATCTTCTTGCTCGGATCTCTACTCACCCCGGAAGTATATCCCAGGGGCAGGGGAGACCGGGTGCCCGATCCGGCGCGCACTGCGTGGCGGTCGTGGAGGGTGAAGGGCGGGCTGGAAACGCAGTCAGTTGCGTTTGGATTCAGGGTTTGTTATCGTCACAACTGCTAGAGTGGGCCGCCGTCAGGGCGGCCCGCCGACTGATGATTCATACCCGACGCGAGGTGTCTTCTTGGTCAATCCGACCATCGACTTGCTCATCCAGTTTGGGATCATGTTCGCTATCGGTGCCGCGATGGCTGTTGCTTTCATCGCGATTTCACACCTGCTCTCACCCAAGAGCGTTAATCCCAGCAAGGGTGAGCCCTACGAGTGCGGCGTGGTGCCAATGGCGGATGCCCGGGCGCCCTTCAACGTTCATTACTACCTGGTCGCGGTGCTCTTCGTATTGTTCGATCTGGAAGCGGTGTTCATCTATCCCTGGGCGGTCTCACTACGATCGCTGGGCACGCCCGCGCTTGTCGAGATGTTCATCTTCATCGCCATACTCCTTGTCGGCTACGTGTACGCCTGGAAGAAGGGCGTGTTCGAATGGGAGTGATGGACGATCCCCTACGCCGGCCGTCCGACGCAGAGGTCGGTGCCGCATTGCAGCAGAACGAGGTCATGGGTGGGCCGGTACGTCTGCCGGGAGGCATAGCTTTGCCGGTGCAGATCGAGCGGGTGCTCGGCTTCGGCAGGAGCTTCTCGTTCTGGCCCCTACTCTTCGGGCTGGCCTGTTGCGCCATAGAGATGATGGCTCTGGGGGGATCCCGTTTCGACATGGCCCGCTTCGGGATGGAGGCCATGCGCGCCTCACCCCGCCAAGCCGACGGCATGATCGTGGCGGGCTGGTGCACTATCAAGATGGCTCCTCGGGTGGTCAGGCTCTACGAGCAGATCCCTGACCCCAAATGGGTGTTGGCCATGGGTTCGTGCGCGGTGTCAGGCAATGTCTGGGACACGTATCACGTGGTCCAAGGTATAGACAGCCTCATCCCCGTGGATGTCTACGTTCCGGGTTGTCCTCCGCGCCCGGAGGCCCTCTGGCAGGGTCTGGAGATGATCCGGGACCGGGTCAAGCAGAGTAGGCATGCTTACGATGGGTTGCGGCGCATCCCCGCCCGCGAGGTCTTGCTTCACGGAGAGCCAAGGCCTTGAACGAGGGACTGGACACTTCGCTGACGGTCGTTCTGGCCAAGCTGGAGAAGCGGTTCGGCGGCAGGCTGCGGAAGCAGACCGAGTGCTGCGGCGACCTGACCATCACGGTAGAGCCGGAGGATTGGATGCGGGTCCTGAGCTTCTGCAGGAGCGCAAGAGAGCTGGCCTTCGATCAACTCGACTGCCTGCTCGGCGATCACCTGCCGGAACGTACTGGGGCTCCGTTCGAGGTGGTGGTCCACCTGCTCTCGCACACTCACGGCCATCGTCTGCGTGTAACCACCCCACTGGCCGAGGGGCAAGATCTGCCGACTATCACCGGACTTTGGCCGTCGGCGGGGTTCGACGAACGCGAAGCCTGGGAGATGTACGGCATAGTCTTCGCCGGCCATCCGGATCTGCGCCGGCTGCTCACGACCGAGGATTTCGAAGGCTTCCCGATGAGAAAGGACTTCCCTTTGCGCGGCACAGTGGGTGGGCGCATCCGTACTGATCTGCGGGGGAAGATCTAGATGAGCGGGACCCAGGATACGCAGGGACTGGTGCCGGCGGCGCAGGCCCTCTCGCGCAGGCCCAGTCTCGAGGAACTGCGGGAGCGGAAGGACCGCACACGGCGGCACTTGGAGCCTACCGGCGACGTGATGACCATCAGCATGGGTCCCCAACATCCCTCCATGCATGGGGTGTATCGGGCGGTGCTGGATCTGGATGGAGAGGTCATACTGGCCGTACGACCGGAGATAGGCAACCTACACCGCGGGGTGGAGAAGTTGTGCGAGCACCGCACCTACCACCAGATCATCCCGCTCACCGATCGTCTGGACTACATCAGCGGTTTCGCTATGAACCACGGGTTCTGCGAAGCTGCTGAGAAGCTCATGGGCGTTGAGGTGCCGGCCCGGGGTCGCTACATCCGAACCATGACGCACGAGCTGTGCCGCATCTCCAATCACATACTGTGGTTGGGGACCTCCATCATGGATCTGGGGACGCAGACGTTTTTCACCATCTGCTTCCGCGACCGCGAGTACGTGCTGGATCTGTTCGAGATGCTTACCGGGGCGCGTATGACCCATTCGTTTGCACGCATCGGCGGCGTGGCCAAGGACCTACCCGACGGCTTCGACCATCGGTGCCGCAAGGTCATCGACTTCCTGCCGAAGCGGTTGGCGGAGTACGAGCGCATCATCAAGCAGAACCGCATCTTCCTTAAGCGGGCCAAGAACGTAGGCATCTTCACCTCTGAGGACTGCCACGCCTGGCGGGTGACCGGCCCGACGTTGCGCGCCGCCGGCATAGCGCGCGACCTGCGGAAGGACGAGCCCTATGCGGCCTATCCCGAGGTGGAGTTCGACGTCGCCGTGGAGTACAACGCCGATGTGTATGATCGCTTCCTCGTCCGCATGAAGGAGATGCGCGAGTCGTGCAAGATCATCCGCCAGTGTCTGGATAAGATGCCTCCTGGACCATTCTTGGCCCCTGACGCAGCTCATTCGCTACCCATGAAGAAGAACGTGCTTCGTGATTCCGCGGCCATGATCCAGGACTTCTACCAAGTCTTCAGGGGACCGCAGGTGCCGCGGGGGTCCGTCTATCGATGCGTCGAGGCTCCCAAAGGCGAGATGGGCGTTTACATAAGGTCGGAGGGCGGCGCGAAACCCGCCCGGGTCCGGTTCAGCACTCCCAGTTTCTATCACGGGCAGGCGGTGCCGGCCCTGGTAGAAGGTGAGATGGTGGCCGATATGATAGCCATCTTCGCCAGTGTCGACGTCGTGCTGGGGGATTGCGACCGGTGAGCGACCCCGTGGCCCAACTGATATTCCTCATTATCAAGGCCATCGTCATGCCGGTGCTGATCATCCTGATTGTGGCGTTCGCCATCTTTTTCGAGAGGAAGTTCGCCGGTTTCTTTGCCGGCCGGGTGGGTCCCACCTATCTGGGACCCTGGGGTTCGCTGCAGTCGTTCGGCGACATCTTTAAGCTGATCTCCAAGGAGGATCTGATACCGGCCAAGTCGGACAAGCCGGTGTTCAAGCTGGCACCGTATATCGCTTTCGTCCCGGTCTTCCTGGTTATGGCGGTGATCCCCTTCGGCCCGGTGGGTGGTGAGGCGAACCTGTTCGGATATCGCTTCGACTACGTGATAGCCAGTTTCGATGCAGGCCTGGTGCTGTTCCTCGCCATGGGAGCCATGGCCGTATACGGCGTGGTATTGGGCGGCTGGTCATCGAACAGCAATTACTCGCTGCTCGGCGGTCTCCGCGCCGGTGCGCAGATGATCTCCTACGAGCTGGCCATGGGCTTCTCGGCGGCGGGCGTCATGTTGATGGCCGGATCCATGAGCCTGATCGACATCGTCGACGGACAGGCGGGCAACTTCTGGGATTGGTACTGGATCCCTCAGATCGTGGGTGGGTTGGTCTTCTTCGTGGCCAGCATCGCCGAGCTGAACCGCACCCCGTTCGACCTGGCCGAGGCCGAACAAGAGCTGGTTGCCGGCCATCTGACCGAATATTCAGGTATGCGCTGGGGGATGTTCTACTTCGCCGAATACGTGAACTTGGTAGTCGTCTCGATGATCGTCTCGACCCTGTACCTTGGGGGGTGGCGCGCGCCTCTGGAGGTGCTCGATTTCATTCCGGGGCCCATCTGGCTCTTCCTCAAGATCTGTTTCTTGATCTTCGTCTACATGTGGGTTCGCTGGACCATCATCCGCTATCGCTACAACCAGCTGATGTCTATCGGCTGGAAGGTGCTACTCCCCTTGTCGATAGCAAACCTCCTGGTCACTGCCGTCGTCATCAGCGCGGTGAATTGAAATGGGCTTGGCGGACATCATCAAGAAGGGCGCCTTTGTCGACATCCTGCGCGGGATGTCGGTGACCGGCACATACTTCGTCGTCGACAAGATGACGGTGGAGTATCCCAAGGAGAAGCTACAGGTCTATCCGCGCTTCCGTGGAGTCCAGGCTCTGCTCACCGATCCCGCGACGGGAGACACGAAGTGCGTGGCCTGCATGCTGTGTGCCACCATCTGCCCGTCGGGGTGCATCGACATCGTGGGAGAGCAGACGGCCGACGGCCGAAGCCGCCCGGCCAGCTTCAAACTGGATCTCTCCCGGTGTGTCTTCTGCGGGTTCTGTGAGGAGGTATGTCCTGAGGCAGCCATTGTTATGACCCGGCATTACGAGCTCGCCACGTTCGACAAGGACGACTTCTACCTCGACAAGGAGAAGTTGATCGCCAACCAGGTCTACGTGCACAAAGAGGTGTTTGCCCAGCCTACGGAGGACACCGCGCCGGCGCCTATGGAGGCCGGCACCGCGAATGAGCGGGGCCGCTCATGACCGAGAAGATCCTGTTCATCGTGTTTGCGGCTCTCGCTGTGGCGGGTGGGATCGGCACCATCACGCGCAAGAACGTGGTACATGCGCTACTCGTCCTCGTGTTCGTCTTTCTCAACGTGGCGGCCATCTTCTTCCTCACCCAGGCGTACTTCCTCGCCGTGGTCCAGATACTGGTCTATGCGGGCGCCATCATGGTGCTGTTCGTCTTCGTGATCATGCTCCTCAACCTCCGCACCTTCGAGCAAGAGGAGCAGACGCACAGGCGGCAGCGGTGGATCGCGCTGGCCCTTTCGATCCTGGTGCTGGCAGAGTTCGTGATCGTGCTGGCCGGTATCACGTTCACGTCGGCGAGGGGCGGTTTCACCCCGGAGGTCATCAGCGCGGCCGGAGATGGCACGAAAGTGTTCGGCGACGCCTTTTTCAACAACATGCTGCTGCCCTTCGAGGTGGCTTCGGTCGTCCTTCTCGTAGCAATGGTCGGGGCGATCATCCTGGTCAAGAGAGAGAAGACTGCAGGTGCCACCACGCGTGTCTGGGAGCCAGGAGAGCGGCCCACCCCTGAAGCCCTAGAGGAGGAGGTGTAGCCGTTATGGGAGGGACGCCGGCAGATATGGCCATCCCCGTCGATTGGTACCTCTACCTTTCCGCGGCGCTCTTCATAGTTGGGGCCGCCGGGATGCTGATCCGGCGCAACCTGTTCATCGTGTTGTTCTCGCTCGAGTTGATGCTGAACGCGGTGAACATAAATCTGGTCGGCTTCTCACGTTTCCACGAGAATCTGGCGGGGCAGAACTTCGTGCTGTTCGTCATGGCTATCGCAGCCGCGGAGGCGGCCGTGGGTCTTGCTATCGCCACGGCCTTGTTCCGGAATCGTCAGACGCTCATGGTCGACCTCTTCGATCGGATGAAGGGTTAGGGGAGCAGGTATGGGGAGCTACATCTGGCTCATACCGGTGCTGCCGCTGGTGGCCTTCATCATCACTCTCATCTTCGGGAAGTGGTGGATCAAGGATTCGGCCCACTGGCTGCCGGTTCTCGCTATGGCCGGTTCCTTCGGTCTCTCGCTGGCCGCGTTCATCCAGATCCGGGGCAGTGCTGAGCCGGTGGTGGTCGAGTTATGGCGCTGGTTCTCGGTGGGGAGCTTCCAAGTGCCGTTCTCTCTCCAGATGGACCAGCTGTCCTCGGTCATGTGCCTGGTGGTATCCGGGATCAGCCTGCTCATCTTCATCTACTCCAAGGGCTACATGCACGGCGATACCGGTTACTACCGGTTCTTCGCCTATATGAGCCTGTTCGGTTTCAGCATGCTACTGCTGGTCTTGGCCGGTAACTACCTGCTGCTGTACTTGGGCTGGGAAGCCGTGGGTCTCTGCTCCTACTACCTGATCGGTTACTTCTACCACAAGCCCGAGGCGGCTGCCGCCGGGAAGAAGGCCTTCATCGTCAACCGGGTCGGCGACTTCGGGTTCGGTCTGGGAGTGATGCTGATATTCGTGACCTTCGGCACCCTGGACTACGTGGGCGTGTTCCAGCAGGTAGGCGTCGGGGGCATCGGGGAAGGGGCGCTCCTGGCCATCGCTCTGCTGCTCTTCATGGGGGCTATGGGCAAGTCGGCTCAGTTCCCGCTGCATGTCTGGCTGCCGGACGCCATGGAGGGTCCCACTCCGGTGTCGGCCCTCATCCATGCGGCCACGATGGTCACAGCCGGCGTGTACCTGGTGGCCCGAAGTGCGGTCATCTTCGCCAGCGTGCCCACCGCGCTTCTAGTGGTGGGAATCATCGGGACCTTCACCGCCATCTTCGCGGCTGTCATCGGTATCTGTCAGAAGGACATCAAGAAGGTGCTGGCCTACTCCACCGTCTCTCAACTTGGGTACATGTTCATGGCTCTGGGAGTCGGAGCATGGGCCATCGCCATCTTCCACCTGATGACGCATGCCTTCTTCAAGGCCCTACTCTTTCTCGGGGCTGGGTCTGTGATCCACTCGTTGGGCGGCGAGCAGGACATGGACAAAATGGGTGGTCTGCGTAAGCGTATCCCCGCCACCTACTACACTCTCGTGGCCGGAGCGCTGGCGCTCTCGGGTATCTTTCCCTTCGCCGGTTTCTGGTCGAAGGATGACATCCTGGGCTCGGTATGGCGTGACGGGCAGTACCTGTTCTGGGCTGTGGGGCTCATTGCAGCCTTCATCACGGCCTTCTATACCTTCCGCATGATCTTCATGACCTTCTTTGGCAAACCGCGTATGGACGAGGAGACCGGCGAGCACATCCACGAGAGTCCCTGGTCGATGATCGTCCCGTTGATAGTCCTCGCTCTCGGTGCTCTGTTGGCCGGGTTCCTGGGCCTACCCGGCAAGTTGGGGGTCCTGCAGAGCTTCCTGGAGCCGGTCTTTGGCTCCGCCAACCACATATTGGGGATTCATGAGCACAGCCTTGCGGCAACCGACTACGTCCTCATGGTAGTGTCTGTGATCGTGGCCATGTTAGGCATCGTGCTGGCCTGGTTCATGTATGTCAAGCGGACCGACCTGCCGGCGCTGGCGGGACGGAGGTTGCAGCCGGTCTACCGGGTGGTCTACAACAAATTTTACGTCGACGAGTTCTACGCGGCCACTGTGGTGCGGCTCACCGTCGACGGGTCGCGCTGGGTGTGGCGCAACTTCGACGAGAAGATCATCGACGGCGCGGTGCACGGCACCGCCTGGCTGTGGCAGCGTGCTGGGCAGGTTGCGCGGCCCGTCCAGAGCGGCCGGGTGCAGAACTATCTGCTGGGCATGTTCATCGGGCTTTTCGTAGTGGTGACGGTGGTGGTGTTCCTGTGATGCTGACCGCTCTCACCTTCCTCCCTGTCGCCGGCGCGCTGGTCATGCTCATCTTCATGCGCGGAAGACCCTCCGCCTACAAGACCACAGCGCTCATCACCAGCATCTTCACCCTCGCTCTGTCTGTGTACCTGGCGGCTCGGTTTCGAACGGGTACCGCGGCCTACCAGTTCGTCGAGGACCACAGCTGGATCTCGAGTCTGGGGATCTCTTATCACCTGGGGATCGATGGAATCTCGCTGGTATTGGTGCTGCTTACCACTCTGCTCTCCGTGGTGGCCATCCTGGGTTCCTGGAACTCCATCAAGGACAGAGGACTCGCCTTCTTCATCAGCCTTCTCGTGCTGGAGACGGGGATGCTGGGCGTGTTCGTGTCCATGGACCTCTTCCTGTTCTACGTGTTCTGGGAGATCCAGCTCATTCCCATGTACTTCATCATCGGCTTGTGGGGCGGTGCTCGCAGGGTTTATGCAGCCATCAAATTCTTCCTGTTCACCTTCGTGGGCTCGGTGCTCATGCTGGTGGCCATCCTGGCCATCGTCTGGTGGTACGCGAAGAACGGCGGACCGCTCACCTTCGACATTCTGGCGTTACAGCAGGCGGGCTTCAGCGGTTCCTTGGCGGTGTGGGCCTTCGCCGCGTTCTTCCTCGCGTTCGCCATCAAGGTACCCATGTTCCCGGTGCACACCTGGCTCCCCGATGCGCACACTGAGGCGCCCACCGCCGGATCGGTGATCCTGGCCGGCGTGCTCCTCAAGATGGGGGTCTACGGCATGATCCGCTTCTGCATCGGGTTCTTTCCCGAGGTGGCGGTGAAAGCCATGCTACCCGTCCTGATCCTCTCGGCCATCGCGGTGGTCTACGGAGCTGCTATGTCCTTGGTACAACCCGACATGAAGCGATTGGTGGCCTATTCCTCGGTAAGCCACATGGGGTTTGTCACGGCAGGTCTGTTCACCTTCAACCAGCAGGGCATCGAGGGATCCGTGCTGCAGATGGTCAACCACGGGATCCTGACGGGGGCTCTCTTCATGATGGTGGGCTTCTTCTACGATCGCACGCACACCCGTTTGATCAGAGATTACGGCGGTATGGCCAAGCCCATGCCTGTCGCCGCCGCCTTCTTCAGCTTGTTCGTCGTCGGAAGTCTGGGCCTACCGGGCCTGAATGGTTTTGTGGGCGAGTTCCTGATCCTGGTGGGAGTCTTCCAGTACATGAAGGTCTTCGCTGTCATAGCTTCGGTGGGGGTCGTGCTGGGTGCCGCTTACCTGCTCTGGATGTATCAGCGGACCATGTTCCAGCAGGCCAACGAGAAGTGGTTCAGCCTCAAAGATCTGAGCGCTCGGGAGATTATCACCCTCGTTCCGCTCGTGGGGATGGCCATATGGATCGGCCTCTACCCGCACACATTCCTGAATCTGCTCCATGCTCCGGCACAGAACATAATGGCTCAGGTGCAACCATACCTGGCTGAGCACGGCGACAGCCTGCTGGGACTGGCCGGCTCGTTCTTCGGGGGTTTTTAGATGCAGGTGCCTGACCTCGTTCCCGTGATCCCCGAGTTGATCCTGCTGGTGGCGGCATGCGCCGTCCTCTTGGTGGAGCCTTTCCTGAAGACGGAGGGCCCAGGCAGAGGTGATAAGACGGCCGTCATGGGCATCGCGTTGGCCGGTCTGGCCGGCTCCTTGGTGGTGTCGCTGGCTCTTGTCGGCCAACATCGGGTGAGCTTCGCGGGGATGCTGGTTTTGGACGATTGGGCGGTCTTCTTCAAAGTGTTGTTCGCGATCGGCGCGGGACTGACCATACTCATGTCGCCCCTCTACCTAGAGGCGCACCGGCGGCATCTGGGCGAGTACTACGCTCTGATCCTGTTTGCGGTCATAGGCATGGATCTTATGGCGGCCGCCCGTGACTTCATCCTGCTTTACTTGGCGCTTGAACTCATGGCCATCAGCAGCTACCTGCTGGCGGCCTTCTTCCGGTATCGCGCTCGCTCAAACGAATCGGCGCTTAAGTACTTTCTAACGGGGACGTTCGCCTCCGCCATCATGCTGTACGGCATCTCCCTGGTCTATGGGCAATCAGGGGCGACAAACTACGTGGCCGTCGGACAGGTTCTGGGCGGACAGGGCGGCAGTGTGGCCGTTCTGTTCGCAGTCTTCCTTGTTGCCATGGGGCTGGCCTTCAAAGTGTCGGCGGCCCCCTTCCACATGTGGACACCGGATGTGTATCAAGGTGCGCCCACGCCGGTCGCGGCCTTCTTCTCAGTCGGGCCGAAGGCTGCCGCCTTCTCCGCGATCATGGCCGCCTTTGTCGTGGCTTTCCCCGGCGCCGTCAAGGAGTGGGGGCTGCTCTTCATCGTCCTTTCCATAGTGACGATGCTGGTGGGGAACGTCTTTGCTCTGGTGCAGACGAACGTGAAACGGATGCTCGCCTATTCGTCGATCGCCCACGCCGGCTATCTGCTGACGGGTGTGGGAGCCATGGGGTGGGCGGGGAATTCGTACCCAGGCCAGGGAGTCATGCTCTACCTGGCTGCCTACACCTTCATGAACCTGGGCGCTTTCGGCGTGCTCGCCTATCTGAAGAGCCAGAGACCCGAGAGCTTCGACCACACGCTGAAGCAGATGGCGGGTTTGGGACGGAGTTCCCCCTGGGCGGCGGTGTTGTTGTCGCTGTTCTTGCTGTCCCTGACTGGGATTCCCGGGACGGCTGGTTTCATCGGCAAGTTCTACGTGTTCAGCGGGGTGGTATGGGCAGGTCTGTGGTGGCTGGCCGTGATCGGAGTGCTGCTCAGTGCGGTTTCCGCCTACTACTATCTCCGGGTGATCATCTATATGTTCTTCCGGGAGCCCGAGGGGGAATACGCGGTCAAGCATCCCATCTCTGGTGGCATGGCCGGGTCCCTGGCGGTGAGCGCCATTGCCACACTGATCATCGGGATCGTACCTTCTTGGCTCTGGGACGCGGTGGGCAGCGCGTTCATCACCCTCTTCCGGTAGATCGCCCCCGCGATGCTACTCCTTGCGGACTGGGTCCTCCCCATCAGCGGACCACCCATCCCGGACGGCGCGCTGGCGGTATCGGGCCGGATCATCGAGGCGGTGGGGCCTGCCGCGCAACTCCGGATCCGGTTTCCGCATAAGAGTGAGCATGCTTTTCCAGGTTGCGCTCTCCTGCCCGGCTTCGTTAACGTTCACACTCACCTGGATTATTCGGCCTTTCAGGGCTTCACCCGCTCATGCTCCTTCAGTGAGTGGATGGCTCGGTTGTTGCTGGCCCGGCGTAGGCTTGACGAGAACGATTACGCCGTCTCGGCTCTCTGGGGGGCGTATGAGTGTTTGCGCAGCGGGGTCACCTCGATCGCCGAGACGTCTTATACGGGGTGGACCGTGGGGCGCGCAGCCCGCGTAGCGGGGCTGCGCGCCCGCGTCTACGTGGAGGTCTTCGGCCTGGACGATGCGCATCTCCCTGAGAGTATGGAGCGCCTGCAGGACGCATTGGCGAAGACCCGCCATGAGTGGCGCGCCGGTTGCGTCGACACCACTGAGACTGCCGGCCTTGGACCGGAGATCGAGGTCGGGGTTTCGCCCCATGCTCCGTATACCGTCTCCTCTCGTCTCTATCGGGAGGCGGCGCGCTTCGCGCGCCGCGGCAGCCTATCCCTGGCCACGCACGTGGCTGAGTCGCAGGCCGAAGTGGAACTCCTCGAGCGAGGCAGCGGCGCGATCTCTCAGGTCTACAAGGCCGCGCAACTCTGGAGTGGCAGGCGCTGGACCCCACCGGGTGTGAGTCCGATGCAATACGTGAACCGGGCCGGCGCTCTCAGCCCTACGACATTGGTTGTGCACGCCGTACACCTGGATGGGGAGGATCTCACCATCTTGGCCGAGAGTGGAGCTGCGGTTGCTCACTGTCCCCGGTCCAACTTGCGACTGCGCTGCGGCACAGCGCCGGTCTCCGCTCTCCGTGCGGCTGGGGTCAGGGTAGGTCTGGGTACCGACAGCCTTGCCTCCAACGACAGCCTCGACATGTTCGCCGAGATGCGGGCTGCTCTGGCGGCGAGTCAGGAGCGCGCGGCCATGGGCGCGCTTACTCCGGAGGTGGCGCTGCGCATGGCCACATTGGATGGGGCGCGTGCTCTGGGATGGGATAGTGTTACCGGCAGCCTGGAAGCGGGGAAGCGGGCGGACGTCATCGCCGTTCGGGTCCCGTCACGCGGGGATCTGTCGGGTGGGTCTGCCGCAGCGGCGTGGTCCGTTCGAGAACCGACGGGCGCTCTTGTGGGTGACTGTGTGGCTGCCGACATACAAATGACGATGGTGGAGGGATTGGTCGTCTACCGGGGGGAGGGAGTCCCGGTCGAGGTGGAACGGTCCTTCGGACGGACAAGGACTAAGCTGGGCCTGGGGGACTAGGGAGGCCTTGAGGTCCGGGCACGGGCGGTTGCGCGGCATCATGGGACCCGGGTCGGGCAGCGTGGAGCAGGCCGCGGCCGGTAGCAGAGTCCGCGGAGTTGGAGGATGGTGGCCGCCGGACGGTGAATGCGGCATAATCTGTCACACAATCTGCGGCGGGGTCCGCAGACCGCCCGAAAGGGCTGGGGACCAACGCCGAGAGTCAATGTGAGGAGTCGGTTTTGCTGCTCGATCGCAAGCGAATCAGAAGATGGGCCAAGTGGGTGGCCTTGGGGCTGGCCATCGTCTTCGGGCTGAGCTTCCTGTTCATGGGAGTCGGCTATGGGGGGGCGGGGTTCGACCTGTCTGCTCTTTTCAGGGGTGGCGGTGATACCGATACCACTCAGCCCCTAAGCAATCAGGAGAAGTTGGACGGCTACCTGCAGGTGTTGCAGGCGAATCCTGAAGACACCACTACCATGCTGGCAATCGCCACTCTCTATGAGGACCTGTACCGAGCGGGCGAGGGCGAGGGCACCGAGCATCTGGTCCGCGCCGCAGCCTTTATGGAGAATGCCATTGATGTGGACCCTACCCTCAAGGACGTCTACTTGCGGCTGGCCAATCTCTATATGAGCCAGGAGTTCAACAACAACCAAGCGGCGATCGCGGTTTTAAACAAAGCGGCCTCGGTCGATCCGGCGAATCCAGAGGTCTTCCTCAAGCTTGGGATCGCCCAGCAAAGCTTGGGGGATAAGTCTGCAGCCGTATTGGCCTGGCAGAAATACCTGGAGTTGGACCCGGACGGGGATATGGCGGAGGTAGTTAGGGAGCAGTTGGAGGTGCTGACGGCGACCACTACCACCACTATCAGCACGACCACTACGGCCACAGATGCGACCACTACGACGACGTCCGCGGCTACCACGACGACCGACACTGAATAGCAGTTTCGGAAGAAAATCCTGTTCTTCACGTATATACTGGAACCATTGACGGTGACCAACCCCGGGCCGCGTCTTGCCCGTCCCGGGAGACGAGGGGAAGCGTTTGAGCGTGTCCATTAGTACAGACGTGGGAGACGGCGCGGTCATCGTCCACGTCAAGGGCGACCTCGACGTTTACACCGCGCCCCGTCTCAAGGAAGCTCTGGACGAGGGCTCGGCCGGCGGTGGCCGGCTGATCCTCGATCTGTCCGAGGTTGACTTCATCGACTCCACAGCTCTTGGCGTACTGGTCGGCACTTTGCAGGAGACGGAGGCCAGCGGCAGCGTCTTCAGGCTCGTCGTGGATGACCCCTTCCTTCTGAAGATCTTCCACATCACCGGTTTTGACGGAGTGTTCTCCATCTTTCCCCAGGTAGAGGACGCTCTCTCAGCCAACTGAGCTCCCGGCCTCGGTCGCCGGTACCTCCGGCGTGTTATCTTCGCCTCTGAGGCCAGTGCAATCAACGCTTACGAGGAGTCTGTCTCTTGCGACTCATAATCACCGAGAAGAACGACGTGGCAAAGAAGATCGCCGGCATCCTGGCCAAAGGGGCCGTCAAAGAGGAGTCGCATTTCAGGGTCCCCTACTACCTGTTCGATGATGCCGAGGGAGAGCCGACGGCAACGGTAGGGCTCAAAGGCCACATCGTGCAGGTGGACTTCCCCCCCGAATACTCGGAGTGGCGAAAGGTGGAGCCAAAGTCGCTCATCGACGCACCGCTGATCAAGACGGAGACCGCTAAGGTGGTGGTGCGGACGGTGAAGAAGCTGGCTGCCGATGCCACCGGGCTCATCATCGCCACCGACTTCGACCGGGAGGGCGAGTTGATTGGGTTGGAGGCCCTGAACTTGGCCCTGGAAGAGAACCCCAAGTTGGTCCGGACCGTCCGCCGAGCGCGGTTCTCGGCGTTGACGGCCAACGAGATCACTCGGGCCTTCGAGCATCTGGATCATCTATCAGAGCCGCTGGCCTGGGCCGGTGAGGCTCGTCAGGATATCGATTTGATCTGGGGAGCCACCCTGACCCGGTTCGTTTCACTGGCCACGTCACGCTTGGGCAGCCAGTTCCTCAGCGTGGGGCGGGTCCAGACTCCCACATTGGCACTTGTGGTGGAGCGGGAAAAGGAGCGGAGGGCTTTCGTCCCCGAACCGTTCTGGGCGGTCAGGGTGGAGTTGGATTCACAAGGACAGAAGTTCAGCGCCGTCCACAAGGAGGAGCGCTTCTCCGACGAAGAGCGGGCGAAAGCGGTCTTCGAGAAGCTGGAGACACCAGGCAAGGTCACGGCTGTGAAGCACACCTCCCGGAAGGTGCGGCGGCCCGCCCCCTTCAACACCACGAGTTTCACGAGCGCGGCGACGTCACTGGGGTTCGGCGCGGCTGCGGCCATGCGTATCGCTGAAGATCTCTATATGGCCGGCCATATAAGCTACCCGCGCACAGACAACACGGTCTACCCGTCTTCGCTGGACCTACGCGAGGCATTAGGAGTCCTTTCGAAAGGCGAGTTCGGGCGAGAGGTCGCCCAGTTGCTCGCGCAGAGCGCACTCCGTCCCAGCAGAGGAGATAAGCGGTCCACCGACCACCCGCCGATCTATCCCACGGACAGTCCGCGGCGCAACGATCTGGACGACCGAAACTGGCGGATCTACGAGCTGGTGGCTCGACGGTTCATGGCTACATTGGCGGACGATGCGGAGATGGAGTCGAACCGTGTCGACGTAGCGGTGAGCGGCGAACCGTTCGTTGCCCGAGGTAACCGGGTGGTGCACGCGGGCTGGTTCGATTACTACCCCTACAACCGCCAGAAAGACTTGGAACTGCCCCTTCTCGCGAAGGACGATTTGGTCGAGCTCGTCGACAAGCAGTTGGATGCCAAGGAAACGCAGCCGCCGTCACGCTACGGACAGGGGACGCTCATCGAGCTTATGGAGAAACACAATCTGGGCACCAAGGCGACACGGCACGCGATCATCCAGAACTTGTACGATCGGGGCTACGTTCACGGCAACCCGGTGGAGCCGACAGAGATGGGTGTCAAAATGGCGGAGGCTCTGCAGGAATTCGCGCCCCGCATCGCCTCGCCGGAGATGACGGCTCAACTGGAACGCGACATGGACCTCATCTCGGTTCGGGAGCGGACCAAAGAGGAGGTAGTCTCTCACTCCCGGGAACTCTTGCGCCAAGCCTATGGTTCCCTGGAAGAGAATCGCCAGCAGATGGCGGCAAAGATTTATGAGGGCATCACCGAAGACCGCGTGTTGGGGGTTTGCCCTAAGTGCGGCGAGAACAAGCTGCGGATCATCCGATCGAAGGCGACCAAGAAACGCTTCGTTGGCTGTGAGGGCTACCCGGAGTGCGACCAGACCTATCCTTTGCCCCAACGGGGTGACATCATCGCGTTGGACGAACTGTGCCCGCATTGCGGCAGCCCGAAGATAAAGATCCTGGGTGGGCGAAGGCCGTGGATCCTCTGCCTCGATCCGTACTGCCCCACGAAGGCGGAGTATCGGGAGAAAAGAGAGGCCCGCGCGGCGCAGAGCAAGGATACGGCGGCCGGGAAGCCCGGTACCAAGGCGGCCGCGAAGAAGACCGGGACCTCCACGAAGTCCGGGACGACGAAGAAAGTTGCGGCGACGAAGAAGCCTGGGGCACCCAAGAAGGCTGGGACAACAAAGAAGACGGCGGCCACCCGGAAGGCGGCCGCGCCTTCGGAGGATACCCCGGCTTCGCCGGCGTCGGTGGGCGACAAGGCGTAAGGGTGAGGAGGCCGTAGGTTGATCGATCGAAGTACCCGCCCAATGCCGCTCGAACCCCCCGAGGACGCCTCTCTCGATGATTCTGTGCTGGCCGGACTGGGGAGTGGCTACAAGGGCCTACTCATCACCTTTGAGGGCCTGGACGGATGTGGCAAGTCCACTCAGATGGAATTGTTGGCCGCTGGTTTGCAGGAGCGGGGCTATGTGGTGCTGGTGACGCGCGAACCGGGTGGGACCGCGCTGGGCGAGGCCATACGAGACCTGCTGCTCGATCCGCGCCATCACGGTATGTCGGTGCGGGCCGAAGCTCTGCTCTATGCGGCGGCCCGCGCCCATCTGGCGCAAGAGGTGATCCGCCCGGCCCTCGAGGACGGGCAAGTGGTCTTGTGCGACCGCTATCTCGATTCCTCTCTTGCCTATCAGGGCTACGGGAGAGGTCTTGGCAATGACGACATCATCACGCTCAACGCCTGGGCGACCGAGTGCCTCTTCCCCGATCTGACGATCCTGCTGGACCTTGACGATGAACTTCGCTCCGGTAGGTTGGCGGCAGTGCCGGACCGCCTGGAAGCTGAAGACGAGGGCTTTCACCGGCGGGTGGCCGAGGGCTATCGGCAGCTCCTTACCCTGCACCCGCATCGCATCCGTAGGGTGGACGCGCAGGGGACGGAAGCCGAGGTGCAGAAGCGCGTCCGGACGGTCATCGAGGAGGAGTTGGAGCTTTTCAGCCACTGAAGACGGCGCGGCCGGGGGAGCACGGCCAGCCGTCGGACCGGCGACCTGAACCGGGACGCTTTTCAGAGCGAGGTGCCCGCGCGGCGCAGGAGGTGCAGTTGAGTAGTCTGTTCGCGGATATCGTGGGCCAGCAGTTGGCCGTGTCTCTTCTCACCCGGTCATTGGAGCAGGGCGCCTCTCACGCCTATCTCTTCTCGGGCCCGTCCGGGGTAGGAAAAGGCCAAGCCGCTAGCGCCTTCGCTGCGGGCCTGACCTGTGCGGATGGAGGCTGCGGTGTCTGCAACACCTGCAGGCGGGTTCTCGAGGGGCTGCATCCCGATGTGGACGTGATCGCTCCAGAGGGCAGCTTCATCCGCAAGGAACAGATCACCGAGATCAACACGCACGCCGTCTACCGGCCGTACGAAGCTCGGGCGAAGGTGTACGTATTCTTGGAGGCGGATAGCTTCAATGCGGAGGCGGCCAATGCTTTCCTCAAGACGTTGGAGGACCCTCCCGGGCACGTACATTTCGTCCTGGTGACCGATCACCCCGAGCGTCTGCTCCCCACCATAGTGTCCCGCTGCCAGCCGGTGATGTTCTCAGCGGTTCCGGTGGCGGTCGTAGCGGCCGACTTGTCCGACCGGTGTGGACTCCCGGAGGCGGACGCTCTGGTCTTGGCCCACGTGGCCGGCGGCGACTTGGCCTACGCTCGTGAGCTTGCCACCTCGGAAAGCGCGCGTCGGCAACGTGAGCAGCTGCTCGATCTGGCTCGGGATATCCCGTCGGCCGGGCTCATGGATACGCAGGTGGCTCTCGACGAGATCATGGCTTCCGTCGAGGGGAGGTCGAAGGAGCGCGCCCAAGATCTTGAGCAAGAGCTCGCACGACGATTGGAGTGGGCCGGGGACGCTCGAACGAGGAGTTGGCTCACCAAACGCCACGACGAGAACGTCAAGCGACAGCAACGGCGGCAGCTGACTCAGGGTCTCCGGACGGTCACTCGGGTGTTTGCCGGATGGTACCGCGATCTCGCTCTGGTGTGCGTTGGAGCGGACAGAGCCGTACTTAACCAGGACCGTCTGGAGGAACTGCGCGCTTTGGCACTCCCGGGCGGCGCTCTGCGTTACACCCAGGCTGTAACGGCGGCCCGCAAGGCACAAGAGAGGCTTCGGTATAATGTGGATGCCCGATGTGCGATTGGAGATATGTTTCGCTCCATTAAGGAGGCCCTGACTCAGTGGCCGAGATTGTAGGGGTTGTTTTTCGAAGCGGGGTCAAGGTCTATCACTTCGATCCGGCCGGATTAGAGCTTAGCCGGGGTGACCGTGTGGTCGTCCAGACCATCAGCGGTCCGGAGATCGGCCAGGTGGTGGAACCCCCCAGAGTAATCGATGATTCCGAACTGCCCGCACCACTGAAGAAGGTGGTTCGCCTAGCGACAGGCAAGGATCTGGAAAGCCAGGCGGCAAGCGATGACCTGCGCAGAGAGGCTCTGAACACCTGTCGGGAGTTGATCGCGGCTCACGGTCTCGATATGAAGTTGGTCGGTGCGGACATTGGCTTCGGGGGCGAGAAAATCACCTTTAACTTCTATGCCGAAGAGCGGGTGGACTTCCGCGAACTTGTGGCCGATCTGGCCAAGGCGCTCAAGATGCGTATCGAACTCCGCCAGGTGGGGGCGCGTGAGGAGGCGCGCATGGTCGGCGGGCTTGGCCCGTGCGGCCGGAGCCTGTGCTGCACGTTGTTCGCGGGAGACGACGAACCTGTGTCTATCCGTATGGCCAAGGAACAAAGTCTCCCGCTCAATCCCATGAAGATATCCGGGCTGTGCGGCCGGCTGATGTGCTGTTTGAAATATGAACAGGACCAGTACGTGCGCTTTCGCAAGGAGGCGCCACCCAAAGGCACGCCCGTATCGTGCCCCGAGGGAGAAGGCGTGGTGGCGGGCTACAGCGTGACCAAGGACGCGATAATGGTCCGGATGGAGGATGGATCGTACAACGAGGTCAAGCTAAGTACTTGTGAGGAGCAAGAGGGTGGCGGGCTCCTCGTGATTCCTGAGGTGCAGGAGCCGCCCTACATCCCCATGTTGGATGATCTTCCCGGGCTGCGAGCACTGGCGAAGGCCGACGATGGCGGCGAGGACATGCCCGTGGTCGAGGCCGATGTTGTCCTGGGGGAAGACGGGGAACCGGTCGAGGTTGTGGTGGCCGAGACTTCCCGCCGTCGGGGTCGTCGAGGGCGAGGTCGGCGGCGTACCAAGAGCCGGGAGCCGGGTGAATCCGCCGACGAAGCGAAGGCCACGGCAGGGCAGACCGGCAGCGGTGCCGGAGAAGACGGCCGTAGTGGTGCGACGGCCAGGTCGAAAGGGAAGCAGGGGCAGCGCAGTCCCGACCGAAGAAGGCGCCAGACGCCACGTGCTGAGGACCGCCGAGACTCGGACAAGTCCTCCAGGGGGGCCGAAGAAGGCGCCGAACAGCCGGGTGCATCTGGGACCAGCTCTCCATCCCGCCGCCGGCGGAAGCCGCGTCGTTCGGGCGGAGGAGGGAGTGGCAGCGAGGCGACCGGTGGCTCCGAGAGAAGCCCTCGGGACGGCGGCAAAGCCGGTGGTGGCGGCGGCTCGAGCGGCGATGGAGAGTAGCGGTCGCCGGTAGAAGGGCATCCATTCTCTGAGCGTCTTGGGAAGTCGCAGCGGAGCCGCAGGGGAAGTGAACCGCCGCTTGTCACTCGGGGAACTTGTCAGCTTGGCCGTGAACTTCTAAACTAAGTCGCCCGCGGCGCGACATGCCGGAGCGCCACAGATTACCGGCCGACGTAGCTCAGATGGCAGAGCGGCTCACTCGTAATGAGCAGGTCCGGGGTTCGATTCCCCGCGTCGGCTT
>JAAYCW010000161.1 GCA_012729575.1 Actinomycetota bacterium | reverse complement strand
GGAGTGCCCCTGATCGCGCCACCAACCGTGGGAGCGAACCCTTGTCTTCGCGTCATCGGGACTCTCGCTTCCAGATACCAACCCCGCTGGGCGTCATGGCGACGGGAGCGGTGGATTCCGGCTAAGCCAGGCAGGTGACGAATCGGGTGCCTTGGAGATTCTTGAGTCCGGCGTGCAGAAGGTGGCTGACGAGGACAAGACGTCTCTCCGGGACCTCATGGGGCCATTGGAGAAAACGAAAGATGATTGATCCAATAGGGCTGGCGCAAGCCCAGCCTAAGCCTTCGCTACCTCTACCAGTACCGGCAAACCGTTGACCTTCAGCTCCTCTCGGTGGATACCGTCATCCAGCGTACCGTCGCCGCCCCGATGTCCATCGGTCTCGTCTACCGTGGTCTCTCGCTCTGCGACTGAAAGAGTCTCGGGAGCCAGACTGACCGCCAGTGTCTCCTTCTCCACCCATTCGCCGTGGACCTCCAGCATCTCCGTGATCTCGGCCGGGCCGGCCACCCGCAGATGGATCCGGTCGTCGATCTGGAAACCCGCGATCTTCCGTGTGTTCTGGATGTGATGCACGAGTTCCCGAGCAAGCCCTTCCTGCAGTAGCTCCGGACTCAGCCGCGTAGATATCGCAACGGCTATCCCACCGTCCCGTTCCACCCGGAATCCCTCACGTTCTTGAGACTCCACCACGAAGTCCTCGGGAGCGAACTCGTATACATAGCCTTCGACCGTCACTGATACCGAGCGGCCGCTGCTGATCCGGTCGCCGGTCTCGTCCGCAGGCAGCGTAGCCACAGCCGCCGCTACCGCCGGCATGTTCTTGCCAAATTTCGGTCCCAAGGTCCGATAGTTGGGCTTGATCACATAGCTGACCAGCTCGCTCGCCGAGGACACGTGCTCGATCTCCTTGACGTTTAGTTCCTCGGCAACCACTGCCGCCAGGCTCTCCACAGCGGTACGCTCGCGCTCCTTGCAGGCCACCACGACCTTTGCCACCGGCTGGCGGGTCTTGATCTGAGCTGAGTTTCGAGCCGCACGGCCTAGGTTCACCACCTGCCGGGCCACGCCCATGCGGAAGGAAAGATCCTCATCGATCAGAGTCCCGTCAGCAACAGGCCAACTTGTGAGGTGAACCGATTCCGGAGCCTCGGGTACACGCTCGGCCACCAGGTTCTGATAGAGCTCTTCTGCGAGAAATGGCGTGAAGGGCGCAAGGAGCTTGCTGAGGGTCACCAAGCATTCGTTCAAGGTCAGGTAGGCAACGATCTTGTCCGCATCGGCTTCACTCTTCCAGAAGCGGCGGCGGCTGCGCCGCACGTACCAATTGGACAGTTCGTCGACGAAGTCCGAGATGGCCCGACCGGCGGCGAAGGCATCGTATTGGTCAAGTTCCGACGTCACTCTCCGCACGAGGATGTGGAGATCACCAAGGATCCAGCGGTCCATCAGACTGCGCTCGCTCACGGGAACATCGTGTCCCGCCGGGTCAAAACCATCGATGTTGGCATAGAGCGTATAGAACGAGTATGTGTTCCACAGCGTCAGGATGAACTTGCGGATCACCTCGTCCACGTTCTCGGGCCCGAAGCGACGGGCGAACCAGGGTGAACTGACGGTGAAGAGATACCAGCGCAGCGCGTCGGCACCCTGCTTGTCGAGGATAGTCCAGGGGTCGACTACATTACCCAGGCGCTTGGACATCTTGCGGCCCTCATTGTCTAGGATATGACCCAGGCAGAGGACATTCCGATAGCATGTATGCCCTGTTAGTAGAGCACTGATAGCCAGCAGACTGTAGAACCAGCCTCTGGTCTGGTCGATGGCTTCGCAGATGAAATCGGCCGGGAAGCGCTTCTCCCATACGCTCTGGTTCTCAAAGGGATAATGCCACTGCGCCACCGGCATGGAGCCGGAATCGAACCAGGCGTCGATGACCGCGCTGACCCGCCGTGCCTCGGCGCCGCACTCGGGACAGGGAAAGATCACCTCGTCCACGTAGGGGCGATGAAGCTCTAGATCGGCCAGGTCCAGACCGGCGAGTTCACCGAGTTCCTTCTTTGAGCCCACAATAGTGTCGTGGCCATTCGGGCAGCGCCAGGCCGGTAGGGGTGTGCCCCAATAGCGGTCACGCGACAGCGACCAGTCGATGTTGTTCTCCAGCCACTTGCCGAAACGGCCGTGTTTGAGATGGTCCGGATACCAGGTGACTTCCTCGTTGGCTGCCAACACATCCGCCTTGCGTGCGGTGGTGCGCACATACCACGATGACTTGGCGTAGTAGATCAGTGGCGTGTCGCATCGCCAGCAGAACGGGTAGTTGTGCTCGTAGGGCTGACGTGCGTAGAGCAGTCCGCGCGCTTCCAGTTCGTCCATGATCCCGGCATCCGCGTCTTTGACGAACTTCCCTGCCCATGGAGCTATCTCAGCCGTGAAGCGGGCCTCCGCATCCACCGGCATGATCACCGGCAGGTCGTTTGCCTGGCCTACTGCCATGTCGTCGGCACCGAAGGCGGGAGCGATGTGCACAATACCGGTGCCCTCATCGGTCGCCACGAAGCCACCGGCGATGACTCGCCAGGCCGGTTTGTCAGGTTTTACGAAGTCATAGGGGGCGCGATAATGACGCCCCACTAGAACCGATCCGGGGAAGGTCTCCTCGATCACGGCCTCGGGTCCAAGGACGGCGCTCACCAGATCGGCGGCGAGGATCAGATGTTCCTCTGCCAACCGAGCGCGGGCATACTCGATATCGGACCCTACCGCCGCGGCCACGTTGGAGATGAGAGTCCAAGGGGTCGTCGTCCACACCAGAAGGCTGACCGGCAGGCCGTCCTTGGCCGTTTCCTGCGCAGGCTCCTCCCCTGCCACCTTGGGAGCGCACAGCGGAAACCTCACGAAGATGGAAGGGTCGGTCACCATCTGGTAGCCGGAAGCCACCTCATGCGACGACAGAGCCGTCCCGCACCGGGGACAGTAGGGCACGACCTTGTAGCCCTCATATAGAAGGCTCTGCTTGGCGAACTCCGAGAGTATCCACCACACTGACTCGATGTAATCATCGGTCATCGTCATGTACGGATCGTCCAGGTCAAGCCACATACCGATCCGCTCGGTCATGCGGTTCCAGTCGTCCACGTAAGTGGTAACCGATTCACGACACAGCTGATTGAACTCGGCTACCCCGTATGCCTCGATCTGCTCCTTATGGTCGAAGCCGAGACGCTTCTCGATCTCCAGTTCCACCGGAAGACCGTGGCAATCCCAGCCTGCCTTTCGCCCTACGAAGTAGCCGCACATCGTCTTGTAGCGAGGGTAGAGGTCTTTGAAGACCCGGGCCAGGACGTGGTGGATGCCGGGCTTGCCGTTGGCCGTGGGAGGACCCTCATAGAATATCCATTCCGGGCTGCCGGCACGCAGGTCGAGGCTCTTCTCGAAGATGGAGTTCTTCTTCCACCATCCCAGGATCCGTTCTTCCATAGCCGGAAGGCTCTGCCCTGTGTCCACTGACCGATATCGACCCGCCATCAACCCTCCTCTTCGTTCTCAGCCCTGCCCGGCCTTGGGACAGAAACGTGCTCCCTGCGACCAAACAAACACGCCCCGCCCTGCGCTCCGCCTGCCGGCAGTACTTGCCGGAGCGTTTTTGCATCCCGCGGTCTCGTCGCGGGATCGGAGCGCGTAGGGACGGGGCGTCACCCGCGGTACCACCCTACTTGGCCGCGCGCCGGCGCGTCTCAGACGCCGCCTGCGCTGCTCTCACCCGACCCCACCTCGCAGTGGCGCCGCATGGCGCGGCCCTCTCAGCAAGCGCTTTTGCCTACCGGTGCCGTCCCGATCCAGAAACGCCTGGTAGCTCCACGCCCCCCTCCTATAACGGGAAGGACCCGACCAGATCTACTGGGAAGAGCCTGAGCCCGATTGAATGGAAGCATATCGCCCAACTCGGCGTGGAAGCCTGGTAGCACCCACCGGGCTTCATCCAATCGTGCCGGCTCGACCGTTCGGCTGGCGGCTCGGGGATGATATTCGTGTGCTGGTTCCTGCCGGGCTTCCACCACCCCCGACTCGCTCCGAGCGAAGCACAGCACCTACTCGTTCCCGTCATCGCCTTTATCGTCGCGTAGTCTAGTCGTATGCAGGATCAACTTCAAGCACACAAGCGTCTTGCGATAGAGTGGACGTCGATGATCACTTCGATAAACCGAGGGACAGAGTGCTGATGACGCAGAGGCAACGAAGCAAACGGGGCGCAGTAGTGGCGATAGCTCTTCTCCTCATCATTGTGGTGCTCGTGATGGTGGTTCTTCTGGATCGTGACTCCGCCAAGCAGGATCGCGCCGCTGCCTATGCGGCCAGCTCGACCACAGGCTTCACCTCTCCTTATGACCTCACCGAATTGCCCACCGACATCGATCTCGACACCATTAGAGAGGCGGCCTTCCTCAGTATTTCCCTTCCAAGTGAGACCGGTGAACTCACCAGCTACGGGGTCAGTGCGGATGTGCCCGCCGCCCAGGATCTCATCGACGCTCTCATGTCCGCCCAAGAACTTGACGCCGATAACGTTCACTCCCTGGGTGCAAGCTCCGGTTCGTCGCCGGAGTCGTCCAACAACGGAGCAGTTGCGCCCAGCCTCGTGTTCGTCCTGCCCACACGGGAGACGGTGACCTTCGCCGTCGACCTGCAACAGGGACTGGCGACCCGCGGCTCAAAAGCTTGGCGCCCTGACCGCGACCTCAAGACCCTCGTCGACGCAGCTACCGTCCGGCCCAGGTAGATGAGAGGACGCCGGCGATAGTCCGCCCGCTCGGTTACAGGTCCACATCGGGGTACAATTCGGGACAACGACGCTACATCGATTAGGGGAAGCGCCGTCTTGAGGGACCCATGCTCCCTCCATACGGAACGCAGCATCGCCCCGGGTCGTCGGAACCAAAATGGGAGGGATCATGCCCGATAAGACCTTCGGCCCCGTGGACCCAGGCCCGGCTGCCGAGGCCGTCACGCTGGAACGTGCCGGAAGAGGACCCAGCGTCGGGTCCTCGGAGAGCGTCGCACCTGGCATACGGAGCGCCGGCACCCCGGGCATACCCACGCGAGCCGTCCTCCAAGACGAGGAGATGCAGGTGGTCGCCGATCGCGCTGCCGATATTGCGGCCGGCATCAGTTCAGTCATTCTGGGTAAGGAAGAGGTGATCCGCGCCTGCGTAGTCGCTCTCCTGGCCGGAGGCCACGTGATCGTTGAAGACTTCCCCGGCGTGGGCAAGACTCTTCTCGCCAAATCCTTGGCCCGTTCTATCGATTGCCGCTTCGCCCGCATCCAGTTCACTCCCGACTTACTCCCCAGCGATGTCACCGGCGTCAGCGTCTTCGACCAGAAGCGGGGGGAGTTTGAGTTCCGGCCCGGGCCCATCTTCGCCAATGTCGTGCTGGCCGATGAGATAAACCGCGCCTCTCCGAAGACTCAGTCCAGCCTGCTTGAATGCATGGAAGAGAGACAGGCGACCGTGGATAACGTCACCCACCATATCGACCCGCCGTTCATGGTGATCGCCACCCAGAACCCCATCGAGTATGAAGGCACCTATCCACTCCCCGAGGCCCAACTCGACCGCTTTATGATGCGCCTGAGCCTGGGGTATCCATCGCCTGAGGCTGAAGAGTCGATTATTTTCGAGCAGACCTCGCATGATCCTCTGTCCGAGCTCCGTCCGGTGCTAACCGGCGACGACGTACTTGCCATGACCCAGGCGGTAATACGGGTCCGAGTGGCTCCGGCGTTACGTCGCTATGTAGTCGACATCCTAGCGGCCACCCGGGATCAGCGAGACGTATATCTCGGAGCAAGCCCACGAGCCGGGATCGCCCTCACGCGGGCGGCAAAGGCCCTGGCACTGCTTAGAGGTCGAGACTTCGTCGTACCTAAGGACGTCAAGGATCTGGCAGTCCGCTGTCTCGCCCACCGCATCATGCTCTCGCCCGATGCCAAGGTCCACGGAGTAAGCGCTGAATCGGTGGTGGCCAAGCTCCTCGATACGGTGCCGGTGCCTCAAAGCGGAGGGTAGGCTGTGCCCCGTCCGACAGGCCGAGGCTACGCGCTCCTGGCTCTTGCTGTCGGGACCTACTTGGCGGCACGCGTGGTTGGAACTTGGGAGCTGTATTTCGTAGCCTTCGCGTTCTTCGCTGCGGTCTTGATCTCCTGGCTTCTTGTAGCCCTGACCGGAAGAAGGATCCGGGTGATCCGAAGACTGACTCCCGATCGGCCCGTAGATGGAGACGAACCCGAATTCACACACCAGGTCGAGAACACAGCCGTCTTACCCGGGCCTCAGATCACGCTGCGCAGTCCCCTCGCCGGCCTTAGCTCCGAGGGCCCCGTACTGCTGCAGATCGCCGGTTTGCCACCTCGTGGAAAGACCGAACTGAAGACGCACGTAGGCCGCGTGAACCGGGGAGTTCACTCTCTACCCGCGGTGCTGGCAACAGCCGAAGACCCCTTGGGGATCGTTAGTTTCGCTCACAAGGCGAGTACCTCCCTCGTCGTGACGGTGCTGCCCAGGATCGTGTCACTGGACTCCTGCGCACTCTATCCGGACTTAGGGCTCAAGCACGACTGGAGTGGCCGACAAGGCCTTCGGTCCATCGGAGCCTCAGAATTCAGAGGGATACGACCTCATCAACCCGGTGAACCGCTCAGCCATATAGACTGGAAGAGCACGGCAAAGACCGGCGTCCTGATGCTGAGAGAGATGGAGGAGCCCGCCGGAGCCGACGTGACGATCTTGTTGGACGGAACCGCCGGACAACTCGTCGGGAATGCGCCCAACAGCAACTTTGAATTTGCCGTACGGGCTGCGGGCAGCATAGGCGACTTCGTTCTGCGAGCAGGGCACGGAGTGACCCTCGTATCCCATGGAAGAAGCCGTCGTGAATCGCGGTTCACCGCAGATGGTGGTGGGCGCCGTGCCCTTCTGCAGGCATTGGCTGAGGTACAGCCCAACGCTTCCGCGCCTTTGACCAACGCATTACGCCACCTTCGCGCCGATGGTGCCCATCTCCTGCGAGCCCAGAGTGTCACTGTGGTGAGTCTCTCACTTGACCAACAGTTGGTGCGGGCGCTCACCAAACTCAAGGATGATGGAGCCCGCATTGGGTTCGTGTACGTAGCGGGTCCTTCGTTCGCGCATGCCGGCGGCGCCTCATCGTTGCTCCCGTTCTTGCCCCCCAAAGAGAAGGACCTTCGCGACAAGCGGCGCTCGCCGCATCAGCGACCTGAGGTCGAGCCACCCGAGCCGGCGGACAACATCACTCTTTCCGCGGATGCCCGCGCGCTCCTCCTGTCCCTTTCATCGGCGGGCATTCCTTGCCTAACGGTAGCCCGCGGCGACGACCTGCGAGGACGCCTGTCGCTGTGGAGTGCGAGCCGTGCTGCGAAACAGGCCGCCCGGTGAGGCCCGCATGAAAGCCATACCTAGATTCGCATACCTTGTCTGCTTCATCGGGCTGGGGATCGTGACTGTGCTGGCACTGAACCGAGTGGTTCAACCCTCCATGGCCACCATATTGGTTCGTTCCGTCTTCATGGCGGCCGTCTGCGCAGCGCCAGGCCTGGTTTGGCGAAAGATCTGGCCATTGGCGCTAGTGCTACTGCCCCTGGGATGTTACCTGCTCATCCGCACCATCGTGCCCATCCCCGGTTCAGTCGAGGGAGCCGCCGAACACTACAATTTCTACACCGAACAGTTGACCCTCGGACTGTCTGCCTACAAGACCGCGATCTTCCCGCTTGATCTACTGGGTTCTCCAGAGCTACTACTGCTGTTAGCTTTCGTGGCGTACTGGCTGACAGGAGCCGCCGCATTCCTCGCGCTGAGTCTGAGGCGACCGACCGCAGCGATCGTGCTTCTGTTGATACTCCTGGGTTACAGTCTGACGGTGGACGCTTCCGCAAGAGCACTCTGGCCCGCCATCCTTTTCATCGTACTTGCGACCTCCCTGTTCACCCTGTCGCGAGGAATCATCCGTCAGGGGTGGCGGTTCCGCGAAGTCGTTGCCGGAGGCCTCGCCGGGCTGGCCGGCGCGGGTTTGGCGGCCGCGTTGCTGCTGACCGCCCCCTCGGTAGCGGCCAACCCATGGCAGGACTGGCGCACCTGGGACCCGTTCAACTCAGGCGGTTCCATCTACAGTTTCAACTGGCTGCAGAACTATCCCCGACTGCTTGATCCAGGTAACGACGTGACTATCATGAGCGTTGACTCTCCCCTGCCCTCGTACTGGCGAGCCAGCGCGCTTGATTCGTTCACAGGCACAGCCTGGGTGGCATCACAGGCTTTCCTACAACAGATAGACGCAACCCTGGAGGGAACAAGCAGCGAGACCGATGAGCCTACTTCTGAGGCCACCGGCCGCCAGACCTTCTATGTATACGAGATCCCCGTGTCGGAGCCCACCCCTGATGGGACTTCAGCTACCCAGACCTTTCAGATACAGGCCGTGTATACCAATTACTTCTTCACTGGAGGCGAGCCGCGCTCGCTCATGATCGACCGAGAGATTCCACTGCGCATGAACGATTCGGGAGCCCTGCGGGTGAGTTCGGCGCTGGGGCCGACACTCCGCTACAGTCTGTCCGTCGTTGTCCCCGACGTGACCCCCGCCGACCTGGTGGCGTTGGGCGCCGACTATTCGGGAGAAATCGACACATACCTGACTCTGCCCTTCAAGCGACGCGCCGATATCGATGGCCCAGACGAGCAGGCCTCATGGCAGAGCATGATGAACGATATGAAGCCGGACGGATGGGAATGGGCGGATCTCTACGCGTTGAACGAGCGCATTCTCCGGGGTGCCACCGATCCATACCAGATCACCCTGCGAATAGAGCGGTATTTGAGACAGTTCTACACCTACTCGCTCACCCCACCGGCAACCGAGTACTCCTCACCCTACGCGGCCTTCCTCTTTGACGGGCGGTCAGGATACTGCCAGCACTTCGCCGGTGCCATGGCCTTACTACTTCGCTATAACGGGATCCCTTCTCGGGTCGCGGTAGGCTTCATCTCGGGCGAACCCCAGAGCGACGGGACCTATCTGGTGAGCACCAACGACGCGCACGCGTGGGTGGAGGTCTACTTCCCGACAGTGGGCTGGGTGGCTTTCGATCCGACCCCGGGAAGGAGCCTTCCCCATGCGGGTCCGTCTTCCACCAGCCCTGGCTTTGTGAATCCGTTTGTGGACTCTAATCTGCCTGCCACAGAGGGAGCGCCGACCCTGCCGCCACAGGATAATCCGCCCGGAAGCCCGCCGGAAACGGCTGCGCCGGCGGACGGCCAGGGTGCGGGGTGGCTCAGCAGAGCCTCCTGGCTTCCCTGGGCAGGACTGATCGTTGTCGCCCTCGGGGTCTGGCCGCTGGTCCGCGGTTTGTGGCGGCGCAGACGACTTCAGCGTGGGACCACCGAACAACGGCTTGAGGCGTCACTGCAGCTCTTGTGGTCCGACTTATCCGATCACGGCCTGGCACTTCCACGATCGCACACGTTGGACGAGATGCTCTGCGTCCTGCGCGCCCATCTGGGCGTCAAGGTCGAGCCGACCTTTGCCGACCGCATGGAGGCCGTGCTGTTCGGAGGACGGAGCGCCCAAGGTGTTGAGCTTGATCAGTCGGAAGCCTTGCGCCGCCAAGTGAAGACTCATCTGCGCAGGCGCCACGGATTGTTAAGGAGCGTCATCGCGTGGTACGGCGTATCCCGCGTTTTTCGTAGGTCTGAGCTACAATACCGCGGTGACAAAAGTACACCAAAAACTGAAGAAGCTACCTGTATTCACTCTCGCGCGCTGTAAACAATGCGGTATTTGCGGCCATTTTTGCCCAAAGGAAGCCATAAGATTCGACGAACACGGCACGCCCTTCCTCGCCGACCCGGAGGCCTGTACCTCTTGCGGATTGTGTGTGGACATGTGCCCAGATTGGGCGGTGTTCTTGAGCCTGCCTGAGGAAGAGGAATCCGGCACCGAGACCGTGTGATTCACTGGAACGCTCCGAGAGCGAGAACAAACCGTCCTAAGAGGGCCTGATGGGAAGAGTGATCTACCTTGATCATGCCTCCACCACCCCGGTCGACCCGGAGGTGCTGGAGATTATGCGTCCCTGGTTCACGGAGGAGTTCGGCAACCCCTCCACCGTTTACAGTCTGGGTTTGGCCTCCGCGCAGGCAGTCCAGCAAGCCAGGGAATCAATAGCAGAGACTATTGGAGCAGAGCCTGAAGAGATCTGCTTCACGAGTGGCGGCACGGAGGCCGATAACTGGGCCCTCTTGGGCACAGCTGATGCCTGCCAGAAGAAGGGACGTCATCTCATAACTTCGGCTATCGAGCACCATGCGGTCCTGGAGACCGTGGAACATCTGGAGAAGCGAGGATACGAGGTCACTCGGCTACCGGTCGATGGTGGTGGTCTGGTCGACCCGGATGAGGTGCGTCGGGCCATCCGCCCCGACACCATCCTCGTGTCTATCATGCACGCCAACAACGAGATCGGAACGATCGAACCCATCGCCGAGATCGGAAAGGTCACGCGCGAGGCGGGCGTGCCTTTTCATACGGATGCCGTCCAATCCGCCGGGAAGCTCCCGCTCGACGTCAACGAATTGGGCGTGGATATGCTCTCCATGAGCGCCCACAAGTTCTACGGTCCCAAAGGGATCGGTCTAATGTACCTGCGCAAGCGGACGCGGATAACCCCGTTGCTCCACGGTGGAGGCCAGGAGAAGGGCTTCAGGGCCGGCACTCATAATGTGCCGGGCATTGTTGGGATGGCCAAGGCTCTAGAATTGGCTACCAATCGCATGGCCGATGACGCTGTCCGGGAGGCAGCACTTCGCGACCGTCTTTGGGATGGTCTCAGCGCGAACATCGACGCTATTCACCTCAACGGCGACATGGTCAGTCGATTGCCCGGTAATCTTAACCTACGGGTAGATGGGATCGAGGGCGAGTCCATGATCCTCATGCTGGACATGGACGGTATCTGCGTCTCTTCGGGCTCCGCCTGCACGACCGGCTCTCTGGAGCCGAGTCACGTACTGCTCGCCCTGGGCATACCCCAGGAGCACGCCCACGGATCGCTCCGGATCACACTGGGGCGTAGCACCACCGCTGAGGACATCGACTTGTTCATCAAGGTCTTCCCTCCCATCGTTACTAGACTGCGAGAGATGTCTCCCATCTGGTGCGCCAACTGCGTCTGCAAACAAAGGAACTGACATGTACTCAGAACTGGTCATGGAGCACTTCCGAAACCCCCGCAACATGGGCGTCATCGAGGACGCGGACGGCGTTGGTGAGGTGGGCAACCCTCAGTGCGGCGATATGATGCGCCTCACCATCAAGGTCAAAGACGACATCCTCGAAGACATCAAGTTCCAGACTCTGGGGTGCGGCGCTGCGGTGGCCACCTCGAGTATGGTGACCGAGATGGCCAAGGGCAAGAGGCTGGATGAGGCCCTGGAGATCAGTAACAGGGCCGTCGCGGAGGCGCTGGGCGGTCTGCCCCCCGCCAAGATGCACTGCTCCAACTTAGCCGCTGATGGTCTCCAAGCCGCCATCAAGGACTATCGGAGCAGACAAGCCGCCAAGTAAGGTCTCCGTGCACGGATGTTGCGGCAGGTGGCCACGTTCAACAGTTGTGACCGCGTCGCTCATGATCGTGATTGTCACTTCTCTGGTGGCGATGTTTCTTGGTGCCTGCTCGGATCCGGCAGTCGTCACGGCTACTCGAGGAGTCAGACTAGAACCAGGCGTTACCTACTCCGCCGATCTTGATGACGACGGCACCTCCGAGCACATCCTGGTAGACGAGCAGCATCGTTCGCTTCTCCTCACCGACGGTGACACCTGCTACCGCAGCCGCGACAAGTGGCAAGTAGTGGAGGCTCATCTAGGCGACACCGATCATGACGGACTGCTGGAGGTCGTCACTCTCCTGACGAGTGAAAGGGGTAACCATATCGGACTGTTCGCATACTTCGGCGGGGAATACCGAGAACGGCTGGTCACTAGCTCCCTTCATCCGCTGCCGGTATCGCTAGAAGTGCGCGTCGGAGAAGACGGCGGAGACGTCATCCTGGTCACTGAAGAATCTGCGGATGAGCAGACGAAGGGCACGGTCATCTACCGCTGGAACGGATTCGGGTTCAGGGTGCTGGACACCCCCATTGAGTGACCGCGCAAGCAGGTTATTCCGTCCTGTGACTGAATTGTTACACAGTCGTGGTCGGCGCGTGACAATACTCTCGGAGCATGAGAGGTAGGGGTCTAGATCCAATCGCCTCGCGCAGAGGCAGCCGGCGGAGGGTTGATTATGAAACGGGGCGTTACGGTCGCGATCATCGCAGTGGGGTTGGTGAGTCTGCTGGTCGGTGGCTGCGGTGACAGATCGGCCAGCACCACTACCGGGTCGCCTACCTCTAATGTCTCTACAACCTCCAGTTCGCCGCAGGGGGCTCCGGTCACCACCACGACCGGCGCGCCTCCGACCGGCGCGCCTGGACCTTACGTCGAGCCCGCCTACATCGACCCACAACCGGTCGACCTTACCGCCATCGACAACCTCACTCTGGCCCGTCTCTCCGACGCTCAGAAGAAAGCCCTTGCCCGGCAGAGCTTCGTGGCCGTGTCCCAAGACCCCTCAGAGGGACCCTGGAAGTTCTGGCACGTATACGAATCGGCCCGCTACCAAGGTCTTCCCGTCCTTGTTACTACCGATTCCATGCTTAATGCCTATCACTGCCTCTTCGACACTCTGCTGCAACGGATGGAGGAAACCGCACTCTTCACCCAAGCCCTGACTATGACCGAAGCTTTGTACGCCGCCGCGTCCGAGCAATGGAACACAGCCACCGATCCGGCGATCAAAGAAGAAGCCCGTCTTAACATGGCCTACTTCGCTGTAGCCGCTTCGTTACTGCAGGACGCGCTTGCCGCGCCTGATGTGGCCAGAGATGAGGTTGAAACAGAACTGTCGAGCATAGAGGCCGCGAGCGGCGCCGGCGGGTCCCCGATCCTGGGGTACACCGAAGACTACAGCCAGTACATCCCTCGGGGCCATTACACCCGCAGTCAGATTCTCGAGCGTTACTTCAAGACCCTGATGTGGTACGGCCATACGGCGTTCTTCGTCAATCCCCGCCTGCCCGACATCACCGAGGAGGAGGCCGTCAGCCTGACTCGCCGCGCCGTCCTGATCTCCTCGTCGCTGACCGGAGAAGCCAGGCAGGCCTGGATGGCCATCTACGAACCCACGAGCTTCCTGGTGGGCAGAGCAGACGACATCACCGTGGACGATATGGACTCCATCCTGACCGAGGTATTCGGCACCGCTCAACCCGAACCGGATGCCCTCTCCGATGAGGGCAAGATCGCCGCCGTCCGGGAGAAGATCAACGCGCTACCGGCTCCGAAGATCCTGTCCGGTGTCGTCCGAGATCAGGGAGACACCGAGGACCGAGAAGAGAACGAGCGCAGCTTCCGGGTGATGGGGCAGCGTTATATCCCCGACTCCTACGCGTTCCAGCAGTTGGTATGGACGTACGTGGGCGAGGAGACCAACAAACGTGGACTACCCATGGGTCTCGACATAATGACAGTCTTGGGCTCCGACCAGGCCTACCGGATCGAAAAGGAAGACTTCGGGCAGCACCATTACAAGGACTGGGAGGAGCAGATCAAGAAGTTGACCGACGAATTCGCCGATAGTGATCCTGATCTTTGGCCGGCGAATCTCTACACCGGTTGGCTCGAGTCGCTCCAGCAGGTGATGGCTTTCCCAGGGGAGGACGCTCCGGATTTTATGAAGTCCCGGGTGTGGGCGCGCAAGAGCCTCAATGCCGCCCTGGGTAGCTGGACCGAACTCCGCCATGACACCATCCTCTACGCAAAGCAATCGGTAGTGGCCGAGGGGGAAGGGGGCGAGGAACCCGCGTCACCTGGATACGTGGAACCCTATCCGGCCTTCTACGCCAAGATCGCCCAGTTGGCTACCACCTTGCGAGATGGCCTCCTCGACTACGAGCTGATCGATTCAGAAGCGGCGAACAAGTTGGAGATGATGATCTGGCTCGCCGAGACGTTGGCCTCAATCGCTGAGAAGGAATTGGTGGGCGAGGACCTGACGTACGAGGAGATCACCACTATTGTGGAGTATGGACACTACTTGGAGATGCTCGAGCAATTCGACGGTGCTGGGGAGGGTCATACATTGTCGCCGAACCCGGAGAAGAGCCCTCTGGTCGCCGACGTGCACAGCGACTACAACTCCATGACCGCCCTTGAGGAGGGGACGGGATATCCGCTCACCCTCTATGCGGCGTTCGAATGGCAGGGGACATTGCAGCTGTTCGTCGGAGCCTCATATGCCTACTACGAGTTCACCGTCCCCGTCGCAGAGCGCATGACCGACGAGCAGTGGGTTCAAGTGCTCGACTCCGGCCAAGCACCACCCCGCCCGGCTTGGACCGACGAGTGGATCGTGGAGGAGTAGCGACCGGACAGCGTTGCGTCCCAACCGCTCCTTCACTCCCCTGGGCCTAGGAGCACTTGGAGTACCCGCAGGCGCGGCACACCATACAGCCACCCTCGTGCTCGATGGCGCCGCCGCACTCAGGGCAGGCTCCCTGCGCCACTGCCAGAGGTATCTCCAGCTGTCCGACGGCCTTGCCGTTATTGCCGCTCCCAAGGTGATACTTGTCGGCCAGAGCTTTGCCGATGGCGTCAGGACAGGACAGGATCTGGTTCGGCCCGAACCCTAGCGGCACATGGCAGCGAATGCCCCGGAGCTGCTTGACGATCTTGTCCGGAGGCACTCCGTAGCGAAAAGCCAGAGAGATCAGGCGTCCAATAGCCTCTGTGGAGGCCGAGGCGCATCCGCCCGCTTTGCCCATGTTGGCGAAGACCTCCCTGGGACCGAAATCGTCCTCATTGACGGTCACGTAAAGGCTGCCGCAACCGGTCACCTTCTCCAGCGTTTCACCACGTAGCACGGGAGAGCGGCTGGGCCGCACCGGCATGATCGGAGTCCCCTGCGGGCCAAGCTCCATCTGGGCCGCTCGATCACCGTTGCTCCCCTTCCGCTTCACCTCACCGATGTTGAGGACCTGGTCCTGCCGGGAGCCATCACGATAGATGGTCACCCCTTTGACGCCCAGCTCGTAGGCGAGGAGGTAGACACGCTCCACATCTTCGGGCCGAGCTTGGTTGGGGAAGTTGACGGTTTTTGAAACGGCGTTGTCAACATGGTCTTGGAAGGCCGCCTGCATGCGGATGTGCCATTCGGGAGAGACGTCATGCGCAGTGACGAACACCCGCTTGAGATCGTCGGGAACATCCATGTCGTGAAGGCCACCCACGGAAGCGATCCCCTTCATCAGGCCCTCGGAGTAGAGACCTCGTTCTTTCAGGACCCGTTCCAGCACCGGGTGGGCCTCCGGGAGTTCGGTGTTATCCATCACGTTCCGAATGAAAGCCAGAGCGAAGATCGGCTCCACGCCGCTGGAACAACCGGCGATGATGGAGATGGTACCCGTCGGAGCGATGGTGGTGAGAGTGGCGTTGCGAACCCGCCTGCCCCTCTCTTTCCAAATGCTCTCTCCCCAGTTGGAGAACACGCCCCGATCGAGGGCCAATTCTTCAGAGGCCTTGATCGATTCCTCTTCGATGAAGCCCATGAGCTCATGCCCCAGACGTATGGCTTCATCCGAATCATAGGGGATGCCCAGTTCGACCAAGAGATCGGCCCAGCCCATCACACCCAGCCCGATCTTGCGATTACCCCTGGTCATCTCCTCGATGGCCGGCAGAGGGTAACGGTTCATGTCGATGACGTTGTCCAGGAAGTGGACCGCGGTTCGCGTCACCCGGCGCAGCCGGTCCCAATCTACGGCACCGTCCTTCAGCATGATGGCCAGGTTGATGGACCCGAGGTTGCAGCTTTCGTAGGGTAAGAGGGGCTGCTCCCCGCATGGGTTCGTCGACTCGATCTCACCCAGGGACGGTGTGGGATTGTCCCGGTTGAGCCGGTCCAAGAAGACGATCCCCGGTTCCCCGTTCTTCCAGGCCAAATCGACGATGAGATCGAAGATCTCGCGCGCGTTGAGTCGTCCGACTTCCGAATGATCCCGAGGATTGCGTAGCGCGTAGTCACCACCGGTGAGCACCGCTCCCATGAACTCTTCGGTTACGCCCACCGATATGTTGAAGTTGTTGAGGATGTGTTCATCCTCTTTGGCGCGGATGAACTCGACTATGTCGGGGTGGTCGACCCGAAGGATGCCCATATTGGCGCCCCTTCTGGTCCCCCCTTGCTTGATGGTCTCGGTAGCCATATCGAAAACGCGCATGAAGGAGACCGGTCCGCTGGCCACTCCCATGGTGGAGCGCACCAGATCGTTCTTGGGACGCAGGCGGCTGAAACTGAAGCCGGTGCCGCCACCCGACTGGTGCACCAAGGCTGCGTCCCTTATGGCCCCGAAGATGGACTCCATGCTGTCTTCCACCGGCAGCACGAAGCAGGCTGCCAGCTGCTGCAACTCTCGCCCCGCATTCATCAGCGTGGGGGTGTTGGGCAGGAATTCCAGTCCGGCCATGACTGAGAAGAATTCTGCGATGGTGGCATCGAGCGACTCGCCCGGCTGATACAGCAGGTCGGCCTGGGCAATGTTCTCTGCCACCCGCGCCAGCATATCGGCAGGCGCCTCCAGAGGTTCCCCATCAGCGGTCCGCTTGAGATACCTCTTCTGTAGGACCTTCAGGGCGCTGGGGGAGAGTCTTCCCTCCAATTCGGCCGACAGGGCCCGCAGTTCCGACACGGTCATCTGATCCCCTCTTTCGCCAGCTGCTCCAGTTCTTCCTTGAACTCCTCGACACTTTCAAACTGCCGGTAGACCGAGGCGAAGCGGATGTACGCCACCAAGTCGATCTGTTGCAGGCGCTCCAAAGCCATCTTACCGACTCTCTCGGACGACACTTGATAGGCGGTCTCTTCCCTCAACTCTCGTTCGATATCAGCGACGACCGTTTGCAGGCGCTCTACAGGAACCCCGCGCTTAGTACAGGCCCTGCCCAGACCTCGTAGCAGTTTCTCAGGATGGAAGAGTTCTACGCTGCCATCGCGTTTGGCTATCGTGATGGGAATCTCCTCGATCTTCTCGTACGTAGTGAACCGCTGCCCGCAGGCTGCGCATTCCCGCCGTCGGCGGATAGCCTCCTTGCTCTCGGTTTCCCGGGAATCAACCACTCGACTCTCTGGAAACGCGCAGTATGGGCAATTCATTGTGTGGATTCCTTCCAACGTTGCGCTCATCAGACCGGCGGACCATTACCACCAGCGTACAGGACTCCCGTCAACGAGATGGCCCCTGCTTACACAAGGGTCTCGATCGATACGAGCCCCTTGTCTGCAGCCACCACATATTGTGTATGTGGGATGCTAGCACCCTATATATCGCCTGTCAAAGCATGAAAGTGCGCTGTATGCGGACAATTCCTGCCCGGAAACATGGGGATGCTCGTACGCTCTCAGCGGTCCCGATGCCAGGCACTCTGCGGCGCTAGGTTCCGTGCCTTGGCTGGACTCTCATAGTCACACCGGGGATAATCCGCATGTGGACCAACTCTTGCTTGTTGTGGAGGACGATCCCTCTTTGCGCGAGGTCATCCGGCTTGGCCTTGAAGGGGAGGGGTTTCGCGTGAGCTCAGCCGATAACGGTCCCTCTGCCCTTCTCGCCTTCGCCGCTCAGAAGCCAGACCTCGTCCTTCTGGATGTGATGCTCCCCGAGTTGGACGGATTCGCAGTATGCCGCGAGATCCGGAAGGTCTCCCTGGTACCCATCATCATGCTGACGGCGCGGACCTCAACCGCCGATGTCGTTCAGGGCCTAGAGTCGGGTGCGGACGACTATGTGACCAAGCCCTTTGAGTTTCCAGAACTCATCGCACGAGTGCGATCCGTACTGCGTCGGGCCTCTACGGGCACTGCGACCGCTCAGACCGGTCCGACCACTGGAGCCGGCATACCCGTAGAGAACCCTGCCGGGAGTACTGGGCCCCGATCTGTGCCGCCACGCACTCTGACCATAGGCCCTCTCACCATCAATCCCGGCGCTTATACGGTCCACCGTGGCGCAGACGAGATCCCGCTGACCGTCACCGAGTTCCGGCTCCTTTACGAGCTGGCACGCCATGCCGGACAGGTTCTCACCCGGGATCAGCTGCTGGAACTGGTCTGGGGCTATACCTATCTGGGTGACAGCCGGCTTGTCGATGTGCACGTTCAAAGGCTCCGGGCCAAGATCGAGGATGACCCGGCTCACCCATCCCTCGTGCTCACCGTACGCGGCGTCGGCTACAAAGCCGATCGACAAGAGCCACGCTGATGGCCTCTCCGGGTCGGTATGTGCCCCGACCCCGGCGCTCGCTGCTGCGCCGGATCGCATTCATCTTCGTCGCGGCGGTGGTGATAACTGCCTTGGCACTGAGCCTGTCAGCTTACTTCATAACGAAGGCGGCCCAAGACAACGAAGCGTTAGACAAGGCACTCTCGCAGTCCCGCTTCAATCTCTTCTTGGCAGATTCCATGCTGCCTCCACAGCCCGAAGATGCCGACTACGACCGGTTGATCGATGCGTTCAAGATCAGAGGCGATTTTGGCACCCTTGTCGAGGCGGGTAACCAGACCTATGTGTCCGGGCCGAATGTCAACCTCACGCTCGTCACGCCGGAACTGGCGCAGAAGGTAGCCGCCGGACACATTGGATACCAGAACATCACGACCTCGGGAGAACCTCAGCTGGTCGTAGGGGGCCAGGTGCAGTCCAGGGAATTGACCATTTACTTCCTTTACCCTCAGGGACAGCGGCTGGCCGACCTGGCCAGACTCCGCAATATCCTGCTCATCACGGGGGCGATTCTCACAGTCTTGGGAGCCATCGTGGGATATCTGTTGGCGAGAGCCCTGGTAACCCCCATCCGCAGGGCCAGTAAGGCGGCCGCCCAGATGTCCCAGGGTGACCTGGGCATCCGGCTGCCGGTGCGTTCCGATGAATTCGGCGTGCTGGCTTCGTCCTTCAACACAATGGCCGGCAACCTCCAATCCAAAATGCTCGATCTGGAGGCCGGCCAGGCTCGAGAGCGCCGCTTCGTCGCCGATGTCGCACACGAACTCCGGACGCCGGTCGCAGCCCTGGTCGGTGAAGCTTCGCTCTTGAAGACGAAGCTGGCTTCTGATCCGGCCGCTGCCTCCTCTGAGGTCAATCACCTGGTCACAATGGTGACCTCCGACATCACGCGCCTCCGACAACTCGTGGACGACCTGCTCGAGATCAGCCGACTGGAGGCCCAATCTGTCGAGGCCGTCATGGAACCAGTGGACCTCAGTTCCTTCTTGAACCAGCTTGTCCAGGCTCGCGATTGGTCGGCCGGCGTACGCCTATCGATCCCAAACCGGATACCGGCGGTGCGTGCCGACCGGCGCAGGGTGGAGCGGATCATCGTCAACCTTGTCGAGAACGCCCTCCAACATGGGTCCGCACCGGTCACTATTGAGGCAGCGTTCGACTGGAACCGGAGCGGCGGAGAACCCTCTCAAGCGGCCCGGGTACAGGTCACGGTGACCGATACAGGGCCGGGTATCCCGGCCGAGCATCTACCTCATGTGTTCGATCGCTTCTATAAGGCCGATCCGAGTCGTGCATCCAGCCGCGGAAGTGGCCTGGGCCTCGCAATCGCCCGAGAGAACGCGAGACTTTTAGGCGGAGATATCAGTGCCGGCAATGCTCCGGGGGGAGGTGCCCGCTTCGTCTTCACCCTCCCCGTCCTTCAGTCGTAACACGATCGTTACACCACCGCAGCAGGCCTGTTAACTGAGAGGTCAAAGATGGAATCGTACAGGCATACTGGGTTCGAGACCTAGACTCAGACAGAACGTACGGGTCGTAGAGGAGGGGACAATGAACATATTTTTGAACAGGCTATCCAAACCGGCCCGCCTGATGGCTATGTCGGTTCTCATCGTGGCCGCCTTCGCTGTACTAGCCGCAGGCTGTGGTACAAACGGCGAGGTGGGAGACGGAGGGACCGTGAGCACGACTCAGCCCTCTGAGACGACAACGACAACCACAGCCTCGCCCTCGTCCACCACCACTACGGCCCCTCCGGACGACACAACAACCACCAGCACTACGTCCGCCGAAGAGACAACGACGGTCAAAGTGTACTTCTCCCGGGATGAGAAGATCTCCGCTGCTTCCAGGACGATCCCGAGGACCCAGGAGGTAGGCGCCGCCGCCATGAGAGCGCTGTTGGCAGGTCCCACCGACGCAGAGACAGAAGCGGGGATGTTCAGCAGTATCCCCGAAGGCACTACGTTCCTCGGGCTTGCCATCAATGACGGCGTGGCGACGGTTGACCTCTCCAAAGAGTACTCGTCAGGCGGAGGCAGCCTGTCGATGATGATGCGGCTTGCCGAGGTGGTGTTCACCCTCACTCAGTTCCCAACGGTCGACGGTGTGGAGTTCAAACTCGACGGTGAACCGATTGATGTTCTAGGCGGGGAAGGGATAATCATCGACCACCCGATGACTCGAGCGGACTACGAGGACATGTCGCCCGCCATCCTGGTGGAATCGCCCGCCCTCGGCGACACGGTGACCAGCCCTGTACGCGTGACCGGCACCGCCAACGTCTTCGAGGCAGTCTTCAGCATCAATATCGTGGACTGGGACGGTCTCATCATCGCTGACGAGGTGGTCACGGCGACATCCGGCACGGGTACGCGTGGCACGTTCGATGTCACCGTACCTTTCGAGTTGACCAAGGCCGGTCCCGGAGCCATCATAGTATTCGCCGAATCTCCCAAGGACGGCTCACAGATCAATGTTGTGGAGATACCCGTCGAGTTGGAGTAGCGTCGCAGTCCGCTAACGGCTGACAAGGCGGCTCTCCCCGAGGAGAACCCCCGCATGAAAGAGGCCGCTCCGATATCTCCCCCCCTCTTTCGGGGTCATCGGAGCGGCCTCTTTCACGTGCGCTAACTGCCCTCCGCGCTGGATGAACAACCCGGCCGGCGGACGCCTCCTCGCTGGAGAGTCTGGAAGGC
>JAAYCW010000160.1 GCA_012729575.1 Actinomycetota bacterium | reverse complement strand
GAGATCATAGGGCAGGAAGTCCCGGGCCACGAGCACGCCTCCTGGGTCGTTTCCAGCCACACTACCCGCCCGGCCCGGGAGAGTCTAGACTTCACCTGCGGGTTTTTCCCGACACGCTCCTAGCCGGCTCCGGCCACTCGACGCGGAGTCGTCTGACTCTCAGGTTCCGCGTCCTTTGATCATGGCGATGTGGATGGTGACCCCGATGGCGATCACCAACAGCAGCAATCTCAGCCACAGAGCTTCGACCACCAGCAGGGCCGTACACCCTATTACCCCCCACAGGAGTGTGAGGGCACCCGCCCTGACTCTCCAGGAGACACCCCTCCCGTGGAGATAGTCGTCCAGATAAGGCCCGAAGAACTTGTTCGTGACCAACCATCGGTAACAGCGATCGGAGCTGCGCGCATAACATACGGCACTCAGTATCAGCAGGGGAGTGGTCGGTAACAGAGGCACGACTACGCCCACTACCGCGACGGCAAGGAAGACCGACCCCGCGAAGATCAGTACCGGTCGGAGCAGAGGGCCGGCGCCGTCACACGACTGCTGCTCTAATGAATGCGGCGACTCCTTATCCATCTTCGTAGATTACCAAGAGGTGCGCCGACCCAGGTATAGAACCCCGGCTTATGATGGGCGGCTATCTGGGTAGAACCGACCAATAAGGGCGCTAGAGCAGTAGGAAAAGGAGGCTCCCGTGTTGACCGACGTGCGTGATCTACGCGAATTCAAAATCTTCGAAGAGTTGAACGAGCGGGAGTTGGAGTCAATCGCCAAGATCGCGAGAACTGAGGAGTTGGGGAAGGGAGCGCACTTGACGCAGACAGGTGCGCCCGCCACCAATCTCTACCTGGTGAAGACGGGCTTGGTGACCGTTCTCGCACCCGGGCTGGGAGGAAAGGAGGTGTCGGTCGACGAGGTGGGCCCAGGCCAGGTGGTAGGCTGGTCGGCTCTCACCGGCCCATACATCTACACGGCATCGACCGTCACGGCGGAGAAGTCGAGCCTGATAGTCATCAACGGCAGCAAGTTGAGAGAGGTATTCGAGGTCAATAACCACATCGGTTACCGGGTGCTCAAGGGCATCGGCTACGTGGTCAATCGTAGGATGATGGCCATGTACGGCAATATAGCCGCCAACAACTGCGATGAAGGTTAGCCGACCTGACGCCGTGAGCGATGCCATACGGTTTCAGATGCCCCGGTCTTAGGCCACCTTTTTGCCGCTCTCCAGATACTCGGTCACCGCAGCGGCCAGATTGCGGAGCATCCACGCCCGCTTCGTATCATCCGCCTCCAGCAGAGTGAAGCGGAACCCCGGATGCGGCGTGTAGAAGCCTGTCAGGGGGACTACACATATGCCCGTCGAAGCCAAGAGGTGATAGACGAAACGCCAATCGGGTGCGACTCCTTTGGACTGCCGTTGCACCAGCTCTCGCAGTCCCCGGTCTTCAATGTGCAGACTGTTGGTGCCGTTGAGGGCTCCATGATCGAACAGCACGGTCATGTAGAAAGCGCTCTGTGCGCGGTGCATCGTGATCCCCGGTATGGGACTCAACCGTTCGTGCGCCTCGCGCGCCCGCTCCGCATACATGCCTGCACGGGCGGTCAAATGCCCCGGGTACCTGCTATCTCCAAAGATCCGCGGCACGGCGAGTTGTGGGCCGCTTGTAGAGCAGACCTCCAGGCGTTTCGCCGCTACCAACGAGTCCACATAAGCTGAGAAGTTCTGGTCCACAGACCGGTTGAGCACCTCGATCCATCCGCACCGCGATCCAGGCCACGGCAACTCTTTCGATATGCCACGCATGACAATGGCCGGCACGTCTCCCGCCACTTCCGAAAGGTGAACGGTGTCCTCCCCCGGGTAGACCATGTGGATGTAGATCTCGTCGGCCACTAGGAAGAGCCCAAACTCCCGGGCAAGTGCGACGATCTGCTCCAGCACGCGCACCGGGTAGACCGCCCCGGTGGGGTTGTTGGGATTGATGAGCAAGATCCCCGCAATCGACGGGTTCTTCTCTACCTTGCGCCGCAGGTCGGTTATGTCGGGGAGCCAGCCGTTCTCAGGATCTAGATCGTAGGTCAGATGCGGAAGTGCGCAGTGGGCCGACTCGGCCGAAGAGTGGGTGCTATAGGCCGGGGAGGGGCCAATGACCCGAGCATGGGGGCTCAAAAATCCGTAGACCTTGGCCACCGCGTCGGCCACACCGTTGAAGAAGATGATGTCGGCCGCCGATACCCTGACGCCCGCGCGGGCGTTCACGTGGCCGGCAAGCGCTTCTCGCACCTCCAAGAAGCCCTCCGTAGGGCAGTAACCCCATGATTCGTCGCGATCCACCACCTCGTGGAGGATCGCGCGGATCCACGGCGCCACCTTCTCGCCCTTGGCTATGGGGTCGCCGATGTTCTCCCATGTGATCTCGACCCCGTGCTGACGCACCAGATCGCCGAACTTGACGATGTCGCGAATGGCGTACGACAGGTGTGCAGACGAGGGACTGACTAGATCGGCCCTCATCGGATCTCCCGGACTCGGTGAATACAGATGCCTGAGTATACAGGAGTAATGCGAAGATGCGGGCCCAGAGACCCTGTCAATGTCTTCTCCTGGACTGCTACGCTGGCAGGACAATGGAACGCAGAACACAGAACACCATTCTGGCCGTCAGCACCCTTACCGGGTTCATGGTGACGTTCATCGCCTCAGCCATCAACATCGCTCTGCCCCTGATCCAGGCGGAGTTCGGAGTCTCGGCCGTTGTGCTGGGATGGATCTCGCTCTCCTATCTGTTGGCTTCGGTGGCGGTGCTCTTGCCCGCCGGCCGTGTCGCCGACTTGTACGGCCGCACCCGCATCTACTTGATCGGGCTGGCCGTGTTCATGGTGTTCTCCTTCGCGTCCGCCCTCGCCACATCCGCGATGATGCTCATTTCAATGAGAGTCATCCAGGGTCTGGCCTCCGGTTTGCTCTTCTCCACCCAGTATGCCCTCGTCATCCTGTCGCACCCCCCCGAAACACGGGGCCGGGCGCTCGGCATACAGGTGTCCGGCGTCTACTTGGGGTTGACCCTGGGGCCGGTTCTGGGCGGCGTCATCACCCACAACGCGGGGTGGAGAAGCCTGTTCCTGGTCGTGGGAGCTCTTAGTGTTGTGAATTGCGCGGTGCCGCTCCTTAAGCTCAGAAACGTCGACTGGCGCGAGCCCAAAACGGGTCATTTCGACATCGTCGGCTCCTTCATCTGGGCGATCGCTTTATCGGCACTGCTACTGGGATTCACCTATCTGCCGGACTGGGTGGGAGCGGTGCTCATCGCCGCGGGATTATCGGGGCTTGTTTTCTTCTTCTGGTGGGAGACACGAGCAGATGACCCGCTGTTCAATGTTGACCTCTTGAGACGAAACCGGGTCTTCGCATTCTCGAACATGGCCTCCTTCATCAATTACAGCGCAACATCGGCGATGACGTTCCTTATGAGCCTCTATCTTCAATACAACCGCGGGCTCGATGCGCAGACCGCGGGACTGGTGCTGGTAACCGGGACTTTTCTCCAAGCCGTCCTCTCCATAGGCGCGGGGCGGCTCGCCGACCGCATCCAAGCCCGCCTCGTCGCTTCCGCAGGGATGGCTCTCTGTGTAGTTGGACTGCTTGCATTCTCCTTTTTGGGTGAGACCACTTCCTATTGGTACATCATCGGAACGTTGTGTGTCCTCGGAATCGGATACGCGTTATTCGCTTCGCCCATGACCCACACGGTCATGGGAAGTGTGGAAAAGAAGTACGTAGGAGTGGCGTCGGCCACTCTGGCGACGATGCGCACGGCCGGACAGAACATCAGCATGGGCATAGCCACTCTGGTGATCGCGGTGGTCGTGGGGAGGCACGAGATCGGGCCGGTCGACTATCCCAATCTCCTTACCAGCACCCGCATCACCTTCGCGATCTTCACGGCTCTCTGTGTGCTGGGCGTGTTCGCCTCCTTGGTGAAACCACGGCGATCGGAGGGTTAATGTATCCGCCACCATTCATTCTCGAACGGTTCTTCGCCCGGCATGAGTTCAGTGCCCGCTACCTACTATCCACCTCCGACTGCCAGGGAATGCCTATGACCGTTCTGCTTGCCGGGGCGGACGATGAATTGCGACGACTCTGGCATGGGCTCCGGCTGGGCTACACAGAGTCACAGGGTATGCCGGAGTTGCGAGATGAGATAGCGGCACTCTACGAATCGGTCCGTGCCGGGGAGATACTGGTCGCGGCACCCGAGGAAGCCATCTTCCTCGTCATGAACGCTCTACTCTCGTCCGGCGATCATGTCGTATGCACGTTCCCCGGATACCAGTCTCTGTATGAGCTGGCACGCACCATCGGCTGCGACGTCGACCTATGGCAGCCCAAGGAGGGGGAAGACTGGTACTTCGACCCCGCCGACCTGGAAGCGCTGACGCGGCCGGATACGAAGCTGGTCGTGTGTAACTTCCCGCACAATCCCACCGGCGCCCTTCCCAGCCATGAAGCTTTCGCCCGTGTCATATCTGCGGCTGAAAGATCCGGGGCCTGGCTGCTCTCCGACGAGATGTACCGGCTGCTTGAGCCAAGCGACGAGGTCCGTCTTTGTGCCGCCGTCGACCTCTACGACCGGGGGCTCTCCCTCTCTGGAGTCTCCAAGGCCTTCGGGCTTGCCGGCCTGCGGATCGGCTGGGTGGTGTCGCATCAGGGGAGCCTGCTCGAGCGGATGAAGGCCCTCAAAGACTATACGACCATCTGCTCCAGCGCCCCAAGCGAGCTATTAGCTCTGATGGGTCTACGGTCGAGGACGGACATACTGGCGGCGAACCGCGAACGGGTACTCCAGAACATCACTACAGCCGCCGAGTTCTTCGACCGGCATTCAACCCTTCTGGAGTGGGCACCACCCCAGGCCGGTACCGTATGCTTCCCACGCCTGACGGCCTTGGGGGACAGCGCAGATGCTGGGAGAGGCGGCAGAGACGTCACGAAAGCCGCTGCGGGTGCCGAAACGTTCTGCGCCCGGGTTCTACGTGACACGGGAGTCCTGCTTCTTCCTTCGACTGTATACGGCTACGGTGACAGTCACTTTCGTCTAGGTCTCGGCAGGGACGACTTCGCGACCGGTCTGGAAGTGTTGGATGCATACCTAATAAGGCAGACTGACGGCGCGTAGTCTCACCTTGGCCGGCACACCTTGCATGGAGGCCCTT
>JAAYCW010000159.1 GCA_012729575.1 Actinomycetota bacterium | reverse complement strand
GCCTCCCCCGCCTTCTCCGCCGCTGCCCCCGCTCGATCGAGCTCGGAGAAGCAGCAGAACCAGCACAATGACTATCACCGCGATGGTGACTATTTCCTGCCAATACTCGATGCTGTATCCCTCCCCGCTTCTTCACTGCCCCGGTCGTCATTCTAGGATGAGATGCTACCAGATTTCTTCTAAGCCACCCCATCGAACAGCGCCGTGGAGAGGTACCGCTCCCCAGCATCGGGCAGAATGACCACGATGGTCTTCTCGGCGAACTCCGGTTCCTGGGCTATGCGTACCGCGGCCGTTGTCGCCGCACCACCCGATATCCCCGTCATGATCCCCTCCTCCCTCGCAAGCCGCCGGGCCATCGCTATGGCCTCCTCGGTATCGACGGACTCCGCCCGATCGACGAGGGTCAGATCCAGATTGCCGGGAATGAACCCCGCCCCTATCCCCTGGATACCGTGCGGACCCGGCCTGAGTTCCTGCCCGGCCAGTGTCTGAGCGATCACCGCGCTGGTCGCCGGTTCCACCGCCACCGAGCAGAGGGGCTGCTGTTTCACCCGCTCGAAGAATCGGGAGATCCCGGTGAGTGTCCCCCCGGTGCCCACTCCGGCCACCAAGACATCGACCTTTCCATCTGTGCTGATCCAGATCTCCGGGCCGGTCGTCTTCTCGTGGATGGCCGGGTTGGCCGGGTTGGTGAACTGCTGGGGCAGGTAGTAGCGCTCGGGGTCGCTCGCCGCCAAGGCCTGTGCCCGGTCGATAGCGCCCTGCATGCCCTCCGCTCCCGGAGTGAGCAGCAGGTTCGCACCATAGAATGCCAGAATCTTCCGCCTCTCCATGCTCATGGTCTCCGGCATGGCCAGCGTCAACTTATAGCCGCGGGCCGCGCAGACATAGGCCAGACCAATACCGGTATTGCCGCTGGTGGGCTCGATCAACTCGGTGTGCGGGTTTAGAAGACCCTTCTCCTCCGCATCCCAGATCATGGCCGCTCCCACCCGACACTTGATCGAGCCTGCCGGATTGCGACTCTCTATCTTAGCCAGAACGTTAGCCTTGCTTCTCCCGATCACCCGATTGAGCCGCACCAGCGGCGTTCGGCCGATCGAGAGAGAGCTATCCGCGTATATGACCCCCATGTTCCTCTCCTTTTCTCGCGGACGGCACCGGCCTTGTCGCCCGAGACCGGCCTCGTCCTTTCAGGCTCGGAACTGCGGCCGGTTTGGTCTCTCTGACCCGCTCCGGCCTACGAGGCCCCTGACGCTGCGGCCTCCTCCTGCGAGGCGCGGAGGGCCTGATCCAGATCTCCAAGGATGTCTTCGATGTTCTCGATGCCTACCGAGATGCGCACGAGCCCCGGCGTCACGCCCGCCTGCAACTGTTCTTCCGGAGTCAGTTGCCCATGAGTGGTGCTGGCCGGGTGTATAACGAGTGTCTTGGCATCGAGGATATTGGCTACGTGTGAGGCCAGCTTCACCGACTCGATGAACCGCCGGCCGGCCGCCTGGCCGCCCCGCACCTCGAAGCCGAGAACCGCGCCGGGCCCCAGCGGGAAGTAGCGGAGAGCCCGTTCGTGGTCGGGACTCTCGGGCAGTCCGGCGTAGTCGACAGAAGCCACAGCCGGATGCCCTCGCAGGAACCGGGCCACCTCCAGAGCATTTGCCGTGTGGGCGCGCGCCCGCAGAGGAAGTGTCTCCAGCCCCTGTATGAACAGCCATGAGTTGAAGGGTGAAGGCGCCGCCCCCAAGTCGCGCATGAGCCCCAGTCGGATCTTCTGCAGATATGCGAGTCCAGGCGACACCGCCCTCTCGTGCGCCCCAAACATCTCCCAGAAATTCACCCCGTGGTAGGCAAGATCTGGTTCCGTTATCTCCGGATACCTGCCCGAAGCCTGCCAATCGAAGTCACCCTTGTCGACCACCGCGCCCCCGATGGAGGTCCCGTGGCCGCCAATCATCTTGGTGAGCGAGTAGATGACTATGTCCACCCCGTGCTCCAACGGATTGAAGAGAGGCGGCGGTGTCACCGTGTTGTCCACGATGAATGGGATCCCGTGCCGGTGAGCAACCTCCGCTATCTCCGAGATATCGTCCACGTTGCCCTTGGGATTCCCGATTGATTCCGTGTAGAGCAGACGGGTGTTTTCGTCTATGGCGCGTTCGAAGTTGGCCGGGTCGCGCGAATCGACGAAACGGGCTTCGATCCCAAAACGCTTGAGGGGGAAGCAGAACTGAGTGTAGGTACCCCCATAGAGCTTGTCCCCCGTCACGAAGTTCTGGCCTGCCGACGTGATGGTGGCGACCGCGTAGAAAATGGCCGCCATCCCGGAGGCCGTGGCCACGGCCCCTGCCGCCCCATGCATAGCGGCGAGACGCTTCTCGAGAGCGTCGGTCGTGGGGTTGGAAAGGCGGGTATAGATGTTTCCGGACTGCTTGAGGTCGAACAAGTCGGCCGCGTGCTCGGTGTCGCGGAACAGGTAGCTGCTGGTCTGGTAGATCGGGACCGCCCGGGAGAGCGTGTCCTTGTCGGGTGTGTGCCCGGCATGCAGGGCCAGTGTGTCGGGGCTGTAGTGCTCCAGATCAAAATCCGTCATACCGGCATCCACCGCCTCTCCGCTCCTCTCCGCCTTCTCCATGATCCAGGCTACTAGCAGCGCAGCAGTTCGTCCACCAGGCCCGGTAGCCCACCGAGGTCCGCCAGCACGTGATCGGGCAACAGAGCGGGGTCTGTGCGGGCCTCGGCCCGCCTCAGGTCGGACTCGCCGGTAACGCCGGTCAGCACCAGCAGCGTGACCATACCGGCGGCTTTACCCATGGCAATGTCGGTGCTCAACCGGTCCCCGACGAAGAGGGTCTCTCCGGCCGAAACTCCGCTCACAGCGGCAAGGATCTCCGCCAGAGCAAGGCCGGGCTTACCCATGAACACCGGCTCCGTTTCGGCGGCCGTCGCCACCGCCGCCACCAGAGAGCCGGACCCCGGCAGTAATCCGTCGGGCGTGGGAAAGGTGGCATCGGGGTTGGTCGCTACGAAGAGAGCCCCTTCCATGACGGCTCTCTGAGCCGCAGCCAAAACGTCGTACGAGAACGACCGGTCCATGCCGACCGCAACGGCGGCGGGGGGCGCTCCCATGGGCGGAGACAAAGCTTCGCGCGCGTGGTGGGCGTCCAAACCCACGTCCTGCAACTCCCTGATCAGTCCCTGCTCCCCCACGACCATGACCGGCGCCCCTTCCGGCAATCTGCCGCACAGCCACCGAGCGGTCACGAATCCGGACGTCAACACCCGATCCACCCCGGCCGGCAGCCCCAGGTCGGCCAGACGCTCGGACACCGCTTCACGATGAGCCGTGGAGTTGTTGCTAACGTAACGGAGATCGAGACCCCGGTCGAGCACCCACTCAAGCACGTTCACAACGCCCGGTAGCAGCCTGCCGCCCTTCCAGACCACCCCATCCAGATCGAGGGCCACCAGTCGGATGCGAGGTCGCGACGAAGCGGCGTCCGCGTGCCTATGGCCGGCGGCCGAGGGCCCGGTATCCTGTCGGCTGTCCTTCGCGCCGCCCATCACACCAGATTCAGCCGGTGGAACAGACGGCCGGCACCCGTGAACTCCAGATCGATGGCCGCCGACGGGCAGACCTCGTGACAGCAGTAACACCGGATGCACAACCGGTCGTTGACCCGAGCCACGCGGGCCTCCTTGTCCATGGTGATGGCCTTGACAGGACACGACCCCTCGCAGACGCCACACAGAGTGCACCTCCCCACCTTTGGCCTAGGCATCCGGCTGAAGCGGCGCAACACGGGCCGCAACACCAGGTCGAGCCTGCCGCCCCGCCCTATGCCGATCCCCTCGTAGCTGCCGGGCAGCACATAGTCGACCACCCGCAGAGCCTCCACCGGCACCCCCAAGGTGTCGATATCGCTCTCCCGCCCGCTCCAGAGACCCCGTTCCCGCGCGGCCACCAACACGGGCACGGCCCCGGTGCCGATCCCGACGATGCGGCAACAAGCCACGTCCACAGCCACAGGGTCCACACCCGCCAGCATCAGGCCGAGATGACGGGGCTTCCCTCCCGTCCCCGGCCCATCCCCCTCCAGCGCCAATATGCCATCGAGGATGTTCAGACGGGGTCTGACGAAGTAGGCGACGTCCAGCAGCATATCGGCGAAACGCCGCGGGTCGTCCAGCCTGGCGTGGTAGGCCGCCTTGTTAAGCCCGGGGATCACCCCGAACAGGTTCTTTGTGGCGCCGGTGAAGGTCATGAACATGTGGGTCTTGAACTTGGGCAGGTTGATCACCCCGTCGACCTGGCGGACGGAGCTGATGAGCTCGATGCGCTTGGCCAGGACCGCGTCCGGATTGGAGACCATCTCCCAATCGGTCTCGACACTCAGTTCGAATCCGTATCGCTCGGCGGCTTCGACATAACCGGCCTTACGGAAGGCACGCTCGATGGGCAGTCTGGCATGCGCCACTCCGGTGCCGGGGCTCTCCACCACCACAGGCGAACCCCCGGCCTCCTTGACCGCCAGCGCCACGGCTCCCACGACCACCGGGTGGGTGGCGATGGCCATCTCGGGCGGCGTACCCATGAGGATGTTGGGCTTGAGACCTATCCGCTCTCCAGGCCTCACGAAGGCACCCATCCCCCCCAGAGGAGCCAGGAGCTCCCGCAACGCGGCCCGGACGTTCTCGATATCGTAATCCGCACAGCGGGCCGCCACCACAGCGGCGCCATCCGTCCCCGCTCGCTCGTGTGAACTCAAATAGGTCTCCCCTTCTGCCGGGTCTGCCCTTCAGTCGCCGAGGATGATGCTTCTCCGCTTCTGTAGGCAAGAACGATGCTACTCCGCCCACAAACGGCGCCAACGGCTGTCAGTCGGACGTGGCTGCTATTCTATCCTGCGGACACCAGCTCCCGCTCGACACCCACAGGAGGTCGACCGCTCATGACACCGATGACCTTCACCGGCGCTCTCTTGGAGAAGATCCCCCGTAGTTCCGACACCACGAGTTACCGCTTCTCCCGACCGCCCGAATACCAGTTCCAGGCGGGGCAGTTCTTCAAGATCGCCGTCCCCGGGCCCGACGGGCCTCTGGAGCACTACTTCAGCCATTGCGATTCGCCCGCTGAGGAGCACGTGGAACTGACCACCCGGCTGACGGGCTCCGAGTTCAAGAACGCTTTGGACTCACTCTCTCTGGGGGACGAGGCGGAGTTTGAGGGCCCACGGGGCCGCTTCCTCTTCAGGTACGACGCACCCAAGATCGCCTTCCTCACGGGCGGAATCGGGATCACACCCGTGCGCAGCATGCTGCGGCATCTCGTGGACACCGATGGAGCCGGAAGGATAGAAGGACAAGAGCTTGTCCTGTTCTACGGCTCGATGACCGCGGATGGGATCATCTATAGCGAAGAACTGGACGAGTTCGCCGCCGTCATCCCCGGATTGCGCGTGATACATGTCATCACCAAGCCGCCTGAGGATTGGAGCGGCTACTCAGGTTTCATCACCTCCGACATCGTCCGGGCCGAGCTTGGGGATGTTGGCGGGTGGACCTACTACATCGTGGGTCCGCCCCCGATGATCACGGCCATGAAGACGGTGATGGAACAAGTGGATATCCCGGAAGCGCAGACGGTGATCGAAGGCTTCGCCGGATACGATTCTTAGACGTCCGGCAGGCCTCAACGGGGGGAGACGGCCGAAGTGACAACGATCTCACTGCCTCGGGGACCGGGCACCAGCATCCTCGCGGGCGGCGGCGCCTGGCTACCGCGCTCGGGCTGCCTGCAGGGCTTCGGCGGCATCCGCGGGGACGAGGCCCTCGTGCTCCGCGATCCCTGCCGGCTCTTGACGGCCACCACCCCCGATCAGGTGCCCGCGCTCCTCGGCGAGGTGGAAGCCGAACAGCGGGCGGGCCGCTTCGTGGCCGGGTATATGTCGTACGAAGCCGGCGCCGCCTTCGGCCTGACGGTGAAGTCGGCTGCACCGGACTCCCCGCCTCTCGCCTGGATGGCCGTCTATCGGCCGGAATCGGCGCTGGTCGTTTCGAGCGCGGAATGGAGGCACTACCTCGACGGAACGGATACATC
>JAAYCW010000158.1 GCA_012729575.1 Actinomycetota bacterium | reverse complement strand
TACGACAGAGACCTGGTGGTTATGGCGGGCACGATCCGGTCCACTCGGCCGTGGAGCGAGACGATGCGTGAGGGCTGCGTCAAGGGTTAGAAATAGGGCCTGTGGTATAGTCTTGAGGTTTAGTACTCACCAGAAAGGGGCTTGAGATGGAGTGGGATGCCGACGCCATCATGAGGATCGCCATCGGTGTCTTCTTCGTGCTCTTCGGGGTGGGGATCGCGTACGCGCTTGTGCGCCTGGCGACGGTCTTCAAACGGTTGAGCAGTATCCTCGCCGACGCAAACACACGGGTGGTGCCTCTGTTGACGCGGCTGGAGGGCACTCTGGATGGAGTCAACTCCGAACTGGGCAAGGTCGATGAGCTCACCGGCTCCGTGGCCGGCATTGTGAAGACAGCGGAGCAGGCCACCACTGCCGTGCAGAGCGCGGTGTCCAAACCCATGAAGAAGATGGCGGGGGCAACAGCCGCAGTCAATGAAACGTTAAGGTCCTTCTTCGGGACCGGACCAGGGAAGGAGAGATGATGGGTACGTTTCGAACACTAGCCATTTTGGCCACGGGAGCAGCGCTGGGGGGGACAGCCCTGCTTGCATATCGTATCTCTCAGGAGACGGGTAAGCCGCTTCAGGAAGCTCTGTACGATGTTCCGACGGAGGCACGCAAATTGTTCTCCGATGTCCCCACAGAAGCCCGCAAGGTGTTCTCGGAAGTCCCCACAGAAGCCCGCAAGGTGTTCTCCGATGTCCCCACAGAAGCCCGCAAGGTGTTCTCGGATGTTCCGGGCGAAGCTCAGCGGGTGTTTGAGGATGTCAAGAATAGAGCCGCGGAGGCCATAGAACGTGGGCGCGAGATGTACGTGGAGAAGCAGCAGGAGATCGAAGATCGCCTCAAGGGCGACGCCTCTGTCTGACAGGGGAGATGGCTGTCACCCGGTTGAGCGCTCCACACGACATCGTCACGCTTCACATAGCAAGAGGCGGTTCGGCACTCCCGGTGATGCGTGTGCTCATGGGGGGGATGGCCTCTCGCAACGACCTCCCGCTCGATCGGCTGGACGATCTGCACCTTGCCGTTGAGACGCTTCTGGCCGAAGAACCGGAGTCGGGGGGTGAGCTCACGCTTGAACTGTCGACCCCGGCCGGCGGATTTCGCGTGTTGCTGGGGGGCTTGGTCAACCAGAGCGTCAAGGCCGCCCTGGTGGCCGACGATCTGTTCAAGCCGTGTCCGGGCTGCCTGCTCGACGTGCGGCTCATCCTTGATTCACTATTGGATAGTCATGGGGTGGTCGACATGGATGGGGTGTCGTTCGGCGTCGAGATGGAGAAGCGGGCCTCGTAGGTGTCGGCATTGGAGTCAGACAGGGTTGAGGGGCAGCGCGGGGCGGGTCCGCTGCCTTACGGAGAGCGGGTAGAAGACCTGTCCGAGCGCGAACTCCTGTTGCGCCTGCGAGAGCAGCAGGACGGCGCTGCCCGGGAAGAACTGATCAAGAGATATCTGCCGCTGGTCAAGAGTCTGGCCAGGCGGTTCGCATCACGCGGCCAACCCGTGGAGGACCTCGTACAGGTGGGGTCCATAGGACTGATCAAGGCAGTGGACCGCTTCGATCTGGATAGGGGAGTCGAACTCTCCACCTATGCGACCCCCACCATCATGGGGGAGATCAAGCGGTATTTCCGTGATAAGGGATGGGCGGTCAAGGTTCCTCGTGCGCTCCAAGACCTAAACGTCCGCCTCAACCGGGTCGTAGAGCAACTCACGGTGGAGTTGCGACGCTCTCCGACCATAGCGGAGCTTGCCGCCGCCACAGAGGTCAGCGAGGAAGAGGTGGTGGAAGCGCTCGAGAGTGGGCGGGCGTACAGTTCGGTGTCCATCTTCTCTGGAGGCGGAGGGGAGGAAGACGAATCCTTGGAGTTGCTTGATTATCTCGGTACCGAGGAGGAAGCCTACGAGATATTCGAGCAGAGACGTGTCTTGGCTCCGGCCATGGCTCGCTTGGATCCGCGGGAGCGCCTCATCCTCCACCTAAGGTTTTTCGAGGGGATGACACAGACACAGGTGGCCACACGCATCGGAATTTCCCAGATGCACGTGTCCCGGCTGATTAGGAAGTCCATCGACAACCTCCGCCAATACATGGCGGAAGAGGAGGCTCTGGCCGAGGCGGCCAGAGGGAGAGGCGAGGTCTGATCCGTGAAGACGGCTGAACTGCGCAAGATGTATTTGGACTACTTCATCGACCAGGGTCATCTTCTGATGCCGAGTGCTTCGCTCGTTCCTTACAAGGATCCTTCGGTTCTTCTGACCACCGCGGGCATGCAGCAGTTCAAGCCGTACTTCATGGGGTTGGCCGAGCCACCCAGCAGCCGCATGACGAGCGTGCAGAAGTGCTTTCGCACTTCCGATATCGACAAAGTGGGTTTGACCGCCCGGCACTGCACCTTCTTCGAGATGCTGGGCAACTTCTCGGTTGGTGACTACTTCAAAGAGGGAGCAATCCGCTACGCCTGGGACTTCTCTACCAGATGTCTCGAGTTCGATCCGGAGCGTCTCTGGATCTCTTACTTCGAGGGGGACGAAGCCCTCGAGCCGGATAATGAGGCTGTTGCCGTCTGGAGATCTCTGGGGATGCCTCAAGAACGCATGGTGGGGCTTCCCCGCAGCGCCAACTTCTGGGGACCGGTGGGGCCCACCGGGCCTTGCGGGCCCTGCTCTGAGCTCTACTACGACCGCGGTCCCGGGTACGGCTGCGGCGGCCCAGATTGCCGTCCGGGCTGTGAGTGCGACCGGTACGTCGAGTACTGGAACCTGGTCTTCACCGGCTACAACATGGGCGAAGACCAGGTGCTCTCCCCGTTACCGGTACAGAACATCGATACGGGCATGGGCTTGGAGAGGGTGGCGGCTCTGAAACAGGAGGCGCAATCGGTATTTCTCACAGACGCGTTCAAACCATTGATCGAGCTGGGCGAAGAGGTCGCCGGAACACGCTTCGGAGATGACCCGGGGACCGATGTGGCACTCCGCGTCCTGGCCGACCACGCGAGGGCCTTGGCGTTCTTGGTGGCCGACGGTGTCCTGCCGAGCAACGAAGGCCGGGGATACGTGCTGCGTCGAGTCATCCGCCGTGCGGCCCGTTTTAGCCGTTCGGCAGGAATGGAACCACCCTTCCTGGCGCGTTTTGCGGAGCGCGTCATCGAACTCATGGGTGGAGCCTATCCGGAGCTCATCGAGCGGCGCGACAGCATCCTCCGAGTGGCCGAGACTGAGGAAGAGAGGTTCAATCGCACCCTTGATCAGGGTTTGGTGTTGGTGGACGAGGCCATCACCAAGGCGCTCGAGGAAGGTACGCAGCTCTTCCCGGGGAGTGTGGCCTTCCAGCTCCACGACACCTACGGCTTCCCGGTGGAGGTGACACGCGAGATTGTGGAGGAGCGGGGTCTGACCTTGGACCTCAAGGACTTCGAGGCGGCCATGGAGGGTCAGCGGCAACGCGCGCGTAGCGCCCAGAAGGGTGGAGACGTGCTGCAGGACGTCATCGTGCGCTTCGCCAGGGAGACCACTCATCCGACCGAGTTCCAAGGTTACGAGCGGGAGGATCTCTACACCGTGGTGGAGAACGTAGAGCCGCTGGGAGACGGCCGGCTGGTCCTCGCACTGCGCGAAAGCCCCTTCTATGCAGAGATGGGGGGGCAGACCGCCGATACCGGGATTATCGAATCTGAGGGCGGCAGAGCCGCGGTCGAGGACGTTCAGCAGCAGGGTCGGGTGCAGGTCATCGTGGCGCGGCTCTTGGACGGGGAGATAGAGGCGGGCACGCGGGTGAAGGCGAGCCTATCGGGCACGTACCGCCATGACGTAGCCGCCAACCACACAGCCACCCACCTGCTTCACTACGCGCTTCGGGCTCGCCTGGGCAAGGACGTCACCCAAGCCGGCTCTTCCGTCCGGGCCGACAAGTTCCGCTTTGACTTCGCCTATCACGAACCGCTCGGACCGGAGCGAATCCTGGAGATCGAAGAGCTGGTCAATCGCCGGATCGTCGAGAATCATCCCGTGCGCACCTTCGTTACCAGTCTGGAGCACGCCAAAGATCTGGGAGCTATGGCTCTCTTCGGGGAGAAGTACGACGACTTCGTGCGGGTGGTCGAGATCGACGATTTCAGCCGTGAACTCTGTGGGGGCACGCACGTCGGTTCCACTAGTGAGTTGGGCATCTTCAAGGTCCTGTCAGAAGGCAGCGTGGGGGCCAACGTGCGGCGAATAGAGGCGGTCACCGGACGGGCGGCCGTCGGCTATTACAGGGAGCGAGAGCAGATGGTGGCTAAAGCAGCTGCGGCTCTTGGAGCGGGCGAGAACGAGTTGCTTGCCGCCCTGGCCAAGGTCCAGACCCGTACGGCTGCCCTGGAGGCGGAGGTCAAGAGCCTCATGTCCACGGCAGCGAAAGACATCCTCCCCTCCTTGGTTGCGAGGGCCGTGCAGCACAACGGGGTGTCGGTGGTAGCAGAAGTAGTGGACGCCCGAGATATGAAGCACCTGCTGTCCCTGGTCGACCAGGTGCGGGATCGTCTCCGGCCGGGCGTAGTGGCGCTGGCCGCGGATATCCAAGGAAAAGCGACCCTCGTAGTGAGCAAGACTCCGGGTGTGGAGTCCGTGGACGCCGGGGCCATCGTCAGAGGGGCGGCGGAGGAATTCGGAGGCGGTGGGGGAGGGAACGCGCAATTGGGTCGCGGAGGAGGCGGTGACCCTGCCAAGCTTGCCGAAGCTCTGGGTGCGGCTCGGACCGCCATTTTGGCCGCTCTGGGTTGCTGAGTGCGGTACCTGGGAGTGGATATCGGCCGCAGTCGGACCGGTCTCGCCTTGTCGGACGCTTTGGGAGTGACCTGCCGTCCATTTGATATTGTGGCTGAGCGAGATGAAGAGCGGGTCATCGAGAGGATCGCGCAGGTGGCAAGAGAGGAAGAGGTGGGGGAGATAGTCGTGGGCCTGCCCCGTCCTCTGTCCGGCGGGTCCAATCGTCAGATGGAAGGGGTCATATCGTTGGTGGAGCGTCTCAGGCAGCTATCCCCGGTTCCAGTCGCAACCTGGGATGAGCGGTTCACGTCGAAGCTGGCTGAAGAAGGGCGTCCTGGGATGAAGTACCACGATGCCGTGGCCGCGTGCTACATGCTGCAAAGCTACCTGGATTCCCGCAGTAACAAAACACCGTGAGGGACGTGTGAAGAGATGAACGGATGGCATCGAGCGTCGTCTGGTAAGGACCAGCATTGGCCCCCGCAGAGATATCGGGGTCTGCGTAAGTGGGCGACGCGTCTGGTGGTCGTCGCAGCGTTTCTGGGCTTCCTCATAGCGGTAGGGTATTTCGTCAACTGGGGCGTGGACTGGTATGCCGAACGCTCCACCACCACGACCACCGAAGTGGCCCGCGGGCCCTCGGTGGAGGTGACCATCAACCCAGGCATGACGGCGGCGGAGATCGGCGGACTCTTGGAGGATAAGCGGGTAATCGATTCCTCCGCCGAATTCGTCGATTTGGTCAAGAGGCGAGGCAGCGAATCCGATCTGCGCCCCGGCATATACCAGTTCCATCAAGACCAGCCGATGCTCGAGGTCGTGGATATGCTGGAGCAGGGAGAAGGATCGCCCAGTTTCAAGCTGACTATCCCCGAGGGTCTGGCCGTGGCGCAAATCGGGGATCTTCTGGCCAGAGAGGGTGAGATCGACGGTGCGCGGTATATCAAGCTGACCGAGCAGCCCGGCAAGTTCAGGATTCCGCGCGTAGGCGGCACCACCCCCGTGGTCACCACCCTGGAAGGTCTGCTCTTCCCCAGCACGTACTACCTCATCGAAGGTGATGGGGCCACCGAACTGATCGGGGCCCAACTCGACGCTTTTGAGGCGAAGACGTCAG
>JAAYCW010000157.1 GCA_012729575.1 Actinomycetota bacterium | reverse complement strand
TTGTATCTTTCTGGGGCCGGATGCGAGAAGATGGCTGCAGGGGTGTTGCTGGTGCCGGGGGTCTGCATCAGGACAGATGGGTGCGGATAGATCGGGACCACGGCATCGTGAAGAACGCGAGGAAGGGGGTCCATCATGAGGAGATCGAGGCGGCTCGCAGGTGTTCTATTCCTTGTGCTGATGCTGAGCCTGTCGTTGTGGGTGGCGGCCTGTGGGGGCGAAGAGCAGACCACGACCACCGCTGCGCCTACTGAGACAACCGGAGCGCCCACCGAGACAACTGGGGCGCCCACCGAGACCACCGCGGCACCGAGTACCGATGCCGGCGCCGCTGGCGGCAAGGTGGAGACTCTCCGAGTGGGGGCCATCTTCCAGCTGACCGACTGGTACTCGGCGGTGGATGCCGGAGAGATATTCGACTGCGAAGTGGTCGCCGACCTGATCAACGAGAAGTACCCGATCGTCATCGGTGACACGACCTACGAGATCGAACTGGTGACGCAGGACGGCAAGAGCACCTTGGATGGCAACACCACTGCGGCTAACAAGCTGGTTTACGACGACAAGGTTAAGTTTGTCGTCGGCCCGAGTGCCTTCTTCAACGCGGCCACGTCTCCCGTCTTCGAGCAGGAGAAGGTGATGCATGTCGCCGGCTACAACACCTTCATCCCCGGGGAGATGGATGAGAGTACGCCGTACGGCTTCCTCGGCAGCGACGGCCCGGCCGCCTCTGCATCGGCGGATATCAAGGCCCTGAAGCGGGAATATCCCGAAGTGAAGAACGTGATGATCGCCACGGCCGACGAGTCCACAGTCACTTACACTCGGGATATGTGGCTCAAGACGGTCACGGATAACGGCCTGAACGTCGTCGGCGACATGGTTCTGTACAACAACACAGCGACCGACTTCAACCCCATCGCCGTGCAGCTGAACGCGGTTGAAGAGGCCGACGCCTACTGGCTGCCGTTGGGCACTCCGCCGGCGTACGGCAACATAACGAAAGCACTGCGTGCACTCGGCAACACCAAACCGATCACCTACCCGAATGACGCCCCCAGCACTCTGGGGATCGTCGGTCCGGATGCGGCGACGAACGTCATCAATTGTAAGAGCTTCCAGAATGACGATCCGGGCAACCCGCCGCTACTGCAGGAAGTCCTTGACCGCCGCGACACCGACCTGCAGTGGTTCGGCATGACGCCGAATTCCCTCTGGTGCTTGGCGGAGGCCATCAAGGCCGCGCAGAGTGTAGAGCCGGATGATGTCGTGGCCGCTTGGGAGTCCATGGACACGATGGATTGCCTGTATGGGGAGGCCGTGCTCTGTGGGACGGAGACGTTCGGGCTGAAGAACCACGCGGTGGTCTACCCTGTGGCAGTCCACAAACTGATCGATGGAGAGATCCTCTACATGGATTGGATCACGCCTGACCCGACACCGTGATCTCGCGCGCAAGCTACCTCAAGGAGAGATGTATGAGCGAGAAGAAGTACCAACAGTTCATCATGAACGATTTCAATACGGAGAAGGATGATATCGGGACTCTCATGTTCAGGCTCGACGACGAGAAGGTGAGCGGCATCCCCTTCTTCACTGATTGCGCCTGGGTATGGCCCAAGCCGGGTGAGATCGTCATGGAGGCCGAAGCTCACACTCACGATTTCGATGAGATCGTGACTGTTTTTGGGAGCAACCCGGATGACCCCCAGGACCTGGGCGCCGAGGTGGAGTTCTGGCTGGACGATGAGCAGTACATACTCACCAAGAGCACCATCATCTGGGTACCGAAGGGGCTAAAGCACTGCCCGATCATCTTCAGGAACGTGCAGAGACCCATCTTCCACTACATCGTGGGAGATGCGGCCCGGTACAACGCATAGGCTCCCGTGGTATTTGCGGGGAGTGAGAGCCGTCCTTCTTTGCGCCTTCAGGATAGGGTGGCCATAGTCACCGGGGGCGGGGGGACCAACAGTATTGGGCGCGCTATCTGCCTGCGTTATGCGCAAGAGGGTGCACGGGTGGCCGTCTTCGACCTGGACGGTGCGGGTGGAGGTTCACGTGCGTCAAAGGGATTGCGAGGCGACGCCGATCCCAGCCGAGTTCTATGAGGCAGTGGGGAGAGTGACCGGGCCTTAAATGGGGGACATGAATCGCGTAGTCAAGAGCGGCGCCGGAGC
>JAAYCW010000156.1 GCA_012729575.1 Actinomycetota bacterium | reverse complement strand
TTCGAATCCCCCCCTCTCCGCTTAGGAAAGCCAAGAACGGTATGTTGGAACCCGGCCCGTGAGGCCGGGTTTTCGCGTCCTTCGGGCGGGTTCGGGAGCAAGTCGGCGGCAAAGTCGACGGCGCTCACGGGCAGCAGATGGATGGTGCAAAAACGGACCAAGACAGACGTATGCAGCTAACACTGCTTGACCGGAGAGCCGGTCCGTCATAGGCTCGTAGACACGGGAGCGCCACACATGAGCGGGGGCAGCGATGTCAGCGGAGGAGAAATACGATCCCGTGAAGGCCCAAGCCACGGCCGAAACCTACGACGCGGAGGCAGAAGCCACCAGCTGGCTGGGGCCTCAGATCGCGTTCGACTTGGTTTGTGAGTACGTCGAGCCTGGTCAGTCGGTACTTGATCTGGGTATCGGAACCGGTCTGGCATCGATGCCATTCCGCAAGACAGGCCTCCACGTCCACGGCATGGACACCTCCCAGGAGATGCTCGACGCTTGCCGTTGGAAGGGGTTCGAATATCTGACGCGGCACGACCTCACGAGTCGGCCCTATCCCTACACCTCAGGAAGCTTCGATCATGTCGTTTGCCTTGGTGTGCTTCCCTTCATACGTGATCTGTCACGCTTGTTCGCCGAGACACAGCGTCTGCTCAAGACCGGGGGGGTCTTCGTCTTCATGACCGCTGATCGGATGGACGACGAGGAAATCGAGCTGGAGGTGAGTCCTGAATACACTGACAGTAATGAGAGCGTGACTCTGTATCGTCACAGTGCTGATCAGATCAGTCGGTGGTTGGAGGAAGCCGGGCTCGCACTCCTGAGAAGTGTTCCCTTCGTCATCTACATGGACTCTGCCAAGAGGGGAACCATGCCGGGCAAGTGCTACGCAGCAAGGAAGGCCGCGGTGTCAGACCGTGAGAGGCTCTAAGCTAGAGAAGGAAGCCCTCTATCGGAATGGCGATCTACTGCTGTGGGTGCGAGGGTGAGCGGATACCTCCCGCGCTGACCAGAACGCCAACGCTCTGAGCTGGGATGTCGGCGGAACCAGGGTGGAGATACTCACCAACCTTCCGGTGGAGGAACTGCTGAGGGTGTCCGAGGGACTCTACTTGGACGAATAGGATGCCTCACAGGCCTCAGGCTTGTCGCCCTCTGCTACTCGCCGCTTCTCAGCGACCGGAGCACCTCTTCCGACGGCCGGTTGGGGACGGCGGCGACGACCTCGGCGTCGTATTCGAATATCTCCTCCTCGCCGGAGGTCACGTCTCCTATGACCGCGACATGTTCGGTCTTCGCGCGTATGGCGGCCACCACTTCCTCCACATCCTCGGGCGACACCTGGACCACGTACCGGGCCTGAGTTTCGCAGATGAGGATCTCCTGCGGGGTGATCCCCGCCACCGAGACCGGCGCCTTGGACAGGTCTACCTTGGCACCGAGCCCCCCATACCTGGCCGATTCGCAAATGGCAGCTCCGATGCCGGCAGCGCCCAGGTCCGAGCAGGCGTTGATCTTGCCGGTGCCGAAGGCGGCCATCGCAGCCTCCAGAGCCTCCCTCTCCTCATCGAACAAGGCCAAGGCCGGACGCATCTCGTCCACCAGACCAGCCCTGAACAGGGTGTCGTTTCCGTCGTTGCCGGTCACACCGATGATGATGATCTTGTCGCCGACGTTCTTTGCCGGTTTGGTGAGGGGCTTCTCGGTCACCAGCTTGCCGAACACCGACACCACCACTGCCGGCACGATGTCGGAGAACGAGGTGGAGAAACCCCCGCCCACGACGAACACGTCCATGGCCGCACACATGTCGCTCAACCCTTTGATCATGATGTTCAGCCTCTCTTGGCTGGTCATCACCTTGCACTTGCCGCAGGTGCACTTGCCGGCAAAGCCGCAAGGCCCCACGATGACCTCCTGGTCCAGCGGCCTGGTGCCTATGAAGTCCAGGAGGAAGACGGGACGGCCGCCCATGGCCACCACGTCGCGCATCGCGCCGCCGGCGCCGGTGGCGGCGGCGTCGTACGGCCTGGGCACGCAAGGGGAGCAGTGACTCTCCATCTTGGCCACCACATAGCCGTCCATGCCTGGGACCTGGAACACGGCGGCGTCATCGTTCTTCTCTGGTCCTATGACCAGCGCCCCCGGCCAGACCTTGTCCACCCGCTCGTTGAGGTCCTGGAACGCCTTGAAGTCGATCACCTTATCGATGTTGTGATGTAGATGCACGAACAAACCGTGCATCAGCGCCCTCTCTATGGTGTTCATGCCTTCTCCCGTGTTGTGGCCGTTGCCGGTCCTACGCCGGTGCGGCCCTGGCCCCCAAGCACCAGGGCCTCATCTTTTTACCGTCACCACCATAGAACATGGAGCCTCGATTGTGCCAGCGGCTCAGAACTCGAACGCGCTGGCCGTCGGACGAACGCGATAACACGGCCCGGCCGGCCGCTGGTCTCTCCAGGTCTCGCTGCTGCACGTCGGCCGCGCTGATCTCGAGGATTGCCCCATTCTTGACCTTCCGTTGACCGTCCTTTGACTTTGACCTCTCACAATGAAAGCAGGGAGTCCAGATAAGGATACTGCCGAAGCTCCAGATGGGGCTCGGCGATCGAGAGGAGTGGGGCATGAAGGTCACGGTCACAGTGGTAATAGTGGTACTGCTCGTATGTGTGATGGCCTGGGGTGCGGTCGCGTGCAGCTCCGACAAGGGCGCGGCCACTCAGCCGGCCTCTCATCCGGGCACGACGGTCATGGGGTTGCAGACTGGGCCTACCTGGTCGCCCCAGATCATCATCGACGGTGACGTGCCGGTCCTCACTGAACGCGCCCCGTCCCGTCAGGTCATCGAGTAGGAAGGCCGGTCGGCGGTCCACTCGGACCCCTCGCGCCGGAGACGGCTCCGGCGCTCTGTAGAGGGAAGCCCGCTCCTCGGAACGGGCTTCTTGCATGAGGACAGGGCCGCTACGGAGACCCCGAGTCCACTCCATCGGTCCAGCCCCCGCTACACTCCCGTCTGCCGGACTGAGCGCTGTGATTCCCTCGCGCCTAGGCGATTTGCGCCGGTAGTGACAGTGTGCGCTCACAGGGATACACTTGAACTGATGTCCCTGGGTAGCCAGCGGGCGCGGGCAACACGTCGGCCCAGGCAGGCGGGCCCAGGCACGAGAGCGCAGTCGGGTTTCGGCCTTTGGCACGGGAGACGCCGGTGGATGGGTCTCCAGTGATACGGGTCCTGATGGTGGCTCGGCGCGATTCTCAGGATCCTCTCGGTGCGGGCCTGAAGCGTGCAGGCTATGCCGTTCTGCGGGCCGATAGCGGAGTGGTGGGGGCTAGGTCTCTCGAGCGATCTCGCGCGGACGTCGTCATCGTGAATGAACGAGGATTTGACCGCAAAGAGGCCGACCTCGTTTACGCCGCGGCCGCGCGACACGACGTCCCGATACTCGCCATATCCCCGCCAACGGCGGGCGCTCCCAGCGTCTCCTCGGACGCGATCGTCCGGCGTTTGCAGGCTCTGCTCGCCGGGCCAGGCGAGGGGCGAGCGGAAGCATCCGCAGCTCACGAGGAGATCAAGAAGCTCACGGTCGGCGTGCTCGTCGTCGACCTCGAGCAACACATCGCTGCGATGGGTGGCACTGCTCTTCAGTTGACCGCTCGGGAGTTCGATTTCTTGTGCTGTCTCGCGCGGCAACCGGGCCGAGTCTGGAGCCGTCAACAACTCATCGATCTGGTCTGGGGACACGATTACGTCGATCCGCACTTGGTCACCGTCCATATGGCTAATCTCCGCAAGAAGCTGGGTCGGGCGGCGGAGCACGAGGGAACGGCGGGCATTCCACGGCTGGAGGTCATGAGGAGCGTGGGCTATCGGCTTGTCTGCCCGGACAATCCTCCTCTCGGTCCGGCGACGGTTGCCCCCGGTGATCTCACTGTCGGCGACCCGGCGGCACCCTTTGGGAGCCGTCAGCCCGGCCGCCTCCCCTTCGTGGGGCGACAGCAGGAGATGCAGGTCCTCCGCGGGATGATCGACACGACGCTGGCCGGAGTGACCCGGAGTGTGGCCATCGTCGGAGACCCCGGCATCGGCAAGACCCGTTTGGCCGAGGAGGTGGCCGCCTACGCGCGCGAAGCCGGTGCATGCGTCTACTGGGGTAGGTGCCGGGACGCCTCCGTCAAGCCTGCATACGAGCCGTGGGTGGAGATACTGCGGCAATGGAGCCGGGAGGATCCCAAAGGCGGATTCGACCAGGTCTTCACACCGTCTCCGGGCGACATCAGATTGCCCTCGGACGGCGAAGGTGCCCGCCTCCGGCTCTTCGAGAAGCTCGCGGACGCCGTCCGCCGAAAGTCTGAGGCAGGTACGCTCTGCCTGATCCTTGACGACCTGCACTGGGCCGACCCCTCCACCCTTCTGGCCCTTCAACATGTGCTTGGCCATTTGGGGGAGGCTCCCGTGGCCCTCCTGGTCACCTACCGGCCGCACGAAACCGCCCCTTCTCCCTTTCTCACAGAGGTGATCAACGACTTGGTACGCGGCGACCTGGGACCCGTGCTTCTCCTGCGGCCACTTTCCCAGAGTGAAGTCAATCGGTTCGTGGAGTTGAGCGGGTTGGAAGACCGAGTACCGGCACCCCCTCCGGGTACGCCGCGGGTCGAGTATGCCGCCATCGACGGCGTCCACGACCTGGCCTCGGAGGTCTACCGAGAGACCGAGGGCAATCCTTTCTTTCTAACCCAGCTCGTGCGGCTCCACCTTCTCGCGGGCGAGTCCCCAGGATCTCTACCGGATCGACGGACTCTGAGCCGGGAGGAGGGGGTGCGGCGCGTCGTCCTCAACCGCCTACTGCCTTTGTCACAGTCCTGTCGTGAGACTTTGGACGCGGCCAGTGTGATCGGTCGCGAGTTCACGCAGCCGGTGCTCGCGGGCACGATAGACCTCGCCCCCAAACTGCTATTGGAACGGCTGGGCGAGGCTGTTGACGCCAACTTGGTCCTCGTCCAGGAGGACGCTCCCGAAGAGTGTCGTTTCGTGCACAGCATATTCCAAGAGGTGCTGCGGACCGAGCTCTCCCCGCAGCGCCGGGCGACCCTGCACGCCAAAGTGGCAAGGGTCCTCGAACACCTGCATGGCCACGAGCTGGACGCCTATGCGGCGGATCTTGCCTACCACTTCTCCGAGGCCGTTCCGGCGGGGTTTGTGTCTGAGGCGATCGACCACTGTTTGCGCGCAGGCCGAGTCGCTGCCCATCGGTGCGCCTGGGAGGAGGCTTGCTTGCGGTTCCGGCGGGCTATCGATCTCCTCGAACTGCTGCCGGCCGAACCCCCGGACAAGAAGCGGGGGCTTGCCACGCAGGCCTGGGAAGAGCTGGGTGACGTGTACTACGTACTGGTTGACACCGTGAATGCGCTGGAGGCTTACGAGCACGCCCTTCGTCGCATCCCGTGTGAAGAGCGGTTGCTGCGGGCGCGTCTGCTGGAGAAGATCGCCGAACAGCACACGGACCACCATCATTACGACCTGAGCACGGCCTGCCTCACCGAAGCGGAGACCCTTCTGGGACCTCCGCGGGAAAACGCAGAGGTAGCGTGGTTGGATACGTGGATGACCGTACAGTGGACCCGCGGGTGGGTCTACTTCCACGAAGGAAGACTCGATGAGCTGTATGACCTGCTGCAACGGGTGGATAGGGAGGTAGTCGCTCGCGGAAGCCCGCGGGAGAGGGCACAGCTTCAGGACCTGCGTATGCACGCCGAGTGGACGCGCCATCGGTTCGTGTCCACGGACGATATCCTGGCACTGGCCGAGGACTGTGCGAGAAACTTTGGAAGCACCGGCTCTCCCGTAGATGCCATGCGGGGCGAACGTGCCCTCGGCCGCGCCTACTTGTGGTCGCCGGAGAGGAGGCGCGACGCGCACGATTACCTGGTCCATCTCTATGATCAGGCCAAACGTGAGCACTCCGGCTGGGATCGGCTGGTCTCGCTCTGGTACCTGGAGATTTGGCATCGGCTCGAAGGTGAGGTTGACGCCGTTCGTGCCTACGGCCTGGAGACGTTGTCCTTGATGACCGATCCTCCCGGAGTCTGGAGCGAGTTCGGAGGAGAGGCCAGGGGCCATCTTTCCTGGGTGGCTTGGCGGGAGGGAAATCTCGGTCAGGCGCGTGAGCTCGCCATCAGGGCTTTGAAAGAGATCCGGGGGGAGGCGTTCTCCCCTGTCGAATGGCAGGCTCGCTGGACGCTGCTCGGGCTGGCCCTACGCGACCAGGACTGGGCCGAAGCGGCCGGTCAGGCCGCAGTCATCCTTGACCCGGTGCAGCAGAAGATGCCCGATGATCTGGAGGAGCTGATGAGGCGGTTGGTCGACGAGCAGGCGCGGGACAGGGCACCCGGACCAGGGACGGTGGAGGCGCTGACCGCCACGGCCCGAACATGCGGGTATCTCTGATACGTGCCACCCACGGCCGAGAACCCCAAAGAGACAAGTGGGCATCCCGGACTGCGCCACGGGGCCAAGGCTATGTGTGTTGAGATACCACGACTCTCATTTGCGGACTCAAGCCCAGCTGAGTCTTGACCGGACAACCCCCCGCCGCCCTCAGGATGGCCTCCTCGTACT
>JAAYCW010000155.1 GCA_012729575.1 Actinomycetota bacterium | reverse complement strand
GGCGCCGACGCGGAATTCAAGTAGCTATCGCTTGCATGTGTGGACAAATATTGCAGGACAACCAAGAGCATACAAAACACAAGAGACCTGACCATCGCACGGATGACACCGCAGCGAGACAGACCTACCTCGGCGGCAAAGGGCTGATAGTATTCCTGGCCCTCCTCACCGCGTTTGTGCCCCTGTCGACCGATCTCTATCTGCCTGCCCTACCCACAATCACGGCATATTTCGACGTGCCCGAGTACCAGACGAACCTGACTTTGATCATGTTCTTCATCTTCTACGCGCTCGGGACTCTGATGTGGGGCCCGTTCAGCGACAAGTACGGACGCCGACCCATACTAATCGTCGGGCTGAGTGCCTACACCGTGGCCGGCCTCCTGTGCGCAGTCTCAGCCGATATCTACCAACTCATGCTCTTCCGGGCCCTGCAGGCCATCGGGGCCGGTGCCGCCAGCGCCGTGTCGGTGGCCATAGTCAAGGACGTGTACCGTGGCAGAAGACGCGAGGCCATATTGGCGGTGATACAGTCGCTGGTGGTGATCGCGCCCGCTGTAGCTCCCATCCTGGGTGCCTTCCTGCTCAACCTGACCTCCTGGAGAGGGACCTTCGTCGCACAGGCGATCATCGGCGTAACGGTAGTGGCGGGATCGGTGGCCTTCCGAGAGACGCTGGGAGAGAGGACGGGGGTCAGCGTCCTACGCACGTTGGGCCGGCTGGGCGTGGTACTCAAGAACCCGGGATTCGCCTCCCTGCTGCCCATATTCTCGCTCATAAGCATCTCCAACATGGCCTTCATCGCCGCCTCATCGTATATCTATCAGGACGATTTCCGGGTCTCCAGCCAGATATATAGTCTCTACTACGCGCTAAACGCAGTCGGCATGATGTTCGGCCCCGCGGTCTACATGCGGCTCTCCAGGCGATTCGAACGCTTCTCCATAATCACCGGCTGCTTCGTGGTCATGATAGTGAGCGGAGTCCTCGTCTACGTATGGGGAGAGTCCGCCCCGTGGGCCTTCGCGCTGGCACTGTTCCCCACAGGCGTTATGACCACCTGCTCCCGACCGCCGCTCACCTACCTGCTGCTCGACCAACAGCGGGCGGATACCGGCTCGGCCTCAGCACTGATGAGTTCCGCAAAATTGGTGATGGGGAGCGTAGGTATGATGATCATATCCCTTGACTGGGAGAGCCTCATCCACACCGTGGGAGCGCTGAACGTGGTGATCGGGGCGATGTCCGCGGGGCTCTGGCTCCTGGTGCAGAAACGGTCGCTCCTCAAGAAGTCGGAGGAAGAAGCCTAGGCCCTAGTCGCGCATGGAGACGGTCCGCATGATTGCACCGCATCGGGTCATCCGCCGTGAAGAGCGCGCAACGACTTGAGAGCCGCCCCTGCCCGGGCGGCAATGATCCCCGCATCGGGCGAGAGATCATCCAAGACCTCCAGCACGGGCTGGAGGATCTCCGCAAGGACACTGTTCCGCGCCGACAGATCTTTGAGGATGTGATGGCCTCCCCGTCGGAACCCTTTTGAGTCTGCATGCTGGGTCAGAGCTTCCAAGACGTGGGGAACGGAACGGTTGCCCAAGGCGATGAGCGCGACCGCCGCCAGCCAACCTATCTCCGACCGCCGGTCACCGAGCAGCTCTATCAACCCAGGTATAGCACCCGGCTCGGGAACCTCGGTGAGGGCCTTCGCGGCCTCCCAGCGCAACCGGGGCTCAGGGTCGGCCAGCATCCCCACCAACGCCTCGAGGGCCGGCTCGCCTATGGCGGCCAACGTCTCCCGGGCCCGCAACCGAGAGGTGCCCTTGTTGCTCTTCAGATCCTGAAGCAGTGGTCTCAGCCAGTCGCCATCCATGTTGCAGCTCCCCCCGGTCGTTCAGCCCGCCCGCTCACCCAGGCCACCCCGTCGAGCAGGCACACCTCCTCACTCAGCGTAGTCCAGGCTCCACGGCAAGGCAAGCCCGGCATACGCCGGGCTTGAAGCCTCCGATCTCACAGCGCCGACTCCACGATAGAGGCGATCTCCTCAGGGGTCAGCTCGATCGGGTTGCCCTTCATGCTGCTGGCTCGCGCTGCCTTCTCCGCGAGTTCGGGGATGTGCCTCGAAGTCACCCCGTACGCGGCGAGACCGGCAATACCCAGATCCCCGGCCAGCTCCTCCAGCCACCCCCCGAGATCGTCGGCTAGCGAGCGCGGGTCGTCGGTGAGAATGCGCGCCACGATATCGTAACGAGCCAGAACCTCACTCTCGGGATCGCGCTCGCGCAGGGCACGCAGATTGACCGCGACTACCTTCGGTAGCAGGGCGGCACAGAGCGCTCCGTGGGGAGCCGAG
>JAAYCW010000026.1 GCA_012729575.1 Actinomycetota bacterium | reverse complement strand
GTCGCGCGAAACCTCAGACGTACTATCTGCGCTCCTTCGGCTGCCAGATGAACGATCACGACGCCGAGCATATCGCCGGCCTGCTCGAGGAGATGGGTCTCGCCCGGGAAGAATCGCCCGAGAAGGCAGAGCTACTCGTGTACAACACCTGCTCCATCCGTGAGAAGGCCGATACCCGGCTGGCCGGACACCTGGGCGAAGCTGCCCGGATCAAGAAGAAGGACGGCTCTCGGCTGGTTGTGGTAGCGGGCTGCCTGGCTCAGAGCAGGAGGGAGGAGCTCCTGCGCGACTTCCCGGTTGTTGACGTCCTGGTGGGTCCGCAGAGCCTGCACGAGCTGACCCGCCTCATGGAGCGACGGAGGCTCACCGGCCGGCCGGCCGGCGCCTTTCAGGAAGACACCACCTGCTGGAGTGCCGACCTGCCTCGAGCGAGAGCGGAGGGACCTCTGGCATGGGTTCAGATCACGGCGGGCTGCGACAACTTCTGCTCGTACTGCATCGTGCCCTACGTGCGGGGCCGCGAGACTTCCCGGGCGGCCGCCGACATCCTGGCCGAGGTGGAGCGGTTGGCCCGGGAGGGCGTCCGAGAGATCATGTTCCTCGGCCAGAACGTGAATTCCTACGGCACGCAGCCGGACTTTGCGGGCAAGGAGACGTTCGCCGGCCTTCTGCACGGGGCCTGTGGAGTGGCGGGTATCGAGCGGATACGTTTCATGACCTCCCATCCCAAGGATGTCTCCGAGGCGCTCATCGAGCTACTGGGAGCCCGCAACCAGATTTGCGAGCACCTGCACCTGCCGGTGCAGTCCGGCAGCGACAGCGTTCTTGAGGCTATGCGCCGCGGCTACGACAGGCAGGGTTACCTCAACTTGGTGCGGCGGCTTCGAAGGGCCGTGCCCGGCCTGGCCCTGACCACGGATGTCATCGTGGGCTTCCCGGGGGAGACCGAGGCCGACTTCGAAGACACCTTGTCCTTGGTGGAAGCGTGCGGGTTTGACGGAGCCTTCACCTTCATCTACTCACCACGGGCGCAGACGGAGGCGGCTCGGCTTCCGGGCCGAGTGGACCCCGAGGTGGCGAGAACCCGCCTGCAGAGATTGGTCGATCTGGTGCAACGTCAGGGCAGAGAGCGCAACGAAGCCCTCTTGGGTGAGGTGGTCGAGGTGCTGGTGGAGCGGAGGAGCCGGCATGCGGCCGGAGAAGTGATGGGTCGCACCCGTTCCTACAAGCCGGTGAACTTCCCGTCGAGCGCGCGGCCCGGAGCGTTGGTGGCGGTGGAGCTGCTGGAAGCGACCTCCACCAGTTTCCGCGGCCGCGAGGCCGGGTGAGAAGCGATGCGTGACGACCGACCAGCGCGAGGTCCGGGCGTGGTGACCGGTGTCCTCGGTCCTACCGGTGTGGGGAAGACGGCGGTGGCGGTCGAACTGGCTCGGCTGACGGGTACCCGGATCATCTCCTGCGACTCTATGCAGCTGTACAGGGGTTTCCCCGTGCTCACGAACCAGCCTTCCCCCGACGAGATGATGGCTGCACCCCATGCGCTCGTCGGCTGTCTCGACCGGGCTGAGGCGTGTACGGCAGCAACGTACGCCTCCTATGCTCATCCGTTGATCGATGAGGACCTGGCGGCTCGGGGTTGGGCCTTGGTGGTCGGGGGGACAGGCCTTTACATGCGGGCGGCGCTGGCGCCGTTGGACGTGGCGGGCGACGCCGACCCCGAGCTGAGGAACAGGCTTGAGGAGAGGGCCGGGGTCGAAGGCCCTGAGGCCCTCCACGCCGAGCTCACCCGTCTCGATCCGGCAGCCGCCGCTCGTATCGATGCCCGCAACCTACGTCGGGTGATGCGCGCGCTGGAGTCCATATCCACCACCGGGCGGGTGTGGTCGGGGCGGGATGACCTCTGGTCTCCCAGCTACAGGCACCCCACGGTGGTGGTGGGCCTGACCATGGATCGGAGTGAGCTCCATAGGCGGATCGATGAACGCGCGGGTCGGATCGTGCAGGGCGCCGTGGAAGAGGTGCGGCGCTTCCGCAAGGAGAAGGGAGAGGAAGCCACCGAGCCCGGTGGGCCCGGTATCAGGAGCGCCATCGGGTACGCCGATATCTGCCGCTATCTGGAGGGCGGGCAGACCTTGGAGGAGACCGTGGCCCGGGTGGCGGCTGCGACGCGGCGGTACGCCCGTCGCCAGCTCACCTGGCTGCGTAAGGTGGGGGACGCTGTTATCATTGATGTCCGTGACCGGGAACCCC
>JAAYCW010000154.1 GCA_012729575.1 Actinomycetota bacterium | reverse complement strand
CCGCGAGGGGCCGAAGGGGAATGACCGGTCCAGGGATTTTGGCCCCGCGGGCGAATCCGTAACTGATACCCTAGCGTCACACGCAGTTACTGCTCGAGGGGATCATGCGTCTTAGCGTTCTCTGGCGGATACTCGGGGCTCAGGCCCTTTCCAGTTTCGGTACGTCCATGTCGACGGTGGCCTTGGCCTTCATGGTCTATCAGCTCACGGGCTCGGTACTCCACATGGGGGCGGTCATGGCCGTGTCCACCTTTCCCCTGGTCATCACCAGCTGGATAGGAGGAGCGTTTCTCGACCGCTTCAGCGCCAAGAAGATCATGGTACTGTCCGACGCCGCTCGGGCGGTGCTCATCTTCGCCCTGCCCTTCCTGGCCGAGCAGACGGTGTCTCTCATTTACGTCATCGCCTGTTTCATGGGAGTGGCCTCGGCCTTCTTCAATCCCGGACAGATGAAGCTCGTCGGCGAGATGATCGAGCGGGCCCATCTGGTGAGGGCCAACTCGTACGTGAGCATCTCCCAGACCGGAGCGGAACTCGCCGGATATCTGATCGGGGGGGTGGTGGTGACCGCCGCCGGTTACATGCCGGCCTTCGTCGCCGACGCGGGGACATACGTGGTTTCGGCCCTCCTCCTGCTGGGGCTGCCGAAGGTGGCGGTGCGGGCGGTCGGGGCGGAGAAAGTGACCACCCTCATCGCCGAGTCGCCGGCCGTGTTTCTCAAGCTGTGGCGGCATCCGGGGCTGCGGACCAATCTGCTCATGGCCGTATTCCCCACGGTGGCCTTCATGATGGCCTCTCCCAACGCCTACGGTTTGGCGCTGGATGTGTTCGATCGCGGGGCCGCGGGCGTGGCGGCGCTCGAGGTGAGCATTGCCTGTGGCGTGATAGTGGGAGGGATCCTCATCAGCCGCATGACTCTGGCTGGGGACAAGAACCGTTACATGTTCCTCTCCTTTCTCGCTATGGCCGTTTGTCTTGTGGGCATATACTTCAGCCCCTATTTCTGGCTATCGGTTGGATTGCTCGGCCTCGGGGGCGTCGCCAACGTGGGAGTGTTCGTTCCCTCCATCACCATGTTTCAGGAGGTGCCTGCTGAGGCCGAACGGGGACGCTTGATGGCGGTGCGGGCCGGCTTTGGTCAGATGGGCAGTACGGCGGGGCTTCTCGTGGGCGGCGTGTTGGGAGAGGCTCTGGGCATAACCCGGGTGTTCCTGGTGGCGGGCGTGGGGGCCATAATCCTCAGCCTGCTTGTCTACGTGCCCTACTATGTTGGGGCGCAGCGGCGGGCTCAGGCTGCCTGGACGGCTGCGATGGAGAAGGGATCTACTAGGACGTCGGCCCGGAGGGCGGCTCAGCATGCGGCTCTGAGCGGCGCCGAGAGTGCCTGGGCCCGCGCTATGGAGAACGCCGCGCTGGAAGATTAGGCTTGAACGAGGAGGAATCGTGAGCGGATCCCGAGCGGATGAAGACCTGCGCATCGGTGGCATAGCCCTCAAGAACGGTCTGGCCCTGGTGACCGAGCGTCACTGGGCCGCGGCCATCCGCCAGACCGATGGGACCATCAGCGTGGCCTCGGGGCAGAAGGTGCGACTGCCGGGAGGTGGGGGAGAGACGCGCACTTCCTCGCGCGCGAGGTCGGGTGGAGGGAGCGGCCGGACGAGGCCCTCGGGGGCGGCGGCGGGTATCCCGCTGTTGCGCGGATTGGGTCGGTTCGGCGAGAGTCTTCTGGTGCTCGCGCTGGTGAAGAGCCGGTTGCCCAAGGCGGAGCTTCCCTTGGAAGGCGGGCGGGTGGCAGCGGCTCTGGCCGGGTCTATGGCCGCTACTTCAGCGGTGCGGGCCGTCACTTCCAAGTCGCCGGTGGCCGAAGAGGTGGGGACCGCCCTTGCTGCCTTCCTGCCGGCGGTGCTGTCTCTCAGGAACACGCCTATCTCCGGCTATCACGGGGCCGAGCACAAGGTCATCGGGGGGCGGGAGGCGGCGGTGCGCGCCGCCGGGCGCGCCGGGCAAGATCCCGTCGAGGCCGAGGCCATCGTGGTGGGTGATTCGGCCGCCGCCACCAAGGAGCACGACCGCTGTGGCTCCAACCTGGTGGGGCCCTATCTGCTGGCCACCATCGCGACCAATCTCATTGCTCGGGGACGTTCGGGCCGGAAGACTCCGATGGCGTCGGCGGCCGCCGGGGCGGCGAGTCTGGGTATCGCCCTGGAAACGCTGCGCTGGGCTACTCAGCACGCCGATTCGATCGTGGCCCGGCTTCTACTCCTACCCGGGCGGACCATCCAGAAGCGCCTGACCACCACGGAACCGACGGCCGAGCAGCTGGAGGTGGGGGAGAGGGCTCTGTCCGAGCTCCTGCGGCTGGAGCGGGCCGCGGGGTAGGCCGGGTAAGCGCCGCACGGGTACGGAGCGGGGCGCGGGTTTCCTAGCTGCGGACCACCGTCGCGACCGGTCATGCCGCCGAGGTCATTGCCGGGGCAGCCAGCGCACCTTCCACAGGCCTTTTACCTTCACCGTCGCCCAGTCTGCTCCCGGCTCAGCCACGACCACCGAGTACCTTTGGCCTCCCGGTGGTGTGATAAACGTCGTGTAGGTGACCCGCACCAGCGCGACGGTCTCGTTCAGTCGGGTGTCGCTCAAGAACGTGGTGCCGTGCACGGCAAGATCCTCGATGACCTCGTCGGCCTCCAGCCACTCCGCCAGCCACTGATCGTATTCAAGCGGGCACGAGGCATAGAGGGAATAGACCAACTGGGGGTCGCGCCTATTGATGGCACCCACGTAGGCAAGCACGCAGGCTTCGGGTGAGCGGCCGGCGGACTCGAGAGACGCTTCTGATCCCCCGTCATATTCGGCTCCCGGCTCGTTCCCGGTCCGTAGCTCGTACTCCGTAAGGATGATCCCGGCCTCGACTGAACGCAGCTCCAGGATGGTGCCGCTGGGGGTGATCGTACAGCTTCCTCCCGCCCAGAAGTCCAGGGGTAGCCGCACTTGGCCCAGGCACTCCCCTTGAGGAGACACGAGGAGGTAGTACCAGGACTCGGTGCCTTCCCAATGCTCCTCGTAGATCCGTATCATCACGCAGCAGTTGCCGGAAGAGTCGTAGCCCAGGATTTGATACTCGTTGAGAGGGAGCCCCTCGGAAGTGAACTGCACTCTTCGCTCCGATTGGGTCGTGGGATCGGTGATCAGAAGCCAGGCAGGCTCCGAATCCGGGTGGATCAGCTGATACCCGATGGGAGACTCATCCAGTTCGAGCTCAGAGGGGAAGGTGTCCCAGGGGTGGGTCATGTTGGTGACAACCTCACCGCCGGGGGCCGTTGGCAGCTCGAGAACATCGTTTCCCACAAGCGCAAAGAGGCGACCGTCTGTGTCGTAAGCGATATCGACGAGCGCCCCGGTGCCGGAGTAAGGGATGGCCTGCAAGAAGGTCCCATCTCGGGCAAAGAGCTGCACCCTGTGGTTGGCGTAGTCCCCAACGGCAATGGTGCTCTCGTCCGGTGATACAGCCACCAGAATGGGTTCCTGACTGGGCATCTCTTGTTCCCACACCCCGTGACCGATCTGATCCGGCTCGCTGCCCCACGCCTTTTCGAAGAGTACTGTGCCCTTAGGACGCTCGAAGGAGGCCGCTCCGGAGATGGAAATCATCAATTCGATGGGGATGGTGGTCGGCCTGTCGCCTGTGGCGGTGGTTGTACTCCCGACGGGACCGTCTGAGGAGTAGGCGGGGTCCGATGTGGTGCCGGCATTATTGTCCGCGATGACACGTAGAATCCTTGATCCCTCCGGTACCGGAAGCGCCTCCTCCGCCAAGAACTCCCGGCCGACGACCGGGTCGAGGGACCCGAGATAGATGTCGCCGCCCAGACCCGGGGATGGAGTGAGGTCGCCGTTCCGAGCTGCCAACCGGCTGGCGAAGTAGAAACGCCCGTCCCCTTGGAAGCCCAGGCCGTCGCTGATCTGCCCGGTCGCTGCGGTGAAGACCTGGTTGGTGGTCCAGTCGCCGTCGCCGCGCCGCAGGATCTCCAGGGCGGTTGCGGAGACGCCCGACGTGCTGCCATCGTGCGTGGTGGTCATGCCTAGGACGACAACACCGGCGCCGTCTTCGGCGATCCAAGCCTGGTCCCAGAGGGCAAAGGCATCCGCGTGTGGGAGGACTTGAGTGGAACCTTGGGACCACACCATCATCGGCAGAGAGCCCGCATCGGCAGCGCCGAAGCCTTCGTGCATGACGGCGGGGCCCTGCCCCAGTCCCACCACGTCACCCCGGTTGTTCGCATCGCGCACCGCCGCGATTCCTTCCAGCCCCTCCCAGGATCCGTCCGTCAGCTGGTAGCGACGCGAGACCTCGCCTTGGCTTCCGCCGGCAAAGCCGAATGAGACGTAAAGGGCCTCCGACGACGGGCTCCAGACGATCTTGGTCACCTCGCTGTAGGGGAGCTGATCGTCGGGGTCCCAGTGCCACTCAGTGGTCTCCCCGGTCTCCAGGTTGACAAGGTAGTCGTGGCGTATCCCCGAGTCCAAACTAGGATCGGTGAACTCGAAGCCGCTGACCAGCAGTTTTGTCTCATCCGGTGACATGGAGACGTCCACGTAGTCAAATGGGCCGCCCACTCTTACCTCGGTGACGGCTTCTTCGCCCTGCCTGTCGGTTTGCCAGAGGAACACCCGGGCTTCATCTCTGGGAACATATGCCACCCGGTCCCCATGTTCTCCGGTAGTTGCGGCGCCCGCCGCAACGTTCAGCGACCTGAGACCCTCGCTCAGGGAGAGGTGCCAGATAGATGTCTCAGACCGGCCCACGACCGCCGACACACCTGAGGGTAGACCGGCGGCGTGCACGGCAGCAGCCGCGGGGGTCTCGGCGCCGCCGGTCGTTGCGGGCTGCATGGGCTCGTCGGTGATGACGACCACCGTTTCGTCCCGGGTCATGTAGTCCACTAGGGCGTTGACGCCGAAGCCCAAGGCGACAAGAGCGACGATGGCTGCAGCGGCATAGGGGAGAACGCGGACCAGCCTGCGCCGTCCCCCGGCTTCTGTCTGTGGCGTCCGCGGCGCGGGCCGGTCTTCCCCGGGGGGCTGTGATGTCCGGCCGGCCGCATCGGAATGCGACGTGCGGTTCTCCGCGCCGCGCGGTTTGGGCCCGCCCTCCGCGCCTCGCCGCGATCCGGCCTTTTCCTCGATCGACTCCCACACTCCGGTCTCATCGACGGGGGGGACCATCTGATGGAGCAAACGGGCCAGTTTGTCCTGCTTCATGACCACTCCTCCAGCATGGGGCGCAGCGCGGTCCGCGCTCGGTGAAGGTGCGAACCGACGGCACCCGACGAGATACCCATGACATCGGCCGTTTCGTCCACCGAAAGATCGAGGAGGTAGAAGAGGCAGCAGGCCAGGCGTTGACGGGTGGGCAGGCGGCGGAAGGCTCCCACGACCATCGCGGGAACGGGGGGCTCGAACGCTTCAGGTTGGCGCTCCCGAAGGCGCAAGAGAACGGTCGCCCGGCGCCGAAGCGATCGCTGTTCACTTCTGACCTTGTTGACCGCTACCCTCATGAGCCAGGCCTCCGGCCTCTCATACTTACCGATCTTCTCCCATCTCTCGCACAGCTCCACGAATGCGTCCTGTACCGCATCTGCAGCCAGTTCCCGACTCCCGGATGCGACGGCAAGCGCTCCGACGATGTCCCGATAGTGTCGGCGAAAGAGCGACTCAGGGGTGACCAAAGTGGTGCCCGGTCTGACACTTGGCCTGACGTCCGGCCTGATGCCCGGCCGTGGCTCCACCCGGTGCTCCTCCAGGTTCAGTTCGTAGGCGTCGATCGGGCTCTCCCTATCGTCTGCCTCGCTTACGTTTGCCGTGCCGCCGGTTGCGTCGCTG
>JAAYCW010000153.1 GCA_012729575.1 Actinomycetota bacterium | reverse complement strand
CTAGGGCCTGGTCCCAACTGATGGGTTCGTAGGCGCTCAGACCGCGGTTGCGGACGTTGCGGCCGCCGGGCCCCGTCGAGTCAAGAGCGCCCTGGGGGTCGAAATCCACCCTCTTTAGGGGGGTGAGAATGCGCTTGGGCGAGTAGATGGTGGAGCGATGGGCGACCGTGTAGGGGGAGAGAGTGGTCCGCCGGGGGGGCGTGAAGGTACGACCCCTCGCCTCTATGCTCCAGGAGGGGCCATCGCTCTCATCGAGTTGGAGAGGAGTGATGCGCATGATCCGGCCGTCTTTCACGTACACGTGCACCGGCCCGCCGGTGGTCAGGTTGGTGAGTCGGGTGACTTCGCCCATCTTCTCTCCCTTCGAGCAACTGGCCTCACAAAGTGAGAATGTCAGAACCTACTTGACCACAGAACTGGAATCTAGTCTACCCGGGTGAGGCAGACAGACTACCGACACGACCCCGCCGGGACTGCCATAATCAGACTATGCAACCGACCCATGAGCAGGCAGACACCGAGACCACCCCCGGGAGAGCAGTCGGTTTCTCCTACGGCTGGGTCATCGTCTTCGCCTCGCTACTCCTCCTCGTGGGTTCGTTCGGTACTCAGCTCTGCTTCGGAGTCTTTCTGAAGCCACTGACGGAGGAGTTCGGCTGGACCCGTGCCGCTGCATCGGGGGCCATGTCGCTGGCCATGGGCATCTCGGGCGTGATAGGCGTGGTCATGGGCCGGCTTACCGACAGGTTCGACGTGAGGATCGTCATCGGCATCGCCATGATATTGGGCACGGCCTGCTACATCCTTCTCTCCGGCATGCACTCACTGTGGCAGTTCTACCTGTACTTCGGGCTGGGCGGCGGTATCTGTATCGGTAGTACCTACACGCCGGTGAGCGCCATCGTTTCCAGGTGGTTCCAAGAGAGGAGGGCCCTTGCGCTGGGTGTGGCTCTCATGGGGATCGGCGTGGGGCAGATAGTGCTCTCGCCGGTGGCCGCCCGCCTCATCGAGACCTTCGGCTGGCGCAGCACCTACGTGGTGCTGGGAGTCATCGTTTTTGTCTGCGCGCTACCGGCGCTTTTCGTGTTGGGTCGGAGACCACCTGAAGCAGGCGGCCAGCACCGAGCCGCCGACATGGGCCCCGGGAGTCCCTCCCCGCCCGCGGAGGGAATGACCACCAGGCAGGCGGCCCGCACGGCACCCTTCTGGATGCTCATGATCACGGGTGTGGCCATCGCCGCCGGCTTTTACATCATGGTCGCCCACATAGTGCCCGCCGCCACCGACGTGGGCATCGACCCCACCGCGGCCGCTCTCGTCCTCACCGTAAGCGGACTGGCCGGCATTCCTGGAACCGTGGGCGGAACCTGGTTGCTGACCAAGGCGTTGGGTCACAGGCGGGCTCTGTTCGTGCTTTGCGTCGGTCAGGCCGTAGCACTCTTCCTGTTCGTACCGACGGCGAGCACCTGGGCCTTCTATGTGGTGGCAGCCCTGCTCGGCTTCTGCTTCTCCGCCTCAACCCCTGTGCGTCAGGCCATGGCCCCACCCCTCTTTGGACTCAGGGCGATTGGTGCCGTGTTGGGATTGGCCTACCTGGCGTGGTCCATCGGCGCCCTGGTGGGCCCTTTCATGGCAGGGCTCATCTACGACCTGACGGGTAACTACGATCTTGCGTTTGTATTGGGCGGTGTGCTCCTGTTGCTGGGAGCAGCGAGCGTCCACCTCTGGGGTGGCCACACCAGGAAAGGCATTCAGAAATGAACCATGCTGACATCGAGGCTCTCTACCCCCTCTTGCAGGACTCTGAGGAAGTTCCCCGCCATTCCGCGGACTTAGTGGACCGGGCGCGGGGCTGTTTCCTGGGTCAATTGGCCGGGGATTCGTTGGGCAGCCTGGTGGAGTTCCGGAGTGAAGCTTCCATTCGCTCCCAATACCCGGACGGGGTATGCCACCTGGCCGATGGGGGCGCTCACGACACCATCGCCGGCCAGCCCACCGATGACTCCGAGATGGCCCTCATACTTGCCCGCTCCATCATCCGGACGGGACGGTACGATCCGGCCCAAGCGGCGGTGGCCTACGCTCGTTGGTTCGACTCAGGTCCCTTTGACTTCGGGAACACCACCGCCCAGGCCTTACGACCGGCCGTAGCCGCTCTTCGGCGAGGAGAGGATCCGGCGGCCGTAGCCCAGACCGCTTGCGACTCGGCCAGCCCGAACAGTGAGGCCAACGGAGCGCTCATGCGGGTCAGCCCGCTGGGCATCCTAGCCCATGCCCTTATGCCGGCCCGAGCGGCCGACCTCGCCCGCGGGGATGCCGCCCTTACTCATCCCCACCCAGTATGCCAGGACGCCAGCGCAGCCTTCGTGGTGGCAATCGCCCATGCGATAGGCACAGGATCCGACGCAAGAGATACCTACTCGTTCGTCAAAGACTGGGCACGTGAGCCTCAAGCCGCCGGTTCCGAGCCGGCCCGATCCGTCCATCCTGCGGTCCGCGAGTGTCTTGAAATGGCCGCCACCACTCCCCCGCCGGATTTCCAGCATCAGCAAGGCTGGGTGCTCATAGCTCTCGGCAACGCCTTCTGGCAGTTGATTAACGCCCCCAGCGCGGAGGCGGGTATATGCGACACGGTTAGGCGCGGTGGAGACACCGACACCAATGGCGCCATCGCCGGAGCCTTGTTGGGAGCGGTATACGGAGCAGAGGTCATGCCCCGTCAATGGATCGACACCATCCTCTCTTGCCGGCCCGAGCAAGGGCGTCCCGGCGTACACCGGCCGAGACCCAAGCCCTTCTGGCCGGTGGACGCACTGACCGTCGCCCAGAGGCTGGTTGAAGCGGGCTCGATAACAAGCCGCCGTGCGTTTACCCCCCTCCCCCTGGCCCCGGGGCCGAGGTACACGTAATCCGAGACGGACACTTCGCTCCGCTACTGGATCCCTGAGTTCCCACACTCCACGCTTGCTCTACCTGATGAGCGGGGGACGACAGAGAAGGCGTCTCCTGCTATCTCGTCGAGTGGCGACAGGAATCTCGGTCCAAGCATGAATGCTTGCCGGGACTTGGGGCTAGTAGCCGAGGAGCATGTGCTCTCTCGAAGGGCTGCCGACCACGGACCGACCCAGTGTCGACCGGCAGGGCCTGGAATGGCCGATCGACGTGGAGCATATTAGCTGATCGGCTTCGCACGAATTGGATAATAGGCATCAGGTGCAATCGTCTGATTCGTTTGGCGGGGAATACGCAGCCCAGAACTCTCGACTGCCAATACACCCTATACAGAGCGGAGACCTCTATGGTGGGCCCCCGGGCTTGCTGCCAGGGGGAAGACAAGACGTGGGCGCCTTAGGGCAAATGCAGAAAGGCTCCTACCATCGGCTCTTCCCCGATGACCCGCGTGCGATGGCCCTGACCAGACACATCCTCCAGCAAGACGATGCTGCCCGGGCCCAGTCGGCGGACCTGGCCGTCGCCCACCTCCACTTCGAGCTCGCCGGACAAATGCAGGCTGTACTGCCGCCGCGGAGCCGGGTGCCAGTCGGCCACGAAGCCGGGGGGCATGACCGACAAGCGGGCCAAGGAAACCTCAATCGGGGCCGACATTTGGAAGGAAGGGACTGACGGCGCTGAATGCGGGCGGTCCAGTTCTACGCTTAGCTCCTCAAAGTGCGAGGTGCCCGACTCGTCGGCGTAGATTCTGGTATAGGTCAGGTTCGCCATTGACGTGCCCCCTCGTCTTCGTGGACGGTCACAACCTAACGATGGTAGCGAACAAAGGCCTGTCGGACAATCAACTCGACCGGGCACTATGGCTTGGGCGTCGCGACCTGGCTACCTTCCGGCGCCAGCCCCGGGTTCCCCCGTCTGCGAACGGTAGAAACATCTAGGGGGCACTCCGGCGTCTGGGTTGGTTGTCAGAGTGATTCTGCATGCCTGCCGTTTAGGAAAGCACGCCACCGGCACATGGCGACGGCTCTGGGTGGGTAAAGAAGCACCAGGCGTGTCTGGAATGCGCGGAAGAGACGAGCTCGTTCGTGTTTGTGAACATGATGAGATCAGCGGTGATGTGTGCCTTCTTGTTGTCGCTGGCGTTGATGGTCAACGGCTGCGACGTAGGGGAGCGTGGGCCGAAGAGTAGCGTCCCCAGCAGCAGTCTGGACGGAACATCTTCGGAGAGCGCTTCCTCATCTTCAACCACGTCTTCTGTCACCGCATCAACCACGTCTTCTGTTACCGCCGCCGGGTATCCCGGCGGGTATCGTGCCACAACCGTGATAGATGATTTGCGCATACCCTGGGAAATGCGATTCATCCCTGATGGACGGCTGCTCATAACCGAGAGGCAGGGCCGCGTACTTCTGGCCGAGGTGAGATCCGGCACCACAACCGAGATAGGCCATATTGCGGTCTTGGCGGATGGAGAAGGCGGCCTCATGGGCCTGGCACTGGACCCTGATTTTCCGGAGTCCTCTAGCGTTTATGTCAGCTACACCTACAGTGAGGATGGGAATGCCCTGAACCGGGTCAGTCGGTTCACCATCACCGGCCTTGACGGCCCCACCCCCGGGCTGGACAGTGAGACGATCCTTGTGGACGGCATTCCGGCCGGTTCAATCCATAACGGAAGCCGGGTCGCCTTTGGTCCTGACGGCTACCTTTGGGTGACAACAGGTGACTCCGGGAAGGGTGATCTAGCCCAGCGTCTGGACTCACTTGCCGGCAAAGTCCTCCGTATGACGACGGACGGGAAGGTCCCTCCAGGCAATCCCTATGAGACTCAGCCCTACCCCTTCGCACTTATCTTCACGCTCGGCCATCGCAACCCCCAGGGGCTGACCTTTCACCCCCACACCGGACAGGCGTATGTCACTGAGCATGGACCCTCCAGTGACGACGAAATCAACAAGCTGCAGATGGGCGGCAACTACGGGTGGCCGAACCTGCGCGGCCGGGTGAATCGGGCCGGCTTCATCGACCCTGTCATGACCTGGAGCCCCACCATTGCCCCGGCCGGGACTCTCTTCTACTCGGGGGCTACGCTGAGCGAGCTTACAGGTGCCCTTGTGTTCGTCACTCTGAAGGAGAGCGATCTTCGAGTGCTTGTTCCTACAGATGAAGCGGACTTCCTCACGGTTGCTGATGAACAGATCCTGTTCGATGAAGAGTTCGGACGCCTGCGCGCCGTGGCCCAAGGCCCCGAGGGCGCACTATATGTCGGCACCAGCAACTTCGACGGGCGCGGCGACCCCCGGTCTGGAGACGATCGCATCATTTGTGTCGACCGAGCGGAGTAGGCAGTCCGGCCACCTGTCCTCTTGCGTCGCAGCCTGGATCAACATGTACCTCAGAGATCTAGGCGCCGGCTGCCCTCAGCCCGAGATCTCTCCGACGGTTGGACTGGTGTCCTTACTCTGAGGCCTCGTCACCACTACGACGAGGACCACGATCACCAAGGAGGCCCCCACCGCCAGATTGAAAGCCGCGTTGTAGCTGCCGGTGGAGTCGAACACATATCCGGCCAGGGCCGGCCCGACGGCTGCTCCAGAGACCCAGGCGACCTCCAGGGCCCCCATGATGCTACCCAGATGGCGCACTCCAAAGGTATCGCCGACTATGGCGTTGGTGGACGGCCCCAGTCCTGAATAGGCTGCTCCGAACACAGCCCCAAAGACGTACAACATGAACGCGCCGGAGGACAGCGTCAGCCACAGCATGCTGACGGCCATGACCGCGGCGCAGACGATGGCCACCCACCTTCGCCCGAACCGGTCGGCCAGTATGCCGGCACTGATGCGGGCGGGAATGCTGGTTATCCCCATGATGCTCATGACCGAGGCCGCCTGGAGCGGCTCTACCCCGAGATCGATGGCATAGCGAACCAGGTGTGCGATGACCATGAACAGGCACAGCGAGTAGAAGAACCATATGGCGCCGATGAGGGCGAAACTGCGGGTCTTCATCGCGCGGCTCAGAGAGAAATCGCCGGAGATCCCTCCGACTCCCGCATTCGGGGTGGAACCCCCTTGATACGGCCCCATCTCTTCCGATGGAAGAGCCCTCTCCGACGGATGGCGCCTCAGCAGTAGCGAACAGGTGGTGGTGATGACCAGGGACAAGGCCGCCAGGATCAGAAAGGATGTCCGCCATCCGTAACTGTCGATGGTGAGCGAGCTGAACGGCGGGAACAGAAACGACCCCAGCCCCACCCCGGAAGTGGATATGGCCAGCGCCAGCGTCCGTCTCTCTTTGAACCAGCGGCTGGCGAGAGAAGCAACGAGGGGGTACGTCGCGCCGTTACCCGCCGATACCAGTAGGCCATAGCTCAGCAGAAGCTGCCAGAACGAATCCACCCGGCTAGAAAGCCCCAATCCCAGAGCAGCCAGGAATCCCATAGCCAGAAAGACGATGCGGGGACCGTAGCGGTCGGCGATCCAGCCGCACAGCACCGCAAAGACGGCGCCCAGCAGCATGTAGGCCGAAAAGACGGTCGAGGTGACCGCGCGGGTCCAGCCGAAATCTTCCTGCAGTGGCTGGAAGAAGACCCCAAAGGAGAAACGGATGCCGTAGGTCATGGTCAGCAGGATTAGACACAGACCCAGCATCACCCATCCGTAGTAGAGTCGGGGGTGTTCAGGTCGAGAGGCGGATCGACTGCTGGGCGAAGAAGACAAACTCTGGATTCCCTAGTCCATGTTGCTACAGGTCACAGCATATCT
>JAAYCW010000025.1 GCA_012729575.1 Actinomycetota bacterium | reverse complement strand
TGGAACCCCGCCGTCGGAGCGAAGAGGCGCTCCTTGCGGTGATCGCCGAAGCCTACGTGAAGGGCGTCTCCACCCGGAAGGTGGAGGACTTGGTGGTGGCTCTGGGCCTGGAGGGCATCTCTAAAAGTGAAGACCCTGCGAGAACATCGTGGCTCTTACACCACGTCCCGGGACGCTACCAGAAGTGATCAGGAGGTACTCGAGAGATGGGACGGCGTGGAGGTCCGGGAGTCATCGAGCAAGGTACATTGAAGAATCAAATAGAAGAAGCTGACTCGGACTGTTGGCCTGCTCGGTCCGTGCGCTGAGGGCGGTCTTTAGGTGGGGCCCCTCCACAAGCATAAGAGCGCAACGGGCGCAGTGACGGGGCACTCGAGGTTTTATCCACAGTGTCCACAGGTGCCTGTGTACGCTTGGGGCGGGAGGGATCTGAGGACACCGGAGAGGGATCGGGGAGTGGTAGGGCGTTTAACACCCCGGGCACCTAGGGGGCCAGGGGGCTGGAGCGAAACCCGGCGAATCCTTCGATTGACGGCCATCTGCCGGACTTGTATACTTCGCCGCCCGCCGTACGGACGGTCCGGTGGTTGGGCCGGGGGCTGACTGTGTCAGCTGTGAGCCGAGTCCCGGCGCAGTGTCTGGCCGGCCTTCGATGAGATGACTTCCCTCGGGGTGTTGGGGACGTATGCCGGCAGAGGCGCCGGTAGAGCGCTAGAGCGATAAGCGAGGAAATGTGAAGAGGACGTATCAACCGAACAAGCGTAAGCGTAAGAAGACCCACGGGTTTAGAGTGCGCATGAGCACTCGCGCCGGTAGGGCTGTGCTCAAGCGCAGGCGTGACAAAGGCCGCAAGCGTCTCTCGGCGTAGTTCAGGGGTGAATCGGTCTCCAGGCCGGCTATCTCGGTCCGAGGACTTCACTCGCGTTTATCGCACGGGACGCTCTGTTGCCAATAGGTATCTCGTCCTATACTATTTCGAGCGCTCGGGCTCCGGCGCCGGCACAGGGGACGCCGATGCTGGGACGCGGGTGGGCTTCTCTGTATCGAAGCGGCTCGGCGGTGCCGTAGACCGGAACCGGATAAAGCGCGTCTTACGAGAGGTCTTGCGCGCTCACAGAGAATCTCTCAAGGGAGATGTGGATCTCGTTCTGATTGCTCGGACACCGATCGTCGGACTACTGGACGTCGGGGGATCGAAGGCGGTGGAAGAGAAGATGATCGAAGTCTTGCGTAAAGCATCTCTGCTACCGGTCGGAGAGAAGCGACAGCCCTCATGAGAAAAACACTATGAGAGAGGTGCCAAAGATCCCGAGCGGTCTCAGGAGTCCGATGATTGGTGTACTCGTTTGGCTGATACGCGGATACCAGGTGTTTATCTCCCCTGCCATGCGCCCATCTTGCAAGTACTACCCGTCCTGTTCGCAGTACGCGATCGACGCGCTCAAGCAGTACGGGTTCCTTCGCGGCTTCGTGTTGGCCGGATGGCGGTTGCTCCGGTGCAATCCTTTGAGCATGGGTGGATACGATCCGGTTGAACGCCAGTCGCTGTTCGCTTGTCGCGCAGATCAGGCCTCGCACGGTGAAGGGCGAGAGAGATGGTGCGTTAGCGACGGCGGAGCGGCGGCTTCTTTCACCAACGGTAGCCTAATGCGGCAGCAGGCAAGCGTACCGGCGGCTGCGTGTTCAGAGCCGGCGTGTTCAGAGTCGGAGGGTGCGGGCGGTTGCGGACGGGCTGGCGTGGCCGGCGTCCCTCAAAGAACGTTCATGAGTCGAGCGGCTCGGTGTTGATTTCTATTGATATAGCAACTATCATTTAGGCAATATTTTGGACGGCTTCTTAAACTTCTTCTCTCCTCTCAGCGACTTCTTCTTCTGGATTCTCCGGTTTCTGCACGAGAACCTGGGTATCAGTTGGTCCTGGGCCATCGTTGTACTGACGTTGATCATCAGGCTAGTGCTCGTACCCCTGATGTGGCGTCAGATCAAGAGCATGCGCGCCATGCAGGCCCTCCAGCCTCAACTCAAGGCCTTGCAGGAGAAGTATAAAAATGACCGGCAGGTCCTGAATCAGAAGGTCATGGAGTTCTATCACGCGAACAATGTGAGCCCATTCAGTTCCTGCCTTCCTCTTCTGTTGCAGATGCCGGTCTTCTTGGGCCTCTTCTACATGCTGAGGGCAGCGGGTGAGGCCGCCGGTGTTGGTGATGCAGGCGGTGCGTTCGTTTATCCGGTCGTGAGTTGGCTGTGGATAGCAGACATCACGAAATTCGATTACATACTGATGTTTCTGTACATAGTCAGCCAGTTTGCAGCGTCTTGGCAGATGTCGAGAAATGGAGCTAGTCAACAGAAGATAATCTCTTATGCAATGCCGATCATGGTCGGCGTGTTCATGTTTATCTACAAATGGCCCGCTGGGTTGTTCATCTACTGGTTCACCTCCAACCTATGGACCATCGCGCAGCAGTTTGTGGCTGAAAGGCTCCTGCCGGTTCATGTAGCGCCGGTGAGCGGCGAGAAGGAGAAGAAGGAGAAAGCAGTTCCGGGCCGAGCATCGAGTGGCAAGGGTCAGAGTCAGGTGCCCGGCAAGACCTCGACAAGGCCCGGAACCAAGACCCCGGCCAAACGTGGGGTGAAGACCTCGGGAAAGGCTCCCATGAAACCTGGGGCGAAGACTTCGGGAAAACCGAGCGCCAGGGCTCCGTCGAAACCGAGCGCCAAGCCTGCCGCGAAACCGGCTGGGAAGACCTCGGGGGGATCTGCCGCAACGAAATCGACAGCATCCGGCGCGAAGCGCTCGGGAGCGTCGGTCGGAAACAGTGGAGGCAAGACCAGTGGCCAGAAGACGGGACAGAAGGGGAAAGCAGCAAGTAGCGAGGGCCAACGGGCGGACGGTGGATCTGGCCGTCCAAAGAGCTCTGGCGGAGCTTGACTTCGCGCCGGGAGAGTTGTTGGCTGACCAGTATGAGGTCACGATCATCATCCCTCCGGAAGAGGGGTTCATGGGGGTCGGTGCGGTCGATGCGGTTGTCGAAGTGGCACTCGTGGGGGATGAGTTCGACTTCTACGGGCCCGAAGATGATACGCAACCCCCGGAGTTGTTGCGCGATGACCTCGAGGACGATGAGTGCGACGACGAATATGATGAGTATGAGGACGAACGTCAGGTTGGGGATGGGGAAGGAGGCCCCTCCTATGACGAGAG
>JAAYCW010000024.1 GCA_012729575.1 Actinomycetota bacterium | reverse complement strand
GTGGCCTGTCTGTCCAGGAAGGCGAAGCCGCTGGATGCATCGGGGAAGGCGATCTCGCCGGGCACGTAGCCCACGTGTTTCTTCACCTCCGCCGCCTGGTGCCAACAGTCCAAGCCCCTTATCTTGCACGAGCCCTCGTGAGGATCGAGGAACCCCATCAGGTGGCGGATAGTGGTGGTCTTGCCCGCGCCGTTCGTTCCCACGAACCCGAACGACTCCCCCTCTTCCACTTCGAGGTGGATATCGAAGATGCCCCGTCCGCGCCCGTAGTCTTTTGTCAGCCCATGGATCTCAATTAACGACATGAGCCAACCCTTCCGCCACGGTCTTCTCTCTATCGTAGAAATCGAGGAAGTACTCCTCCAACGTGAACTTCTCCTCCTTCAGATACTTCAGTGAGTAGCGGGAGAGCGTGGAGAAGAACTCGTTGATGTCGGTGTCGTGGATGCCCACCGTGAGCTGCCGCTTCTCCCTATGAGCGGCGATGATCTGCACATGCTCTTCTTGAGCGAAGCGCTCGAAGTCCTCGTCGCCCAGGAACTCGAACCTGTAGACCTTGTCCTGTCTGTGACGCAGCTCGTCCGCCACGATCTCGGAGACGATCCTGCCCTCTTTGATGATGGCTATACGGTCGCAGGTCGCTTCCACCTCGCTGAATATGTGAGAGGAGAGAAGGATAGTCTTCCCTTGTCGTTTCTCTTCCAGCACGAGATCGATGAAGGTCTCCTGCATGATCGGGTCCAGACCGCTGGTAGGTTCGTCCAGGGCCAATATCCTGGGATTGTGCATGAAGGCGGTGACGATGGCGAGCTTGCGTCTCATCCCCAGAGACATGCGCTTGAGCCTGCCTGAGGGGTCGAGCTCGAACTTGTCGAGGAGGTGTCGGGTCTTGGACATATCGGTCACGCCACGCAGCTCGGCCATATACTTGATGAACTGAGTGCCGGTCAGATTGGAGGGGAGCGCTATCTCACCGGGTAGATAGCCCAGCTCCCTTTGGATCTGATCGGCCATCTCCCAACCATCCATCCCGTCGACGCTCGTTGAGCCTTTCTGCGGCTTGGAGAAGCCCATTATGTGGCGGATGGTAGTGGTCTTGCCTGCGCCGTTGGGGCCGAGGAAGCCGAAGACCTCGCCCTCTTCGATGCCGAAGGAGACGTCAAAGACCCCGCGGCCACAACCGTAGTCCTTCGTGAGGTTATTGACTTCGAGCAGAGCCATGGGACCGGCGCTCTCCTATCCGCTCAATATGCCTTTCGCCACAGAAGTACATAGCTTAGCAACTGCTCTGTCGGGGAACACTGCCCGCAGAGAATGTCACTCGACAAGTGTGAGGATCAAGATGGATGCAGCAAAGTCTGCCGATGAGTCGCTCGACTGCATCGGTCTCTTCTGTCCGGAGCCGCTCTTTCAGACCCGCGAGGCCGTGGACGGCTTGGACGTGGGCCAGGTGCTCGAGGTCTTGGCTGATGATCCGGCTGCGGAGGAAGACCTGACCAGGTTTGCCAAACGTGCCGGCCACGAAGTGGTCTCCGTGGAAGATCGAGGCGACCACAAGCGATTCTTGATTCGCAAGGGCAACTAGGAAGCCTAGGAGGCGATCACCGTGAAGGACTCAAACGCGATCCTCTACGTACAGACCAGCGACGACCCGACCCGCCAGTATTCTCCGTTGGTTCTGGCGCAGGCCGCGAAGGCCATGGATCTAGATCCGACTGTCTACTACCTGGGCATGGGCTTGGTGGTGCTGCGTCCGGGTGAAGCCGAGAAGATGCAGCTGGGCTCCTTCCCGTCCGTGCGTGAGATGCTCGACAAGACTCTGGCGATGGGCATTCCCGTACTCGTCTGCGAAGCGTCGAAGCAGATGCTCGGCTGGGATAAGGTGGATCTCATCGAGGGGGTGAAGATCGTGGGTGCGGCTACTCTCAACGATCTGGCGCTCGACGCGGGCGCGACCATGTGGTTCTAGGTAGGCGTGTGATGGTTTCTTCACAGACTGACGAGGTCTACCTGGACTACCAATCTGCCCGGCCTGTCGATCACCGGGTCGTAGAGGCGATGCAGCCCTATTTCACAGAGCGCTTCGGCAACCCGGCTTCTCTGCATGGCGTGGGGGATCGGGCCACCGAGGCCTTGGAGGACAGCCGGGCTAAGGTGGCCGCCTTTCTCAACGCGACGCCCAGGGAGATCATCTTCACGTCGGGAGCCACGGAGTCGAACAACCTGGCCCTCATAGGCTTTGCGCGCCGCAACAAACGGTCGGGGAATCACGTGGTCATCACGGAGATGGAGCACATCTCCATACTCAACATCGCCAAGTATCTGGAGCAAGAGGGCTTTCGGGTCACTAGGGTTCCACCGGATCAGTACGGCCGGATCAGTCCCGAGAGACTCCGTGCCCGGGTCACGGACGAGACCATCCTGGTCTCCGTGGGGTGGGCCAGCAACGAGATCGGCACCGTACAGGCCATCCCCGCTATCGCAGAGATGTTGCGGGGCACCGGCGTCGCGCTTCACGTCGACGCAGTTGCGGCTGAGGGTCAGCTGCCTGTCGACATGGCCGCTGTGCCCGTCGACCTGTTGTCCATTTCGAGCAATGATATCTACGGTCCCCAGGGGGTCGGAGCTCTTTACGTGCGTAAGGGTGTCCGGCTTGCCGCTGTCACCATGGGCGGCGGACAAGAGCGCGGGTTGCGGTCGGGTACCGAAAATCTGCCGGGCGTCGTGGGGATGGCCGCGGCGGCCGGCATTGCCGCGGGGGAGATGTCTGCCGAGAGTGTGAGGCTGGCCGCCATGCGTGACCGGCTGATACGTGAGGTGCTGTCCAATGTACCGGACTCCCACCTGAACGGCCATCCGACCGAGCGGCTTCCGAATAACGCGCACTTCCGTTTCGAAGGCATCGAAGGCGAGTCACTGTTGTTGTCCTTGCGCGACGAGGGAATCGCGGTCTCCACCGGTTCGGCCTGCTCGTCGAAGACTCTGGAACCATCCCATACCCTCATATCCTGCGGGCTGCTGCACGAAGAAGCGCACGGGTCGTTGGAGCTCACTCTTGGACGCTTCAGCCGTGAGTCGGATGTTGATCGCGTTATGCAGGTTCTACCAGGTGTCGTCAAGCGACTCCGCGGACTCTCGCCCCTTTACCGGGCTAAATAGGAGGATCCTATGAAATCCACACAATATTCTGAGAAGACGCTGGATCACTTCCGGAACCCTCGCAACGTTGGTGTGCTCGAGGGGGACGATGTCGCCGTGGGTCGGGTCGGGAACCCGGTCTGCGGTGATCTCATGGAGATGTACGTTCGTGTGAAAGACGACCGCATCGACGACATCAAGTTCCAGACGTTCGGCTGCGGTTCGGCCATTGCCACCTCGAGCATGATAACCGAGCTGGTGATGGGCAAGACGCTTGATGAGGCGCTGGAGGTCACCCGGGCGGATGTAGCCGATGCCCTCGATGGGCTGCCGCCGGTCAAGATGCATTGCTCCAACCTAGCGGCGGATGCTTTGCACGACGCCATCAAGAATTGGCGGTCCGGCAAGCGATTGGAGCCCCTCGGTGCCGACGAGATCGCCGCGGCCGCGAAGGGCTGCAGTAGCGGCGCGACAGGAGAGACGACCGTCATCCAGGGAACTGAGGACTATGCGGGCAAGGGCGTTTACGCCTCTGTCGCCGACGTAACGGCGTTGGCCGATAAGCGGGTGCTTGTGCTCGACAAGGGAGTCGCGTCCGCGCGCCTGGCCCTGGAGCTGACTCGGGTGACTCCCCGGGTCATATTCCTCACGGAGCTTGATGCCCTTGCCCTCCCCGATGAGTTGGCGAGCGAGATCAAGCGTTCCGACGTCAAGATGCTGTTCCAGTCCCGGCTGCTGGCCGTGCGCGGCGAGGGTGAGGTGGAGAAGGTGCTGGTACACGATCTGGATGAGGACAGCGATTACGAGTTGTTCGTGGACGCGGTGGTGCTGTTGGAGGACTGACCTGGTGGAAAGCTCGGGGGTCTCTCCCGTGGTGAACTGAGGCTTGTTCTAAGTGGCCCGGCAGATGGGGTAGTCTAAGAGGAACAAGTCCCGGAACCCACAAGGAGAGAGCATGGTCACGACTGAAGCTGGGAATCCTTTGCGCCGCGAGATCGAAGTCATGATCCGCGAGGGAGATCTGCGAGGTCTCCTCTTCCAAGCCGGCGCACTGCATGGGCACTTCTGCAATTACTTGGCTTATGGGGTCAAGGGTGCGGCGGCTGCCGTGCGGGAGCTGGATGTGCAGAACACCGGCATGGAAGAAGTGGTGGCCATTGTCGAAACCAACAACTGTCTGTCCGACGGGGTTCAACTCGTCTCGGGATGCACTTTCGGCAACAATGCCTTGATCTATAAGGATCTGGGCAAGACGGCGTTCACTCTGGCAAAAAGAAGCGGCGAGGGCGTGCGCTACGTTCTGAATCCAGACTTTGAGAGTAGTCGTCAGGCCGCGTACCCGCAAGCCTATGATCTCTGGGACCGACTGGTGGCGCAGAAGCAGGCTGGGACGCCTGAGGAATTCCAGCGCATGATGGGCCTCTTCCACCAGATGGCCCTTCAAGAGATCGAGGTCCCGCTCGAGGATATGTTCGTAGTCGAGGAGCACCGGGTTCCTATGCCGCCGTCCTCCGTGATGTTTTCGTCGTTGCGTTGCGCCAAGTGTCGTGAGAACGTCACCGAGAACCGGACGCGCCGGGTGGGGGAAGAGCTGCTCTGCCTGAGCTGCGCCGAAGATCACGTCTGCACAGTGGATAGCCGCGGGATCAGCGTAGACTGAGTCGTCCGGCAGGTCCGCTCTATTCCGGCAGGATTGCGCCTACGTACTACTTGCACTAGTATAACGTCCTGTTCAGATCCTTGGGAGCTTGCCCGTGGCGAACCCTAGTAGGCTCGCACGACGCAAGGGGAAGCATTTGGAGGAAGTGCGCGAAATGAGAGGACGGGTGGTGCCATCAGGGCGGTCACCGGACAGGCGGTTTTGGGTCTCCACCGACATGGGGCATTTTGGCTTCAAGTCATTCGGTTCAGCGTTACCCGTGCGTGCGCTGCTCTGCAGGGTGAGCCTGGTCTTGACTCTCTTGGCCACCGTACTGGTGGCTGCCTGTGGAAATGAAGCGGTCTCGTCGATGGCTTCCTCCTCCGGGGCCATTGTTGAAACCTCAGAAGCTGGGAGCGGCGCCGTTATCGCAACTCCACCCGCCGCCCCCTTCCCTCTCGGCGTGGCAGTGGAGTTCACAGACCACGCTGCCTCGGCCATGGTTGCTCTGGAAAAGGGTTGGTTCGCGGATGAGGGTCTTGAGATCACCAGCTATGAGAATTACGTGACCGGAGTGGATCTGGCAGCAGCTCTCGCGCGCGGGGATATCCAGGCAGCCTATCTTTGCCTGGTTCCGACACTCAACGTCGTCGCAAACGCAGGGATATCCATCAGGGTGGTGGCTGGGACCCACAAGTACGGGTATGGGTTGGTGGTCGATCCAGGTGCTGTCTACGAGGTCGGAGACCTCGGGAGACCGGAGGTGAAGATCGGTTGCACACAGCCCGGCACGGTAGTGGATGTACTTCTTCATCGGCTGTGTGATGACAACGGTCTGTCCAGTGCGGATCTGGAGTCGCGCATACAACGGATGAATCCTCCCGCCCAAGTGTTGGCTCTTCAGGGAGGCGGCATCCATGCCTGTTTCGTCCCCGAACATTGGGCGACCCTGGCCGAGGGCCTCGGATACAGGATGCTTATGACGGCGCAGGACATCTGGCCCGGACTGGAGGGGAGCGTTCTGGTTGTCAAAGAGGACCTCATCCGCGACCATCCGGAGGTGGTAAGGAGTCTGGTGCGGGTGACACAGAGGGCCACCGACTGGATCAACCAGAACCCAGACGAGGCGGCGTCGGTTGTGGCATCGAGTCTGAGCGCGACCGGCCAGGAGATCCTCCCGGAGAAGGCGGCAGCGGCAGCTGCGAAGCTCCAAGTGACTCCCGAGGTCGTGGCACGCTCTATGGGTCGGCTCGAGTACACGGCTTCGCTTGATCACGACGAGATCCAGGGTGTCATCGACTACGTTCACCGGTTAGGCTATCTGAAGCAGGAGATCGATGCAGCCGAGCTTCTCGACACAAGCTTCCTGGAAGACTAGTCTCTCTTCGCCGGAAGCCGGATGAGGAGTCTGCCGGTCAGGTGCCTGCGCCCCGGTTGGGGGGTAGTGCCCATCATCTTGTTGTTGGCGCTCTGGGAGGTCGTTCCCAGAGTCTCCGACGGCTCAGGTGGTGGACTTCTGCCGCCCTTCTCCGAGGTCATGGTCGAGGGATGGCGCCTGCTTGGCAGCGGTGTGCTGGCCGACAACTTCCTGAGCAGCCTTGTCCGGGTTCTCGCCGGTTTCGTCGCGGGAGCGATCACGGGCGTCGGCCTAGGCGTGATCATGGGGTGGCGAGAAAATGTGAGGAAAACCTTGCGCCCACTGATAAGCCTCTTCTATCCTATTCCGGCGGTGGGGTGGATCCCTCTCCTCATGCTCTGGATCGGTATCAACGATCTCTTGCCTATCGTTATCATCTATATCTGCTCCTTCTTCCCCGTTCTCTATACGACCATCAGCGGAGTACGCAGCGTCGACAGGGATTTCATCCGTGTGGCCCGCAGTCTCGGGGCATCCGAACGTCACGTGTTGTTAACGGTGGTCATCCCGCTGGCTCTACCGTATATCTTCACAGGTCTCAGACTGGAGGCGGGCATGGCCTGGCGGGTTCTCGCGGCGGCGGAGATGATCGCCGTCCCCACAGGACTCGGAGCTCTGATGATGAGAGCCCAGAGCCTCATCCGGATCGATATCATCATCGTATGTTTGATCGTTCTCTCCGTGATGTGCCTGCTCTTCGAGAAGCTTTTTGCCGTACTCGAGAGCAGACTCACCCGAGATTGGTGCTAGAAAAGCGGATAGCGTCTTCGTATGCCTGTCATTCACCTGGAATCCATCTGTATGCATATCTGCCGAGGGCTGGATCTCACCATTGAAGATCGGGAGTTCTTCGTGCTTCTGGGCCCAAACGGAGCGGGCAAGACGACCGTCTTGTCCGTCATCGCCGGTCTCACTGCCTACCAGGGCTCGGTGTTCTTCAACGGATCGTGCATGGACACGGTTCCCGCTGAGAAGCGCAGAGTGAGCTACCTTCCACAGAATCTGGTGCTCTTTCCGCACATGACGGTCGTCCAGAACATCTCTTACGGACTCAAGGCGCGCAAGTGGGAACCCGACCGCGTAGACGAAAGGGTGAGGGAGCTTCTCGGCCTAATGCATCTGGAGCAGCTTGGGGACCGTTATCCCAGGCAATTGAGTGGAGGCGAGAAGCAGCGGACCGCTCTCGCCAGAGCTCTGGCGCCTTCTCCGGAAATACTGTTACTGGATGAGCCTCTTGCGAGCGTTGATCTGCAGACCGCCAAGCGCATCCGCGGGCTGATCCGAGAAGTACACAACGCTACGGGCATCACCACCGTGTACGTGACCCACAACCTGGAGGAGGCTCAGGAGCTTGGAGACCGGGTGGCCTTCCTGCACAAGGGAAGCGTACAGCAGGTGGGTTCTCCGTCGGCGGTTTACTTCTTCCCAGAAAACGAGAACGTGGCCGAATTCATTGGAACACCCAACATCCTTGAGTGTTGTGAATGCCGGCCGGTGGGACACGGGGTGGCTGAAGTCAGCTGTGCAGGTCTCACCGTCCTGGTTCCCCATGAGGGCAACTCGATCAGGCGGATCGCCTTTCTTCCCGGTGATGTCTACTTGAGCACATCCAAGCCTCCCGGCCCAGAATTCAACAGGTTCGTAGGAGAGGTGGTCAGCATAACTCCCAGCCGTTCGACGGTTCATGTGGGCGTGGCCGCCGGGGACACGGTGATAATCGCTGAGATATCTCCGTCGCTTCATACCGAACTGGGCTTGGCGGTGGGGGATCAGGTCCATGTGATCCTGAAGCTGCGACGGGTGCGGACCTACGAGGAGTGACGGCTTCTGACTTCCTTGCACGGAGCGACAGCGGTCCAGGGCAGGGTCACCTCACCCAGGCGCCAGCGCGCCCGGCCTCCGGCGGGCGGATGAGTGATGACCGGCCAGGACAGGCAGAGATGCTCGACCGCGGCGATCCAGCGCTGTCGCGGTCCGAACACCGACTGTGGAGCCGTGATCGCCCAGGCCCGGTCGAAGTCGACAAGGAACTGATGGATGCGCTTGCCGGGGATGTTGTTGTGGATCAAGGTTTTCGGGAGCCGCTCGGCAAGCTCTGAGGGGCAGGGCAGAGCGGAGACCCGAGCGGCGAAGGTGATGGTGCGAGCTTCGGCGGTCAGGGAAGGGCCCGGGCGCCCGGCCTTCTTGCCGGCGGACAAGGGGGCATCCGTCTCATCTATGCGGCTCAGGGTGACCCACACCGCTCGGCGGCCCATCTCGTCGGACGTGCCTTCGACCAGTACCCCTCCCGGTGCAAGGCGGCTGCACAACTTGTCCCATGCCCGCCAAGCCTCCTCCTCGTCGTATTGGCGGAGCACGTTGAAGGCTCGAACCAGCAGAGGCGGTCTCGGCACCGGCAGTTCAAAGCCACCCAGCGCGAAGCTCAATCCTCCGTAGTCCCCGGGCAGGTCCAGCGCGGCGAGAAATCTCGTGCCTACCTCGACACGGGCAGCATCGATCTCTAGGCCGATCACCTTCACGTCCGGTCGTACTTGCCGCAATCGCTCGTACAACTCGACCGCGGTGACCGGCGATGCGCCAAAGCCGAGGTCGACCACCAGAGGGGGTCGCTCACTGGAACGCAGCATATGAGCCATGTTGGCGACTATCCAACGGTCCACGCGGCGCAGACGGTTGGGAGCCGTCGTTCCTCGGGTTGCGAGACCCTCTGGGCGGTGTCTTGGATTCTTGACCACGGAAGAGGTCCCTACCGGCGCTGCCGGTGGCCGGGCCTGCTGACGCTACGTCGCGTGGTCTCGGAGCGATCACAGCGTTGGGTAGCCGCTGGACCCGACGTCTGTCGGCGTAGCCGCCTCAGGTCTCCTCCACCGGGACCGGTATCGTGTTCACGATGTCGGTGATGATTCGCCCGGCGGTGTGCTCGCGCAGACGAGCTTCTGTCTTCACTATGAGTCTGTGGCCAAGTGCGGGCATAGCGAGGAGCTTGACATCATCGGGCAGGACGTGCGTGCGGCCTCGGACGCCTGCCAGCGCTTGGACGGCTCGGTGTAGGCTCAGAGAGGCACGGGGGCTTGCCCCCAGTCGCACGTCGTCGTGTTCTCTGGTGGCGCGGACAAGATCTACGATGTAGTCGCGCACCGAGGGGTCCACGTACACTCGTCGACAGAGCTTCTGCAGATTGAGCAACTCATCGGCATCGGTGACGGCCTCCAGAGCATCAAGGGGGTTGACCTCTCGAAAGCGGGTCAGCACTGCTCCCTCCTCTTCCTGCGACGGATAGCCGATCTCCAGGCGGAGCATGAACCGGTCGAGTTGGGCCTCAGGTAGGGGGAAGGTTCCTTGTAGCTCGACGGGGTTCTGAGTGGCCATAAGCATGAAAGGCCGGGGAAGAGGCACCGTCCGCCGGTCGACCGTTATCTGCTGTTCCTGCATGGCCTCCAGCAGGGCCGACTGCGTGCGCGGTGTGGCTCTGTTGATTTCGTCGACAAGAACGATGTTCGCCATGATCGGTCCGGGCCTGAACTCGAACCCTCCCGTCCCTTGATCATAGATCTCCACCCCGGTGACATCGGAAGGGAGGAGGTCGGGTGTGCACTGGATGCGGCGGAAATCACAGCCCAGCGACTTCGCGAGCGTTCGTGCGAGGACCGTTTTGCCTACTCCGGGGACATCCTCCACAAGGACATTGCCTTCGCAAAGGAGTGCCACCAACATGAGTTCGGTGACCGTCTTCTTGCCCACCATCACTTCGCCTACGTTGGCGACGATCCGGTCTGCGGCCGTCTTGATCCTGAGCACCTGCTCCTCAGAAAGCTTGACGTTAGGTGTGCCCATTGCCCCTTGTCCTGTTCTTACGGGACCCAGCGGGCCCGTTGCCGGTCGTTGGGGTCACTCCGCGCTTCAGTCTGCGCCGGATCTCCTTCAGCTCGCGCAATTCCGTCTCGCTGGGCGGTTCCGCACCGTACTTCGCCCTTACGTAGCTCTCAGTGACGAAGCTCACATCTGCCTGGTGGGCGGGAAGCGCCCCAACGAGCACTTGCTGGTACTCAAAAGGAGTCTGGGACAGCCCGCGCGGGAATCCAGACTTCGCTCCCCAGCGTAGCATGTCGATGTAGAGTCGGCGTACGGAACTGTTCTCGTCGGAGTCGTCTGGCCGATGCCGACCTGATCCGGCCATCGTCAGCAGCCTGGCCATCCAGGCCAGCAGGCGGCGGAACAGCTTGGCAAGGTCCAGCCGCAACGCGCCTGCCAGAGGCTCTATCTCTGCTCTGCCTCTGCCTGCCTTCCGCTGCAGCCAACGGAACAGCTCGGAGACCACCCGCCAGATGGCCAGTAGGGCTAGGCCCCCCACGAAGATGCCGTAGACGATACGCGACGGCCGCACCCATCCTTCCGGCAGGCCCCAGGAGAAGCCTTCTCCTTCATCCGGTGTGGGGATCGCCTCGGGCAGGAGGGGGGGTTGTGGGTCTGGAGGCGAGGACGGGAACAGTCCGGCCAGCGCATCAAGAAGACGTTCGACGAGACCCCAGAGAGCCCTAATGCCCTGAGCGACGAAATGCATCAACTCGGGGGTGAAAAGGACACCGGCAAAGAGTCCCAGCATCAACACCAGCCCCACACTAACGAGAAGCATGCCCCACCAACTGCCGCTCTGCTGAGAGAACATGTAGCCGCCCGCATCGTTGACTCGGGTTGCGGCCGCTCCCATGAGGCCCAGACCTACATAGAAGACGGCGATGGGGGCTGCAGCGGGCTGGTTCACGTGGGCCAGGTAGCCGATCAGCACTGATCCCGCCAATGCGCCAAGACCTAGTTGGAACTCGGTCACAACCAACTCGTACGTCATGCGGCTGGTCGCCAGCCGGCATCCGAGCCACCAGAGGAACGTGGCGGCTGCGGTGATGAACATCGCGGCCTCGACTTCCGCAGCGATACCGTCGAAGGCTCGAAGCAAGGTCGCTCCCAAGGAGCCGTCCGCAGAGCCCGCGCCGGGGTAGAGCAATACCATCAGTAGGAGCAGTGTTGCGAGCGGCCATACCGCCCAAGAAGCCACTTTGATGGTGAGGGGAGAGCGACCCGCTGCACGCAATCCCAGACCTAAGCCGAACGAGATCGCATAGACCAAGAGGACTGAAGGTATGGGCACCGGCACCTGCAGACCTCGGCCGGCCGCATAGAGGAACGTGTAGACCCAGGCGAGTTCCAGCCCTGCTACGGCGACGGTCCCGATGGCGACGCGGCTTCGGTTCAGGGAGACGGCTTGGGCCATCAGGCGACAGCGCCTTCCCGACGGGTGGCCTCTTCCGTTGGGATGGCCGAGTCAGCGAGTCCGGATGCCTGCTCCGGGGTCCCGGAAGACCGCACGTGATGCCAGTGCACGCCGGCCGTGCGGGCGCTCAGGCCGTTCGCGCCGACGCAGAATCCCAGAACGCGTTTGTCCGCCCTAGCCAAGTCGGACATCAGCACCTCCAGCGCCGGAAACACCTCTCCGGCTACGAAGACAAGGGTGCCGCCGAATCCCAGTTCACCCCGCTCTCGTTCGAAGAAGTCGATGAAGGACCCGTCTGGGTCGGCAGTGGTTTTGGCCAGTGCCTCCAGGATGATAGTGAGGTGGGCGGTGCCGGTCCCCGCCGCGATGCAGGCCGACCCACCTGTATCGGCTAATCTGGTGTTCGCGGAAAACCCGGTCTGCACGTCTCTCTCGAGCAGATGCCGCGCTACGGAAGCAGCCGTGCTGATACCGAGTTCAAGGTCGTCTTCAGACTGGTTGGCGAACGAGTCAAGAGCCAGGAAGATGGTCACCTTGAGGTCGGTGGTGAACTCGAAGAGTTTCACTTGGAGCGCCGAACTGCGCGCGCTGACCTTCCAGTGGATGCGGCGTGGATTGTCGCCGGGTGCGTATTCGCGAATCCCCATGAGACGCGAAGGGTCGTCAAATACCGGCACCTCTGATTGGGTGTCGCCCAGATGGAAGAGCGAGGGGATGCCGAGTTCGGCCAGCTCGTACGTGCGCGGATAGACGATCAGGTGGTCGATCTCAGACTGCGTGCGGCTGCGGGGGTGGATTCCGAAGATATCACCGGACGTCACCGAGAGGGGACCCAAAGGATAGTAGCCTCGGGTGGAACAATTCAGCCGATGTGTGAATGTGGCGGCCGAGTACCAGGGTAGCGGAGTCGACCGCGAGAGAGCCACGAAGCCGGGACGTTCCGCTGCTTCAACCGGCGAACCAAGAACGGTCGGACGGGCCGCATTACCGGCTGGTTCGGCCGGGTCGACCGGTCCGGTAGTGGGGTCAGCCAGCCGGGCGGGCATCTCGTCCCGCACCTCGATCCAGGGAAGCGGAAGTATCTTGCGGTTGACCACGCGCAGGGTGAGTAGTGCTTCGTCCCCCGGGAACACCCGGTGTTCGCTGAGCCGGCGCTCGCAGGTCACGCCTTTGAGGCACAGACGGCTCCACGTCTTTGTCACGAGAGCCACCGCCAGCGCCAACCCGACCACCACCACCAAGGCCGAGTAGCCGACCCAAGCAGCCCCGATCAGCGCCCCAAAACCGATGACCAGGACGATGTTGTTCAGAAACGCGCTGGTGGACTTTTCCATATGGTTTCTCGCACTGGTAGTGCCACGATCGCCGATGCAGCAATGGTGGCGAGTGTGAGGCGAAAGGCCATAGACTGACGATACCACCGCTTGGGCAGGTTCGTGGAGTGGCGTTATGCTGGCGGGGATGGGTGGGCCGCTCAGTTTGGGCGGTGGTCCTTCGACCCCATGGGCGCTGAGGAGTCTGTAGAGAAGATTGCCGAGACGCAGCGCCCGGTGGAGGGATGAGCTTCTGTTACCATGATTCGGCTGAGACCTGCCCTGGCCGAAATCCCGATTCAGGAGTTCAAGATGGCCGAGAAGAAGACAGCATTGTGGTTCGGTGCTTCGATCGGGGTCGTCCTTTTGGGCGCCCTTGTGGCCTGGGCAGGCTCGCAAAACGGAGTCGCCGTTGGGAACCTGCCGGTCCTGGCTCTCATCGTCTGTTACATCTTCGTTGTGCAGTGGCTGGCGTTCATCCCGTCGTATCTGGGACGGAGTGAGCGCTACTATGACCTCACAGGCAGCTTCACCTATGTCTCGGCCATCGTACTTGCTGTGGCGTTGAGCGGGGCCACTAATGGTCGCTCTATCATGCTCCTCGTGCTTGTGCTCATATGGGCCGGGCGATTGGGGCCGTTTCTCTTTCGCCGGGTGCGTCGGGCCGGTAAGGATGATCGCTTCGACGAGATCAAGCGCTCATTTTCCCGCCTGTTCCTGACTTGGACGCTGCAGGGGCTTTGGGTGAGCTTGACGCTCGGTGCCGCCTTGGCCGCCGTGACGTCCACGCGAACCAAGGGGTTGGATGTGTTCGCGTTCGTGGGCCTTGTAGTCTGGGTGGTAGGCTTCGCGTTGGAAGCCATCGCCGATCTCCAGAAGAGCCGTTTCCGGACGGACCCGGCGAACAAGGGCTCCTTCATAACCTCCGGTCTGTGGGCCATCTCGCGACACCCGAACTACTTCGGTGAGATCACGCTGTGGGTCGGGATCGCTATCATCGCCCTGCCCGCGCTCCGGGGCTGGCAGTATGCCACTCTCATCTCGCCGGTCTTTGTCTACCTGCTCATCACCAGGGTGAGCGGTGTGCCGCTTCTGGAGAAGAAAGCCGACGCCACGTGGGGCGGTCAGGAAGACTATGAGGCATACAAGCGGCGGACGCCGGTCCTGGTGCCCTTCCTCGGGCGCAAGCAGTGCTGACCTCGTTTCGGGTGCTTCCAGCCGTGTAAACCAGGTGTTCAGGACTGATTCAGGCAGTTAGTGGCAGCATATGCTCATGGAGTCACCCCCTCCTGAGCTGTGACCCCCCGCTCCGACCGGTGGCGTCTGACCCCGAATCGGGGTCAGACGCCACCGAGTCAAACTCCATGACGAGACTCCATGACGAGACTCCGCCGACATCTCGGCAAGACTTGGGAGCGGTACGTTGCCGGCCCTCAGTAAGCCGGGTCGGTCCGCTCACAGCCCCCAGGCAGGACTGCCTGTCTAGCCGTGGTAGCTGCCGGGTAGGATCTCGTCCCCGTACTTGTCTCGGGCGGCCTCTATCTTCGCGATGGCTTCGTCCCAGTAGGCGAAGAGCTCTGCGGGAGTGTTCTCATCCATCTTCGCGTAGAAGGCCTTGGTCCGCACGAGCTTCTTGATCCATTTGCTACAGCGGAACGTGAACAGGTAGTCGTAGTCCGCCTTCGTGAAGTCTTCGCCCAGATGCTTCGTGAAAAGGGCATTCACGTCGTCGTAGCGCGGGATCTTACCCGTAGGAGTGTCGTAGGCTTCGTACTCGCCGTGGATCCTACCCTCGGCCCAGTGCAGCCACACCTTCTTGGCCAGCTTGCTGGTCATGAACTCGCCGTCGGGAGCGCGCATGAAGTAATTGTTGCCGAAGATCTTGGGTGGGTTCTTCACGCTCTCGCCGAAACGGATGTTGTTCATGGTGTAGTCGCCCAGCGGGTAGGACACGAAGTCCATGTTGGCCATGGGATCGCTGGTGCGCTCACCCTCGGAGCCGAGCGTGGCGCTGGTGGTCTCCGATTCCAGTGTCGCCGCCTTGAGTAGGATGCCGTCCCTCCAGGTGGGAGACTCTTCTACCGGCACCGTGGTGTCGCTGTCCCGGCCACCGTACAGGATACCTTCCACCTTGACGCCGTTCTTCGCCTCGAAGCCTTCTCTGTCGATGTTGTCCAGGTAGTCAAGACGCAT
>JAAYCW010000152.1 GCA_012729575.1 Actinomycetota bacterium | reverse complement strand
CCCGTGCGCGGGCCTTCCTCTTCTTGCTGTAACATCATCTCCTCATGATCTCTGTGGCTTCTTACTTGATCTCATGAATCCCGGCCATCGCCGGCCATATGACGCTGTCGTCTTCGACCTCGACGGCACCCTGTGGGACGCCGCGGCCGCCTCCGCGTACGGCTGGAATCTCGCCCTCGAGAAGATGGGAGTCGCCTCCAGGGTCGCGGTCGAAGATATCCGCTCGGTTTCCGGTATGCCGTTCACGCGCTGTGTGGAAGTGCTTCTGCCGGAGTTGCACCCAGCGTCCGCGGAACTTCTGGAGGCGCTTGACCGAAGCGAACGTCTGGGCATCAGCAAAATGGCGGGGGTTCTATACGAAGGTGTGGCGGACGGCCTCCCGAGGTTGGCGGAGGTGTACGGGCTTTTCGTCGTGAGTAACTGCCCCGGTTGGTACCTGGAGGAGTTTCTACGGGTTAGCGGCTTCGAAATCTACCTTAGCGGGTATGACTGTCATGGTATGTCCGGCAAAGACAAGCCGGAGATGCTAATCGACCTGCGTCGTAGATTCAGTCTTGTGCGTCCCGTGTACATAGGCGACACGCAAGCAGATGGTCGGGCGGCGGCACGGGCCGGTATGGATTTTGGCCTTGCCGGTTACGGCTTCGGGGCGATTGACGGTCCCCGGCTGTCGTTCGATAGTTTTGGCGAACTGGTGGGGTACTTCTTGGAGGCTTCGAGAGGGTAGAACCTCTCAGATGATGACGTGATACGTGGCGCCGCAACCCGGCTGGTACTATACAGAGGCGCGGAAGCTGCGTACCTGGACGGCGTAGGGCATGGTGCCATCGGTGGGTGAGAAGCGATGGTTCCAAGACCGTCGTCGGCCCTAGGGTGCCTGAGTCGGAGTGCGCAGTCACAAGACGGGGGAAGGATTAGTATGTACAAGAAGATGGTTGTTCTGCTGGATGGTTCGGAGCTGGCCGAGGTAGTGTTCGACTACGCTCAGGAGCTCTCGGCCAGGATGGATCTGGAGATAGAGCTCTTGCATGTGTGCACGCCGCAGGAATCGGCCCAGCTGCCTATGCGGCGCGCCTATATGGAGCGCATGGCCGAAGAGTTGTGCGTTGAGGCAGAGAAGATCCGTGCCAAATACGACAAGCGCGGTTTGGCGCAGTGCATCCAGGCGCGCGGCAATGTGGTCGTGGGGTACCCGGCCGAAGAGATCCTCAAGTTCATCGAACAGAACGAGATCGACCTCGTTATGATGTCCACCCACGGCAGCACCGGGTTCAAGGCCTGGGATCTTGGCGCAGTCGCCAACAAGGTGGTCCACGCGTCGAGGGTCCCGGTCTGGCTGGTGCCCGCCGAGTTGCGTCAGGAGATCCTGGCGGATGCGATTCCCGACAAGCCCCTCGTGGTACCCCTGAGCGGCAGCAAGCGGTCGGGGGTGGCGATTGCTCACGCCGTCAACATCATCAAGCAGAGGTCAGGCCAGGGAGAGTTGGTCCTACTTCATGTGGTGGAGACGCAGAGCACCTTCACGCGGGCCGCTCTGGATGCCGCGGCTGAGCAACGGGCGAAGATGAAGGAGTACTTGGAGGATCTCGCCAAGCCGATCAGAGAGTCCGGTATTTCGGTCCGCACCGAGGTTCTCTCAGGAGAACCCGTGGAGACCATCATCAACTATCTGAAGAGCCATCCCACCCAATTGCTTGCCATGGCCACCCGCGGCAAGAGTGGTCTCAGTAGGATGATCTTCGGGAGCGTGACGGAGAGCATGATCCATTTGGTGAAGGTCACGCCGTTGCTCCTCATAAGCGGAGAAGACTGAAGGCCTGGGAGCGATCTCTAGGGGTGATCCCATCCAGAACGGGCTTGCGCGCACAAAGGAGGCATGGCTATGTATATGAGGATGCTGGTGTTGCTGGACGGGTCGGAGCCGGCCGAGGTGGTCTTCAAGTATGCCCGGGAGCTTTCCGGCCGGCTGCACGTCGACCTGGAACTGCTCCACGTCTGCAGCCCGCAGGACGCGGGTACGTTGCCGATGCGGAAGGCCTACATAGAGCAGAAGGCGGAACAGCTGAGGGCCGAAGCCGGCGAGATGAGCCTAGGGTTCGGCGTAGGCGCGATGGGGGAGAGCATTCAGGCGCGGGGCAGCGTTGTGGTGGGCGATCCGGCTGATGAGATCCTCAAGTACATCGATGAGAACGACATCGACCTGGTGATGATGTCGACGCACGGGAGTTCGGGCGTCAAAGCCTGGGATCTTGGCGAGGTGGCCAACAAGGTGGTACATGCGGTCAAGGTCCCCATCTGGCTGGTCCCTTCCGAATTGCGCGAAGAGATCATCATGGACAAGCTGCCCCAGAGGAGTCTGCTGATACCCCTTAGTGGCTCGAAGGCATCGGAGGCCGTGATCTCTCACGCCATCGACATCGTGCAGCGTCGCGGTCCGCAGGCTGAACTGGTGGTACTCCTGCATGTTGTCGACACCGCCAACGTGGCGGGTGGTGAGATCAATCCGGCGGAGGTAGAGGCGGAGCGCGCGCGGATGCAGGAGTATCTGGATTCCGTGGCACAGCGCGTCAAAGAAGCCGGCTTCATGACCCGTACCGAGGTATTGGTAGGCGATCCGGGCAGGGTCATTATCCAGTTCACCAGGGATAATCCGCCCCAGCTCCTGGCTCTGGCCACCAGTGGGCAAGAGGGTCCCGGCGGCACGGTGTTCGACAGCGTGAGCGAGCACCTCATGCACCGGGTCAAGAAGACGCCGTTGATGCTGGTGCGGGCCGACGTGTGAGTTCGGCGCTGCTTCCGCAGCGCCTCTCTGACTCGAGCCCGTTCACCCTTCCTCAACCTCTGCCAGATGTCGGATCTGGCAGAGGGAGTGGTTCCAAACGACATCGTGGGCGAATTCTGGGAAGAGCCTCCGTCCCATCGCCCAGCCGATCCTGCCTAACCCCCGACCCCGCGGGAAGTCGAATCCCACGTATATGGTGAGCAGGCTCACCCCCGGTCTCAACTCGTCCAGCAGGAAGGCCAGGATGCCGCCTTCGCCCATCCCCTCGACGATGCGATACAGCAGATAGCGATCCGGCACCACACTCTCCAGACCGACGCTGAAGGAGAGACGCAGCATGGGGATGCTGTAGCGGATGACCGTCCCCACTTGGTTGGGCTCGCCTGTCACGCGGTGGATGCGTACGAAGCGCGGTTTCAGGTACTCTCGGTCCGGGTCCCCGAAGGCGCCGAGCTGCTTGAGTATGGCCTTCTTGCCTGCCCGGATGCGCACGGTGAACATGCTCTCCATCTGAGGGGCCCGAGGGGGTGGCTCCACCCCTTGGACCGCGAAGAGCGCGTTGCGCGTCTCTTCCACCTGTTCGACAGGGACGCCGGTCCCATAACGGGGCACTCCGGTCCAGTCTAGTCCGAATAGCGTTTCAGTCACGATATCTCTCAGAGTGAGGAGCAACCCACCGGTCAGGATAAGCCAGAGCGATGCGGGGTGCAGCATCCCGGCCAGAGCGCGACGGTAGACCTCGTCGCCGCTCGCCACCTGCCAGAGCACGGGCGCAAGCCGGCGGCGGTGCTGAGGCGTGGTCATCCGTTCGGTGATCACCGCCCGGTAGAGTACTCGGCTGGAAGCCGGATGAGCCAACACCCAGTGACTGAGCCAGAAGATGACCCGGCCATAACGATTGTCGGCGTGAAGCCTCCGCACCACCGGCCCGTAATGCTTGGCCAGACTGGTCTCATCGATACCCTCATCGAGAACGCAGTCCGCCAGTGCCGATGAGGTGGTGAACGCCGAGTACAAGCCATCCTTGTAGAGACGGGCGACGGCCAAATCGCCGGTGAGGGCCACCCGCTCTCCGAATGGGTTCCTGGCCGCCCCCACCGTCATGTTCGGGTTGCAGCAGCAGCGGGCCACCAGCTCGGCCTTGCGTGGCACCAGTCGCCTGATATTGGGAAGCTCCAGGAATCGCTCCACCAGATCGAGCGAGGCGGTGGGTTGTGCCCGGTCGACGCTTTTGCCGAGGAGGACCACGGTGATCCAATCCTTCTTAGGCATCACCGAAGCCATCTCGATGCGCAGGTCTCTTGAACCGTATTGCACGAAGTGCATCTCGCCTTCGACGAGGCGCACCCGGGCTTGGCTGTCGCGCATCTCGGCGATGACGGCTTTACGCACCTTCGGAGGCCTGAGCCGAGGGATCATTTTCTGGAGGGCCGTCAGCAACGGGTCGTCACGCATGTCCATCCCGGGCCGGCGGTTCACACCTCCCGCGAAGACGGCGAAGTCGGCCTCGATCGTGCCGTTGCCCTGGGAGGCGCTCGGGGCGGTACCCGGGGCGGTGTCTAGGGTGATACCCGGAGTGGTGTCCGGGGTCACGCCGGGCTTGGCACAGCCGGAGTCGGGCTCGCCGTTGCCGCAATAAGCCACATCACCCATGGTCTCCCTGTAGTCGATCAGGGGCTTACCCTCAGGTGAGTAACGCACATCGTCGACCTCCGCCGTGATCACCTGCGCGCCTTCGTCGGCGGCCAGGTGGAGAAGAAAGGTATCGAAGTTAACGTAGCGTCCGGCCCGCTGTCGGGGTCGTGAGCCGCGAAACACCGACAGCATCTCCCTGCCCTCAGGCACCGCCAGCAGGATGCTCTTCCAGTCGCCGTGTATGACCACCTCGGTGGACCGGCTTTCGATGACCTCCTCAGGCAAGAAGATCTTCTCTCTCCGCAAGCCGTCCACCAATCTGGGGGAAACGCCACCGGCGCAGTAGTTGCAGCCTTCCCACGACGAAAACGGCAGTGGTGTGTAGAAGCAGACCTCGCGCTTCTTCTCCAGAATGATCACTTTGACGGCTCTGCCGGCCTGGCGGGTCTTGCGGAGCAGCCGGATGGCGAAAAACGAGCCTGCCGGACCGCCGCCGACCACCACAACGGTGGCGTTCTCGGGTAAGGAGAGGGGAGTGCCGGGCGGGCGGCGAACTCGAGCAGTCCGAGGGCGGATCATGACGGTCGCACCACTACCGGCATACCTGGAGGGCTAGAGACTGGTCAGGAGCTCCATAAGCTCTCCCGTCCTAGTCTTCCTCTGAGGTTGGAAAGCGCACCTCAACGGGCTTGACCCGGTCCAGCTCGGGGCGGGGTCTTCCGAACCCCGGCTGCAGAGGCTTATCCGGTTCACGCCGGCGGTGTTGAACACCATCTGCGGCGGGCTCCCGAACACTTCCTCGACCTCGTCCGCGGCGGCCGCATATGCCTCGCGGTCGGTGATGTCGAGTTTGACGGCGTGCGCCGGCGCCTCCGCGTTTTCAAAGTAAGCCATGGCCCGGTCGAGGGCGTCCTGGCGGATGTCGGCGATGACAACTTTGCAGCCGGCCTCCGAGAATACCTTGGCCTGACCGAAGCCTGCTCCGGAGGCTCCGCCCGTGATTAAGAGGATCTTGTCCTGGAAGTCTTTCATTTGAGCCTCCGAGGTGCGGGACGGATTCCGGACTGGAGAGACTATGACACATTAGGGTGATAGGCCGGCTGCGTCAACTCGTCGGGGCGGTCGGTAGGCCATCCACATCTCTGTATACTACAGGCACACCGGATGGATAGAGAGACTTCGATACAGCAGAGGTATCTGGGGAGGAAGGGACTCGTCATCTTCCTGGCCGCGCTCACCGCCTTCCCGGCTCTGTCGACCGACCTCTATCTACCGGCTCTTCCGGATATCACCGTCTACTTCGATGTCCCGGAATACCAGACCAATCTGACCCTCCTCCTGTTCTTCATCGT
>JAAYCW010000151.1 GCA_012729575.1 Actinomycetota bacterium | reverse complement strand
TCCTCCCAGGCCCAGCCCGATTTCCCCGACATCGACCCGGAACACCCCGCCTACCACCCCATCCGCGATCTGGCTTCGCTCAGAGTGATCAGGGGCTTTGACGACGGGAGCTTCGGCGCCGACAAGCCGGTCACCCGGCAGCAATTCGCCAAGATGATAGTCAAGACCATAGGGCTCACCGTCACCGGCACAGAAGACGTCCCCTTCACCGATGTGGCCGGCGGCTTGGACGAATACGACCCGCTTTACCCCGACAAGTACGTGGCCGTGTGCGCGGCGGCGGAGATCACCAAGGGTACCAACGACCCGACCAAGTTCAATCCCTACGGCAACATCACCCGGGCGCAACTCACTACCATGGTAGCCCGAGCGGCTGGGCTGCCCGAACCCCCCGGGGATTACGAACCACCGTTCGGCGATTTCTCTCCGGACCATTACCAGTGGGCGCGCAGGGCCGCCCACGCCGGGCTCCTCGAGGGGCTGGGAGCGGAGGCTGGATTTGACTTCTGGGCCAACGCCACGCGAGGGGAGGTCTGCGTGCTCCTATCGAACCTGCTGCACCGTTAGACGAGATGTCGTGGCCTCGGCCCGGTCGCCAGCGTCCGGGCCGAGGCCACTCGATATTCACAGCGCTCAAGGAGCAGTGTTATCGAGAACGGGACACTACTGGAGAGGGATATCCCCCAGGTTCACGTCCTCTTCCGTGCTTAGGGCGGTGAAGCTCTTGCCCTCATAGCCCGGGGCCGCTATCTCGAGATCGTAGGTCCCGACCGCCAGTCCCTCGAACCAGAAGTCGCCAAAATCATCAGTCTGGGTGCTGAGTGCGCCACCCCCGTCCACAGGCTTCAAGGTGACCTCGGCGCCCTCGATGATCTCCTCCTTCTGCGGGTCGTACACCGTGCCCGCGGTGAACTTCTTGGGCATGTTGAGATAGTAGACGCGCGGCTGATTGCCCGACTCCGAGAGCAGCACCTCCGCCTGCGCAATCTCCGCGGAGAATTCCGACTCCTCACCGAATCTGATGGCTTCGGTGGGGCACTGATCGACACAGCGCGGCACCGTCCACTCACCTCCGTCCAGAAGGTGCGCACATCCCGTGCACTTCTGTGCGATGTTCAGATCTTCGTTCATGAAGATGGCATCGTACGGACACGCATCTGCACAGGCCTTACAACCGGTGCACTTCTGCGGGTCTATCTCGACTAGCCCGTCCTCCCGGCGGTAGATGGCGCCTTCAATGGGACACACTTCCATGCAAGACGCTTCTCGGCAGTGATTGCACAGCCGGGGCACGTAGTGCATCTTCACCTTGGGAACGGTCCCGCGGATGTGCTCGGTGAGCCGTAGCCAGAACTGACCGGTGTCGGGCTGGGGTTTCGCGACGGGCGACCAGTCGTTACCAACGTGTTCGTCCTTGCATGCGATCTGACAGGCATAGCAGCCGTTGCAGAGGGCAACGTCGATCACGAAAGCTTTCATCTAAGCCTTCCCTCCTTCGATCCAAGCGTCCATGCGAAGCCCGGCCGCGTGGTCATACGGGCGAGCGAAGGCCTCGGGATACTCTTGCCGCCATTTGTCCCACTCCTCGCCGGAAACCTTCTGGACGTCGACGAGATACCCGCTGGTGGCCTGACCGCACGCGTTCTTAGAGGTGAGACCGTGGGGCGAGATAGCGTTGATGGCGCCGCCCCTGTCGATCTTAGGACCGATGGGGTCGTGACGAGCACCGTGATCGACATAGATGGCACCGGGAACAATCCGTTGCCAGACCCGGGCGCCACAGAGCACGATACCGCGCTCGTTGAAGACCTTGACCACATCGCCGTCCTTGATGCCTCGAGCCTCGGCATCCAGGGGGTTGATCCAACACGGCTCGTACTTGTAACCGTCGAACCCGAGCACCTTGCAGGTCGGGATCTCGCGGGTCCAGGTGATGTCGTCACACTGGGCGTGCGTGCGCCAGCGGCCGTGATTGGAGATGAGAAGCAGCGAGAACATATCGGCCCGCTCGCTGGACAGACGTTCGTCGTGGGTCTCCGTGCGCTCGAACCACTTGGGGTAGGGCTGCCGTTCATTGTCGGTGGGGAAGTGAGTGGCCAGTCTCTCCGAGTAGAACTCGAGCTTGCCGCTCGGGGTCTCCAGCGGGTGATTGTCTGGGTCTTCGTAAAAGGAGCGGATGCCGATGGGATCCTGCTCCCAGTCTTTCGCGGTGGGGAAAACAAGATACTTCTTCTCTACGAATTCCTCGAAACTCATAAAATGCTCGCCGTCCATGGCATCGAACACTTCTTTCTCCAAGGTGCGCAGATCCTTGCCCTCGGTGAACTCCCGGTCGATGCCCAGCTTCTTGGCGACCTCAACCACCACCTCGTAGTCGCTCATGGACTCGCCCACCGGTTCGCAGGCCTGCTCCTGGATCCACATGGTCTGGAAGTGCGGGCCCTGCCTGGTGTTGGTGACGATGTCCTCAACCTCCAGGGTGGTGTTCGAGGGGAGTATGAGGTCCGCGTAAAGGGTGTCGTTCTCGAGCCAGGGGTGTTGGACGACATAGGTCTCGATTTTGGGCGAGCGGTACGACTCGATGGTCCAGTTGCCGTGGTTCCAGCAGGTGATGCGGCAGGGCGTGTCGCTCCAGATCATGTGGAACTCGGTCCCGCCCTTATCCTCCGCAATGGGGTAGTCGTACCGTATGAACTGGTCCTCGGTGAGCGATTCCTGTCCGCCGGAACCGTGAAAGACCGCTTTGCCCGCGAAGATGGCTTCCTGGATCATGGTCTTGGGGATGAGCTGCTTGCCCCATGCGTCCGAGCTGGTCCGGGTGGGGATGCGGATGCGCTCGGGCATGGCCGGGTTGAAGAAACGGTTGCTCTTGATGCCCTCGGCGCGAGGCATACCGGCGTAGGTGATCTGCCATTGCCACACTCCGGGCTTGCCCAGTCCCTGCATGCCAAGAAGGACGCATTCCAGACGCCCCGGCTCGTGAGAGAAGGGACCGCGCACCAGCGACCCACCGAAGTAGTGGATGATAGATGTGGTCTGCTTGGCGAACTTGCGCGCCAGAGCTTTGATGGTCCACGGCGGGACGCCGCACTTCGGGGCCGCCCACGCGGGCGTCTTGGGGACGCCGTCTTCCTCGCCCAGGACGTAGTCGGCGATCTTGTCCATGCCCACAGCGTGAGTGGCCACGTATTCCTTGTCCCACGTGTCGTCGGTCAACCACACGTAGATGATGGCCAGCTGCAACGCCGCGTCGGTGTTGGGGAGCACCGGTATCCATTTGTCGGCGTGCACGGCCGCGCCGTAGTTGAGGTCGGGACAGATGTAGACCTGCTGGATGCCGGCCCGCTTCCAGAACTGGCAAACACGGGTGGCGTACTGGCCGGTGAAGCCCCAGGGGGTGGTCTCCGGATCGCAGCCCCAGAAGAGGGTCAGTTCGGCGTTCTCGCTGATGTCTTTGAGGAGATTGCCGTTCGGTGCCAGCATGCCTTGGAATCCCTGGCCCCACACATGTTTAGAACCCCAGTACCAGCCCTCCCAGCTATCGGGCTGCCGGACCTGCTGTGTGAAGCCGCCCATCATGTCCAGCAGACGGGCGGAATGACCATGCGGCGTATGGATGGTCTGACACTCGCCGTGGCCGTCGCCTTGGACCAAGATGCCCAGCGGACCGTAGGTCTCGTGGATCCTTCTGACCTCGGCGGCGATGATGTCGGTGGCCTCGTCCCAGGATATGCGCACGTACTTGCTGATGCCGCGGTTCTGCGGGTTCCGCTCCCCGTTTGGATCCCAGTCCACACGCTTCATGGGGTATTTGATGCGGTTCGGTGAGAAGGTCCGCTTCTTATAGGCCAGAGAATACGGCCCCGGCAGGGACTTCATCAGCGGACGGAGAGTCTGGCCGTTGCGCTCTATCGTCCAGGGTCGCAGCGATTCCGGCTGGTACTTCCAGTCGTAGTGGAAGGGCCGGATGCGCAGGACCTTTCCCTCCTTCACGTCCAGGGCGCACTCGCCGCCGCCACCTAACATCCCCCCCAGCGCCAACGCCCGCAAGACGGTCTTATCGGGCTTGACGTCGGCTTTGCTCCGTTCAGCGTCTGCCATACTGGATTGTTCTCCTTTCCTGTTCGCCCGCGACGACAGCATGTGGGACCCCAACTCACCACCGCCCTCGACCCAGCTACTACCCTATGTCGCTGACCCCCGATGTGATGCATCCTGAAGGTCTTGTCTTAGGTTGGAGTCCCGCGCCCCTTCAACGGATTCTGTCGAAACAGGAGAGATCCGAGTCAACAACACCAGTCAGTGCCTCTCATCTTACCGCTTCGACCTGGAGAACAGAAACCGCGGACGCCACTGGAACGGCGTGCGTACATCCCCCGTTGTTTGGGTATCTATCGCCGACGATAGTATGTGCATATAATGAATCGATACTATGCGGGGCGCCTCTGTGCCCCGCGCCTTATGGAACGGTGATGCGCAGGAAGATTCTCACCGAGGAACACGACCGTCTTCTGGCTGAAGAGCGAAGCCTGCTGGGCGATCTGCAGTTGACGCTGGCCCGCCACGAGGCCGAACCCGAGGATCAGAAGGTCTTAGAGCGCTCTGTGCGCCAACTGGACGAGATGTTCCTCCTGGTGGTCGCGGGCGAGTTCAACTCAGGCAAGAGCGCCTTCATCAATGCTTTGCTGGGCGACCGTTTGCTCGAAGAAGGAGTGACGCCCACCACCACCCGCATCCATACCATCACTCATGGACCGCATGTGACCCAGGAAGCCGACGCGGAGGGTATCCAGAACGTCAAGGCTCCCATCGAGCTCTTGCGGGAGGTCGAGATCGTCGACACGCCGGGGACCAACGCCCTGGACCGTGAGCATGAGGCCATCACTCAGCGGTTCATACCTCGTTCGGACCTGGTCCTCTTCGTCACCTCGGCCGACCGGGCCTTCACGGAGAGCGAGCGGGCGTTCATCGAGAAGATACGGAGTTGGGGCAAGAAGCTGGTCTTCGTGATCAACAAAGCGGACCTTCTGCGAACCGAAGACGAAAGGTTGCAGATCGAGCGTTTCGTCGTTGAGAATGCCGAGCGCCTCCTCGGATTCTCCCCCGACATCTTCTCCGTTTCGGCGCGCATGGCGCTGGAGGCGAGACTCGCCGGACAGAACGACGGCGCTCTCATGAAAGAGAGCCGGTTCCCGGCTCTGGAGAAGTACCTCAAGGAGACACTCGACCAGTCGGAACGCGTCCGGTTGAAGCTGCTCAACCCTCTGGGAGTGGGACTGAGCCTTGCCGACAAGTACCGCACGGCCACGCAAGAACGGCTGGACATTCTGGCCGACGACATCTCCGCGCTCGACAGCATCGAGCACCAGCTGGACCACTACTGCGAAGACCTCAGCCATGAGTTCTCGTTCCGGCTCACCGACGTGGACAACGTGCTCCACGACATGGAGAAGCGGGGCCACGAGTTTCTGGACGAGACCGTGCGGATCGGTCGCATCTTCGACCTCATCAAGAAGACCCGGGTCAAAGAGGAGTTCGAGCGCAAGGTGGTCGCGGACGCTCCCGCTCGCATCGAAGAGAAGGTGGACGGGATAATCGACTGGATGGTGCAGTCAGAGCTCCGCCAATGGCAGACGCTCAACCAGTACCTGGCAGAGCGACGGGCCCACCACGCGGGCCGGGTAATCGGCAACCTGGGGAACTTCGACAACGACCGAAAGCAACTCCTGGATACGATAGGCCGTGCCGCCCAGAAGACGGCCGATACTTACGAGCCGAACGCGGAAGCCGCCCGCCTAGCCGACTCCGTGCAGAACGCGGTGGCCGGACTGGCGGTGGTGGAAGTGGGAGCGGTCGGCTTGGGCGCGACGGTGGCCATCCTGGCCTCGACCACGCTGGTGGATGTCACGGGCATCCTCGCGGCCGGTTTCGTTGCCGCCATGGGTCTGTTCATCCTCCCGGCCCGGCGGGCCAGAGCCAAGAGCGAACTCAGCAAGAGCATCTCCGCGCTCGATTCCAGGCTCAGGGGGGCGCTCAAAGAGCAGTTCGACCACGAAAGTGAGCGCAGCCTGCTCCGTATCCGCGAGGCGGTGGCACCCTACACCCGTTTCGTCCGCGCCGAGCGCGACAGGTTTCTGGCCATGCGCGAGCAAATCGATGATGTGAAGAGCAAGATGCAAGGGCTGCGACAACGTCTCGAGAAGCTCTAGAAGCCACGGAAAGGCTGGGACCGGCAACAGACCGGCCATACAACAGGAGGTCAGTGCCTTGAGTTCGAAAATCGACTACACGGCCGAAGAGTGGACCATCGTGGTGCGGGCACCGCTCCTTGCGGGCCTGGCTTTGACTCTCGCCGACCCCGGGGGCCCGATCGAGGCGGCCAAGGAAGCCATAGCGACCATGAAGGTCATGACCGCCCCTGAGAGCGACGAGGAGTTGCTGGTCGCGGTCGCACAAGAGGCCAAGACTATGTTGGACGCACGGAAGAACCCTCTCGATGACTTCAGACCCACTACCTCGAATGTTGGCGAGTTGGTCTTGGAAGAGATGCGTAAGGTCGACAGCATCCTCACAACCAAGGCCACTCCTCAGGAGACCGATGCTTTCAGAACGTGGCTGATGAGGGCTGCTCAATCCGCCGCCGACGCCGCTAAAGAGGGAGGGTTCCTCGGATTCGGCGCCGTACGCGTGAGCGAAGGCGAACAGCAGATGTTGGCCAAACTCAAGGCCACCTTCGGAATCAGAACGGCGGATTCCGGCGGCGAGTCGACGGGTGAGGTTGCGGCATCCGTCGGTCGAGAGGGTCACGGCGTGCCCGTCGTCGATCTGGACCTCTGTACGGGGTGCGGCATCTGCGAAGACATCTGTCCGGCCGTCTTCGAGATCGGTGACGACGGCTATTCACACGTGATCGACGAATATGGCTGCGAAAGCGCCGCCTGCTGCCAAGAGGCAATCGACGAGTGCCCTGAGGGCGCCATCAGCATGGAGTGAGCGTCCTGCCTGCCGGGTAGGACTCACCGTAAACGACTCCGGAAGGGGAGCGATATGGCAAGTATGATAGATGAGATCCTGGCACAGATCCCCGCCGAGGATCTCGCCGCCCGACTGGGCACCGACCCCGAAACGGCCGTGGACGCGGCCCGAAAAGCCCTACCGGCCCTGCTGGGCGGTCTTTCCAGCAACGTGACCGCGGGAGGTGGAGACGCGCTGGGTAATGCCGTTCTCCGCGACCACAAGGGAGATCTGCTCGACGATCCGAACTTCCTGCAGTCCATAGACACAGATGACGGCGAGAAGATCCTCAGCCATATCTTCGGCGACCAGCAGAATCAGGTGGTCGAGAAGCTGGGTGCCACCTCGCGGGCCGGTTCGTCCATATTCTCCAAGCTCCTCCCCATGCTGGCCCCCTTGGTGATGGCCTGGCTTGGCAAGAAGCTGCTCGGCGGACTGTTCTCCGGAGGAGCGAGCCAAGCCACCGGTGCCCTGGCGGGTAGCCAGGAGGCAGCCGGTTCGAGCGGCGGTCTGGGCGGTCTGCTGGGTGGCCTCGGCGGGCTCTTTGGAGGAGGCGGCCAAAGCGCACCGGCCGCGAATCAGGGCCTGCCCACCACCGAAAGCAGCTCGGGTGGCGGTCTGGGCGGTCTGCTGGGCGGCCTCGGCGGGCTCTTTGGAGGAGGCGGCGAAAGCGCACCGAGTCAGAGCCAGAGTCTGCCCACCCAGAGCTCTGCGGGGATGGGCGATCTGGGCGGCCTTGGCGGCCTGTTGGGAGGCCTTCTCGGCAGGGAGGTCCAAGAGGGTAGGTCTTCGATGCCCGACCTATCCGACCTATTCGACGTTCTCGGAGGCGGTGCCTCCGACCAGGAGTCCGGTCCTCAAGCCTAATGTGACGCAGAGTCCTGCGGACCGGTCACGCTCCGCAGGACGCCCGGAGAAGGGGTTCCCTTCTCCGGGCGTCTGGGCGTAAGAGAGACGGGCCGGCGACCGGGACAGACCGGCAGCCGGTGCCGAGGCCGTAACATCGGTGTAGGGACTTGCCCATTGAGCTTGGCAGAATCGGTACGCTCGGTCCGGAAACGCTTCGCAGCTTGCAGCGACCCGATCCGTGACGTACCCTATGCGATGCTGCGACGGCTCGGCGCCGCGCAGCCT
>JAAYCW010000150.1 GCA_012729575.1 Actinomycetota bacterium | reverse complement strand
GGCAACCAGCAGGACCGGGTCCCACGTCGTGGAGAACGGGGGCGCGTACGCCAAGTCGAGCGAGGCCACCTGGTCAATGGTCATTCTCGCCTGGAGGGCTGTGGACAGGATGTTGATGCGCATGGCCGAGCCGGCCCCACCGACTATCTGTCCACCCAGAAGCCGGCCGCTTCCCACCTCAGCGATGAGCTTGATGCTCAGGGGCTCTGAGGTGGGGTAGTAGCGAGCGCAGGTGCGGGCGTCGGCTCTGGCCGTAGCATAGGGGATCCTACCGTCTGAGAGGTCGGTCTCCTGTATCCCCGTGCGGGCGATCTCTATGGGTCCTGCCTTGGTTATGGTGGTGCCGAACGTACCCGGGAAGAAGGCATCGCCTCCGGCGATGTTGGTCCCGGCTACACGGCCCTGCTTGCTGGCGACCGCCGCCAGCGACACCCAATATGGTTCGCCCGTGATGAGTTGGACGGTCTCCACGCAATCCCCTGCGGCCCAGATGTTCTGTATCGGAGTCCGCATGTGGTCGTCGACCTTGATGGTGTCCTTGACTCCGAGCGGGAGCCCTATCTCCTTGGCGAGATCGCTGTTGGGTTGCATGCCGGCCCCCACTAGGACGAGGTCGGCCGGGAGGGTTCGCTCCGGCGTGACTACGGCGGAGACTCTACCGGATGAGACCTCGAAGCCGGATGCAGCCTCTCCCAGATGGAGGTGCACTCCCATCTTCGTGAGAGCCGCCGACACCAGCGCCCCCATGTCCGGATCGATACTCCGCAGCAGCTCGGGTGCCCTGCCGACGATGCTTACATCCACGTCCCAGAGCCGGAAGGCTTCCGCCAGCTCCAGCCCTATGTATCCACCGCCGACGATGACGACTCGTGCTGGTCTGTCGTGCTCCAACACCTTCCGAAGGGCCTTAGCATCGTCGAGCGACAGGACGCTGTAAATGCCCTCGGCGTCTATGCCCGGCAGCGGGGGCCAGACGGCTTTGGCCCCCGTGGCTATGAGCAGTTGGTCGTAGGACTCCTCGTATTCACGGTTCCCCTCGAGGTCTCGGATCACCACCGTGCCCTCGTCGGGCCGGATGTGCAAGACCTCGTGACGGATGCGGGCCTCGATGTTCTGCTTCTGTCGGAACTCCTCCGGCTTCCTTATGAGGAGTTCATCGAAGTCCTTGATGACTCCCCCGACGTAGTAAGGGATCCCACAGGCCGCGTAGGATACGTAATTGCCTTTTTCCAGGGCGATAATCTCCAGACCAGCCCTCTCTCGACGGGCCTGCGAGGCCGCCGTCATGGCGGCCGCATCTCCACCCACGATCACAAGTCGTTCTGCGCTCATGCCTGTCTCCCGGCTTCACATCGATCGTTCGTGTCTTTTCCTATCCTACTACCCTACGACAGTGGCGCGTATGCTGGGGAGACCGATCTGGGGACCGATCCAAACTGTGTGGCGGAGGAGAGGTCGTAGTGCGGTCTTAGGAGCCGACCTTGACTCGGCCTGGAGGTTGTGAGAGAAAGTAGCCTTGATCAGTAGGGAGCGAGAGCGAGGAGCAGCAATGACCGACACCGAGGCGTACCATGCCTGATCCGGACCCGAATTACGATCACGTCGCGCCAGGAGCAAAGTCGGGCGTGCGAGCCGGAGCAGCTGCGGGAGCGCCGGATGCGGCGGCACAGGGCCGGTCGTCTCAAGGGCATCAGGATTTCCTTAGGGAGTTGGTGCGGGACGATCTGACCTCGGGACGGATTAGAAGCGTGGTCACCCGCTTTCCGCCCGAGCCCAATGGATATCTCCACATCGGCCACGCCAAGTCCATCTGCCTGAACTTCGGCATCGCCCGTCAGTTCGGGGGACAGTGCAACCTTCGCATGGATGACACGAATCCCGCCAAGGAGGACGTGGAGTACGTCGATTCCATCACTGCCGATGTCAAGTGGCTCATCGACGGCTGGGCCGATCATTGCCTTGGTCTGAAGCCCCCCGGTCGCTTGGCCGAGAAAATCAGCACCGAGAGCGGGGC
>JAAYCW010000149.1 GCA_012729575.1 Actinomycetota bacterium | reverse complement strand
GTGCTTGATCTGGACGATTTTCACCAACTCAATAACCGCCATGGGCACCAGAGCGGAGACAGGATCCTCCTGGAGTTGGCCCGGCGCCTGAGATCTCAATTGCGGGAGATTGACCTGGTAGCCCGCTTCGGCGGCGACCAATTCGCGATGATCCTTCCGCATACGTTCGGGAAGGGAGGCATGGAAGTGGCCGAACGCCTCCGCCAAAGCATCGCCGGCTCGACTTTCGTGACCGCCAAAGGCACAGAGCTCCGCCTCACAGTCAGCCTGGGGGTGTGCTCATATCCTTCGGACGGCGCCTCGGCCCCGGAGCTGGTCGATGCCGCTCAGAAGGCCCTGGCCTTTGCGAAAGCTCTAGGCGGCAACCAGGTCCAGCTCTACGGAGAGGTGCCCAGTAGGGAGTCTCCTGACAACGTCGTCTCTCTGCCCAGCTCCGGCCGAGGTGCGATCGTGCGTAGCCTGGCCGCCGCTGTCGACATCCGGGACGGTTACACACACCAGCACTCGCGGTTGGTGTCGGACCTCGCCTCGGCTATCGCCCGCCAAATCGGCTTGCCTTCCCACGAGGTCGCCCGCATTAGCGTCGGGGGATTGCTACACGATGTGGGCAAGATCGGTGTACCCGATTCGATTCTGACCAAAGAAGGTAGCCTCTCTCCGGAAGAGTGGGAGTGTGTCCGCAAGCATCCCGCTCTGGGCAAACGCATCATGGAGCAGGCTCCCGAGCTGATGGACGTAATGCCGCTGGTGCTGCATCATCAGGAGCGTTACGACGGCACCGGCTACCCGGAGCGCCTCCAGGGCGACAGCATCCCGTTGGGCGCGCGCATTATCGCAGCGGCGGACGCGTACCACGCCATCCGCTCGGACCGTCCCTATCGCACCGGCCGCACCCACCGCCAGGCCATGCGCGAACTCCAGCGATGCAGCGGGAGTCAGTTCGACCCGCAGGTGGTCAGGGCTCTCATGGGTGCCCTGGATGCCGACGCCGAACTCCGAGCCATGGTCGCCGGTAACGGGGCACCTTTTAACCCACCCACAGCGGTCGCGGCAGGGGTCGCCAACCCGGCGGCGACTCCGTCTCCAACGGCCCCCTACAGGAGCGACGCCGACGCCGGACCGGCGACCTTATCCATCCCAGGAGTATCTGCGAATCGAGGGGCCTGACGCCGCGGATCCCCGCTATTCCAGCCCCCACCTGGCCCCGCGGATATTCCAACAGAGCACGGATATCCTAGCCGAGAACCGTCACCCCAAGGATGTGGTAGAAGAGGACCAGCCCGAAGATGGTACCCATCACCAGCGCGGCCTGCAGAGCGAGTCGATAACGCCTGTAACGCCATACGATCCAACTGGCAAGCAGGATGGCAGCTACTTTGAACACCGCCGCCCAGACTGGGTCCAGGTTAAACAGAGAGCGCATGACGGGATTCGCCTCTCCCCCACCCGCTCCCAAGACGTTGAGAGTCAACAAGTAATCGGCCACGTTAAGGACGTTCACCAGCCCGAGCAGGCCCAAGAGAGCCACGGGCCGATCCCGCAACCACAGGAGCACACCCTGCATGCCGTTCACTCCGCCTCCGCGGGAACCCGCCCTGCGGTCAAAACCCGTGCGGCGGTCCAAGAAGACGTTCACACGCAGCGTTCGCCGGTCGCTACTCCGGCGATCGATGCCCGAGTACTCGCATACCTGGCTCATATTCAACAGAATACCGCTTCCGTGCAGAATCTACACGATGGCGCCATATGCCACCGCGCAGTCCGGCCGGTCGGTCTACGAATCTGCGGGGGTATCGATCTCCACAGTCGCCACGGCAAGAGGTCCCAGCTCGGAATTGTGGCCCAACCGTCGCCACACCTTGTAGAGAATGGGGGCGGCAAAGGCCAGCCCCGCCAGTGAGATCAACCCTCCCAGGCCAATCACGAACCCCGAGAGGTACTCGTACAGCAGCGGCGCCGTCAACGTCCCGATGAGACCGGCGATCTGGATGAAGGTCTGCTCCAGGCCTTGGACACTCCCCAGCCAGCGCGGCGGCACTACCTGCACGAGGAAAGCCGCCTTAGCCGGGTACGACCAAGCCACCGCGAACCCCTCAATGACGCTGACGATGATGAACAGCGTCAGATTCGTGGTGGTCCCGTAGATGATCCACGCGCAGGCGGAAACAACGTATCCGGAGAACATGAGAGCCCAGCGGCTGTAGCGATCGGCGAAGTATCCGCCCACGAACGCGAAGAGCATGGGCACGCTGAAGGCCACCCACGTGTATCCGATGAAGCTCATGGAAGCGCCCAGATGCCGCAGCCAGATACTCCACAAGACCTCCCAGGCGCCCATGGCGAAGTGGGCCGTGAAAGCCACGACCAGGAAGGCGACCACCGGACGGGAGATCAGCTGCCGGTAGGGTGGATGCTTGACTTTGACCGACCGCCGCCGACGTACGTACTCCGGCTCCCTGATAACGAACAGCAGCACCACCGCCGTGATGGCGGACAGCACGCTCCCAAACAGGAAGATAGTGTAGAAGGCCCATTTGCCCTGGCCGCCACCCAGGTTGTAGAGCGGCACCGCCAACACCGGGCCGGCCACCAGACCCCCGAACTGAGCCGTCGTCAGCCAACCGTACGCGCGGCTGCGCGTCTCCTCGGTAGACAGATCGGCCACCAGTGCCTGGGCAGCAGGAGTGAGGGCCGCCGCCCCTACCCCCTCCAACAACCGGAAGAGGGTGAACCATGCAGGATGGCTGGTGGTGACGAATAGGAACGTGGAAACAGCGTACAGGGTCGCTCCGGCGATGATCATGGGTTTGCGACCGACGGAATCGCTGAGACGGCCGAGCGGCGCTGAGAAGACGAAGGTGCCGACGTAGAAGAAGGCAGCCACCACCCCGATCAACCACACAGAAGCATGGGCCTGCTCCTGTAGGAAGACCGGCAAGTAGGGCAGTATCGCTCCGAAACCCGACCAGACCACGAAACCGGCAGCGCAGATCACACCCAACTGCAGCCATTGGGTGCGCACAGGGCCCGATTCACTTGTCACAGAGGTGCTCATGTGGGAACGTTGCATACACTCACTACGGGAAATGCGCTTGATGCGCGTAACCGTTTAGGCTAGCACGTCGCGCGCCATCGCGACTCGAGTGGGAGGGGCAATGATCGAGCATCCGGGAAAGACCTTCCAACAGGAGACTTCCTACCACAGAGACTCCATACAAGACCTAGAGGAGCACGGACTGGACTGGCGGAGCAAGCCACCGCTGTACAAGTTCTATAGTCATGCTCCCGTCGTGAGTCTTCCTAACCCGGCCCATACCCCCGACGAAGATCCGCCCCTCGATCTCTTCACCTGTGTGGCGCGGAGACGGAGCGTGCGGTCTTTTGGGGCCACCCCCATCTCTATGTTGGAGCTGTCCCGGTTGCTATGGGCCTCGGTGGGCATAACGGCCTCGTTCATCACGCCACACGGCCAGGACTTCTACAGGGCTTCGCCCACAGCAGGAGCTCTCTACCCGGTCGAAACGTACGTGGTGGTGAACAAGGTGGAGGACCTCGAACCGGGTCTCTATCACTACCGCGTGGCCGGGATCGATATACTGGAGCGGCCCATCGCTGAAGGAAGCCACTCCCTTGAACTGGTCCGGGCCGGCGATCTCCGCAGCGAGATCTCGGCTGCCGCGCTCGACCAAGCCATGTGTGGGAGGGCGGGTGCCGTCATCCTCTATACCGCGGTGTTCGCAAGGTCCGTATGGAAATACCGGGAGCGGGCCTATCGTTACTTCTACCTGGACGCCGGGCATATAGCCGCTCAGCTGTCACTCGCGGCGGTGGCTCAGGGTCTGGGAAGTTGCCCGATCGCTGCCTTCTATGACGACGAGGTCAACGCCCTCTTGGGCGTCGACGGGGAGACCGAGGGCATCGTCTACATGACCGCGGTGGGCAAGCCCAGCCGTCCTTTCACCAGCAAGGCCGACGTGCGCCACACCGCCCGTCCCAAGGAGTAGAACCCAGGTAGCTGCAAGGGGTCGCGCCCGGAACCCGCGGGTATCACTCCAAAGCCTGAAGCGCCGAGATGACCTCGCCCAGCTCCTGAATCTTCTCGCCGTAGGTGCCCCAATCGTCATTGCGCTGAGCGGTACGCGCCTCTTCGTAGAGCTGCTCTGCCAGGTCGAGTAGCTCACCACGATCGGTCGGCAGGTCACCCCTGATGGTCGTGGTAGTGACCGGCGGGACACTGGTCGTGGTGGTCGGAGGGAGCGTCGTGGCGGTCGTCGGTTCCGTCGTCGTGGTGGTGGAGGGAGCCTCCGTGGTTGTCGTGCCACCCCCGCCTGAAAGCGCGACCTCGAGTGCCGTCCGTAGGTCGCGTTCCATGACCACCACGTCGCCATAGGCGACGATCACGCGCGTCAGTTCGGGGATGGCGCTCTGCTCGGCCTGCAGGTAGAGCGGCTCCACATAGACGACCGAGTCCTCCACAGGCACGACCAAGAGATTACCTCGGATCACGTCGCTGCCGGCCTGATCCCACAGAGTGATCTGGGACGAGATGACCGGGTCGTTGCTAATCCGCGCCTCCATCTGAGCGGGCCCGAATACGAGCTTGTCTTTGGGGAAGGCGATGACCATCAAGTCACCATACTGCTCCCCATCCATGCGCGCTGCCATCCAAGAGATCATATTCTGCTTGGAACGCGGAGTGAAGGGCTGCAGGAGTACGAACTCCTCCTCCTGCTCCCCCGGCAGGACCATCATGAGATAGTAGGGCTTCACGAGGATCTGCTCTCCCCCGTATACCTCAGTGGGGATCTCCCACACGTCTTCCTTGTTGTAGAAGACCTGCGGATCGGTCATGTGATAGACGGAAAGCATCTCGGATTGTGTGCTCAGGAAGTCCTCAGGATAGCGCAGGTGGCGGCGGATGTCGTCGGGCATCTGGTCGCCCGGAGTCAGGAGACCGGGGAAGACGTTACCCCAGGCGTTGGCTATGCCGTCGTCAGGATCGATCTGATAGAAGGTGGTGTCACCGTTGTAGGCGTCAATGACCACTTTGATGGGGTTGTTCAAGTAGTTGCGACCGGCCGAATCCGGCTGGGAGTTAGGGAACAGGTCGGTGGTGGTGTAGGCATCCCAGATCCACACAAGACTGCCGTCATCGCGGATGACGAGATAGGGGTCGAAATCGTATTGGAGGAAGGGTGCGATGGCCTGCACGCGCTCCTTAAGCGACCGCCGGAAGAGGATGCGGGAGTCGGGCTCCAAGTAGTCGGACACCAACAACTTGATGGTGCCGAACCTTATGCTGAACATGAGCCGCGTTCCCAGGCCGCCGACGTCAACGCCGCCGGACCCTTCGTATTCCGTGAAGACGTTAGTCTCCCCCATGGGATAGTCGAACTCCTTGGCGGTGGTGTTGACCAACACGAAGGTTCCGGCCAGCTCGCCGTAGTAGATCTCCGGGCGGGTGACCTGAACCGATGTGTCGCTCCGAGGCGGGATGTCCCGTATGAAGAGTCTGGGCAGTCCCTGCTCGGTGGCGTCGCTCACCGGGCTCATCACCACCCCATATCCGTGGGTGTAGGTGAGGTGCTGATTGACCCAAGTCTGAGCCTGCGCGCTCAGCTTCGAGTGATCGAACTCGCGGGCCGCCAGCAGCACCTGCCGGTACATGTCGTCCACCACATAGCGGTCGACGTCGACGTCGTTGAAGGTGTAGTAGGTCCGGATCTCCTGGATCTGCTTGTAAGTGCGGGAGGCCGGGCTGGGATCCCACACCCTGATGTTATCCACAGTGGCCGCGTTGGCCTCGATCGAGTTCACGTCCAAGTTGGTCTCAGCCTCGAACGGTATGGTGGACACCTGGTCCAAACCGAACGCCCATCTTGTCGCGTTGATGTTGTTCTCGATATAGGGGGTTTCTTTCTCTATCTCAGTCGGTAACACCCGGTACTGTTGGATGATGGCCGGGTATACCTGGCCGGCAAAGAGCCAGGCGACGAACAATACTCCGATGGCGATGGTGGGAAGGCGCCAGCCTTTGAAGTAGATGTTGATCAAGAAAAGCACGGCGGCTATCACTGCTACGATCGCGAGGAACCGCAGTACCGGCATCTGCACCTGCACATCGGTATAACTCGGCCCGAAGGTCGCTCCGCGCTCGGAATAGGCCAGCTTCCACACTCCCAAGAAATAATCGACCGCCTTTCCCAACAACGCCACTGCTATGAGCACCGACAAGTGGGCCTTGACGTGCGGAGCCGCCCACAGACTGCGTCCCTTCACCCCGATGGCCCTGTGGGAGATGTAGACACCCAGAGCGATCAGGAAGCCGAAGAAGACACAGACCATCACGAAGGTCAGGATCATCTGGAGAAACGGCAGCGTAAACACGAAGAACCCTGCATCCCGCCCAAAGATCGGCGCGCTAAAACCGAAGTCGGCCTGCCGGAAGAAGAGCAGGATGCGCTCCCAGGACCCCCCGTAATTGAAGGCGACGATCACCGCAAGAACGACGGCGACGGCCAGGAAGATGCGCCGTCCTCCCCGAGCACGTGTGTCAAGGAGCTCGTACACCTCTCCCTCGGCGTCGTCGGCCTGCCTCACCTTAGGCAGGAGCCGTCTGGCGATGCGCAGATTGCCGTACACCACACCAAAGAAAACCAGACCTGCGACCACAATGACCACAGCACGGACCCAGATCCTGGTCCAAAAGACGGTAGTGAAGCCGAGTTCTTTGAACCACAGATAATCGGTGAAGAACTGGGAGAAGACCCACAACAGCACCAGGAGAACCACGATGCCCAGCGGGACCAAGATGATGCACCGGCCCTTCCAGCCGGCACCTTGCCACCAGCGCACGAAACCTTCCAGGCGTTCAGTTGGGGTCTTAACGGGGGCGGGACCTTGCGTCCCGCCGGTATCACGACCGTTGACCATGAGGCCTCCCGGCTCAGGAATCTCCAGCAAGTCGGGACAATCTATCACATACCTGGCCTAAAACCGATGTCATCGACACGCGGGAGGGTTCACCGACCCGGCCAACGGAGAACGGCGATACAGTGCGGCCCACGTCGAGGCGCGGGATCAGACCTGCGGATCTCCCAGTCGTTCCAGTGCGCTCCGCATCCTCCCGAGCGCCTCAATTAGAAGCCTGCGGCTGCAGGCGAAATTGAGGCGAAGGAAGCCGGGCGCGTCGAACTCGGCGCCGTCCGAAAGCCCGACCCCGGCATCCTCGAAGAAGCCTACGGGGTCGGCAAGACGGGCGGCCCGGGCGTCAATCCAAGCCAGGTAGGTCGCTTCGACATGAAAGACCTTCAGACCCCGCATGGTCGCGATCTGCCCCTCGACCAGGTCACGGTTGCCCCGTAGGTATCCCACCAGAGCCCGGTGCCACTGCGCCCCACCCTCGTAGGCGGCCTGAGCGGCCACATAGCCCATCACGTTCACGTGCGGGACGATGCCCTGCATCGCCCCCAGAAAAGCCTCCCGTAGGGCCGGGTCGCTGATCACCGCGAACGAGCAGCCCAAGCCGGGGATGTTGAAGGTCTTGCTGGGTGCCATCAGGGTCAACGTCCGGGCGGCGATCTCGGCTCCCAACGCGGCCACAGGGACATGGGTCTTATCCTCGTCGAGTATCAGACCGGCGTGGATGTCGTCAGAGCCGATCACTAGATCGTGACGCAGGGCGACTTCCGCCAGTGACCGCAGTTCCTCCGCCGACCAAGCCCGGCCCACCGGGTTGTGGGGAGAGCAAAGCAGTAGCAGCCGGCTACGCGGACTGAGGGACCGCTCCAGAGCCCGCAGATCCATCTCCCACCGGTTCGACCTCAAGACCAGAGGCACCTTGACCAGCGACCGCTCGGCCAGGACTGGAGCCGACAGAAAAGGCGGGTAGATGGGCGTGAAGGTGACCACGTCGTCTCCTCGCACGCCGACCGCCCTACAGAGGACATTCAGACCGCATACGAGGCCCGGGAGCCAGACGAGCCAGTCCGGCTCTACCTCCCATCCGTGCTCCGAGAGCAGCGACTCACGAACCGCAACCTCTAGACCGGCAGGAGCATGGCTGTAGCCGAACACGCCGTGGGCTACCCGCCGGTGCAGCGCCTCGATCACCGCGGATGGCGACCGGAAGTCCATATCGGCCACCCACAAAGGGATGACTTCCTTGTCTCGGTACTTGTCCCATTTGTAGCTGTCTGTACCTCGACGCTCCACGAGCGAATCGAAGTCGAGATCGTCCGGAACGGTCATGGCCCTCCCCTTCGGGATCGTCGGGTCTCCGTCGCACAGGACGAATCCCCGAGTCGTCTCCCGTCAGGTTGTCTTCCCCGAGGTCGTCTGCCTTCAGGCGTGCTGGTTACGAACCATCCGGACTGTGTAGAGGACGGAGGGGACCATGGCGCCCCCCAGCGTCTCCCAGAGATCGTGTAGCGCATCGAACTCCAGCGGATGTAGGGTGAACAGCAGCTTCTCCACATCGCTCGGGAACTCGGTTTCCGGATGGCTGTCGGCCGCCGTGTAGGCCGGTTTGCCGTGGAACAGGCGAATGGTCCTGTAGAGCAGTCCCAGACTGTCCTCGTACCGCCACAACCTGAACGCGAACAGAAGGTACAGTTCCAGAGAATCCAGCAGGTCCATCCGGCTCAACCCCGTGCCCTGGTAGGAGCTCACGCGGAAGTTGACCAGGCTGATGGCCACTCCCCGAGTATCTGAGGAGTCGGACAGAACTGATGCGCTTTCCAACAGGACCTCGCGGTCCTCCAACTCCAAACGGTAGCGCAATTCCCGTCGGATGTACTCGAGCACCTCGTCCATAGCCGTGCAGTATACACAGACAGACCGGCAATCAGACGCCCGCGACCGGCCCGGCCTGTTGAAGGTGGGTGGTCCCTCCACGGCCTACAGCGGCCAGACCAGCATTATCAGCGGCACCGCGCAGGCCACCACAACGATGCTCAAGGGGAGCCCCATACGCCAGTAGTCGCCGAACCTGTACCCACCCGGTGCCATCACCAGCATGTTCGATTGGTGGCCGACCGGGGTGAGGAACGCGCTCGAGGCGCCTACACCCACGCCCATGAGCAAGGGGTCGGCGGAGACGCCCATGCCCTGGGCCAGAGCGATGGCCACTGGTGCCGCGAGGACGGCGGCGGCGGCGTTGTTGACCACATTAGAGAGCAGCATAACGGCGATCATCAAGATGGCCAGCGTAGCCGCCGGCGGCACGGAGTGCCCTATATCGAGCAGGCCATCGGCAATCAGTTGCGTGCCACCGGTACTCTCGAGCGCCTGGCCGATGGGAAGCATCGCGGCCAGCAGGATGATGATGGGCCAGTCCACGCTCTTGTACATCTCCCGGGGGGATATGAGTCCCGAAAGCACCATCACCACCGCGGCAGCCACCAACCCCACAGCGGCGGAGATGATCTCCAGGGCGATAAGTACCAGCGCCACCACGAAGATGCCCCCGGCGAGTAGAAGCTTACGGGGCCGTCCGATACGCAGACCCCGCGAGGCCAACGGCAGGCACCCCAGAGCCCTCAGACTCTCCTGCAGCTCGTTCTCATCCCCCTGCATGAGTAACACGTCTCCGGCGACGAAACTGGTCTTCGACAACGGCTGGTCAAGACGCTCTCCGCGACGGGCAACCGCAAGCACGTTCACCCCATACCGCTCGCGCATCTGCAGCCGGCTGGGGGTCATCCCCACCAACATGGAGCCCGGCGCGACGACCGCTTCTGCCAGCGTCAGATCCTTCTTGCGTTTCCGCTCCTTGTCTCGTTCTTCCTCTCCCCCTTCCCCTCGCTCCTTCTCCTCGTCTTCGTCCTCGCCGGCCAGCTTGAACCCGGTGAACGAGAGCAGCGCTTCGAGATCCTCCGACTCCGCCTCGACCATGAGAACGTCGTCCTCCCACAAGACCGCGTACGTGGAGGGCATCTGCCTCATGGACCCGTTCCGGATGAGCGCGGTCACGACGATGTCCGCCTCGTCTTGGACGGCCACCATCAGGTCATGCAGGGTCCTTCCCACGAATTCGGAGTCCGCCGGGACCCGGACCTCCATCATGTATGCCTCGATATCGAAGAGATCACCCGAGACGGCCTTCCTATCCCGTCCAGGCATCAGGCGCCAGCCGACCAGGGCGATGAAGAGGACGCCTACCACCGCCAGTCCTATACCGACGGGGAAGAAATCGAACATCCTGAAAGGTGTACCGTCCACTTGGGCCCGGTACTCCGCGATTATGATGTTGGGAGGAGTACCGATCATGGTGAGCAAGCCTCCCAGCAGAGAACCGAACGCCAGCGGCATCAGCAACAGCGAGGGAGAACGACCGGCCTTGCGCGATAGAGAAACCGCAACGGGCATCAGGAGGGCAAGCGCGCCGACGTTGTTCATGAACCCCGAGCACACAGCCACGATGCTGGTCATGGTCAGTACCTGCACCACGGGCCGGTCACCCACCCGTGTGAGCAAACGGGCCACCGCGTCGACCACCCCGGCGTTGGAGAGGCCGCTGCTTATTATGAGCACAGCGGCCACCGTGACCACAGCCGGATGTCCCAGACCCAGGAAGGCGTCGTTCCAGGGAACGTAGCCCGCGACGACGAGAACCAGCAAAGCTGAGAGGGCCACCAGATCGTAACGCCAGCGATTCCAGATGAACAGGGCGAGAGTGGCCGCGAGCACACCGAACACGACCCATTGACCTGTGGTCATAGTCACCGCTCCATGGCGATCACGTGAAAACGGTTTGGAGGTGGCTGCCCGGCAAGGATTCGAACCTCGACTAACTGGTCCAGAGCCAGTCGTGCTGCCGTTACACCACCGGGCAAAGCGCGTGCAAGTGTACCATCACAGCCGTGGTGCAGCCTAGTGCTGCCTGCTCTGGATCCGGGCCCAGGTATCCTTCAGTGTCACCGTGCGGTTGAAGACGGGAGCACCAGGGGCGGAATCGTCCGGGTCGACAAAGAAGTACCCAAGCCGCTCGAACTGGCAACGTGAACCCGGTCCCAGTGTGGCAAGTGAGGGCTCCAGCCTGCATCCCCGCAGAACCTCCAATGAAGCCTGGTTAAGAGTCTGGGTGAAATCCCGGCCTTCGGGAACGTCGTCCGGGTTCTCGACCTCGAAGAGCGTCTCGTAGAGCCGCACCTCGGCTTCGATGGCGTGCTCGGCCGAGACCCAGTGGATAGTCGACTTCACCTTGCGGCCGTCGGGCGCATTGCCACCACGCGTCGCCGGATCGTACCGGGCACGCACCTCAAGGACCTCGCCGGTCTCGGGGTCCTTGACCACCCCAGTACAGGTGATGAGATATGCGTAGCGGAGCCTGACCTCTCTTCCGGGACTAAGCCGGTGGTACTTCGGAGGCGGGACCTCGCGGAAGTCGTCCTGCTCGATGTAGATGACCCGGGAGAACGGCACCCGGCGAGTGCCCATGGAGGAGTCTTCAGGATTGTTGACGGCCTCCATCTCCTCCACCTGCCCCTCCGGGTAGTTCTCTATCACCACCCGCAGCGGCCGCAATACCGCCATGGTGCGCGGGGCCCGGCGATTGAGATCCTCACGCACACAGTGCTCCAGGAGCGCCAGTTGGACCATGTTCTCCCGCTTCGCCACCCCGATGCGATCGCAAAAATCCCGGATCGCCTCAGCTGGGTACCCCCGCCGGCGCATACCGGCGATGGTCGGCATGCGCGGATCGTCCCAGCCACGCACGTGCCCCTCTTCAACAAGCCGCAACAGCTTGCGCTTGCTCATGATGGTGTAGGTCACGTTGAGGCGGGCGAATTCCCGCTGGCGTGGATGAACCCGGGGCAGCTCGAGCGCCTCCAGGATCCACTCGTACAGAGGGCGGTGGACCTCGAACTCCAGCGTACAGATGCTGTGAGTGATGCCCTCGATGTAGTCGCTTAACCCGTGAGCGAAGTCGTACATAGGATAGATGCACCAACAGTCACCCGTATGATGGTGGGAGGCGTGCCGGATTCGGTACAACACTGGGTCGCGCAACCAGACGTTGGGCGCGCTCATGTCGATCTTTGCGCGGAGCGTCCGGGCGCCATCAGGGAACTCGCCGGTCCGCATGCGCTGGAAGAGGTCGAGATTCTCCTCGACGGAGCGGCCCCGATAGGCGCTCTCTCGACCCGGCCGGTCAGGCGCGCCTCTCATCTCGTCCACCTCTTCGGGCGTATGGTCGCAGACATAGGCCTTGCCCTTGCGGATCAGTTGCAGCGCGTACTGGTAGAGCGGCTCGAAGTAGTCGGAGGCGTAGAAGGGTTCCAGATCTTGTCCACTGCTATCCGCCGGCATGACCGGGGCGATGTAGTAGTC
>JAAYCW010000148.1 GCA_012729575.1 Actinomycetota bacterium | reverse complement strand
TCATCCTCCATGTATCTCCGCTTGGGTCAGCTTGTCTACACGCTGACCGAATTCCAGACTGTCGACAGGGTCAAGATCCGGATCGACGGCAGCGACCTGCGCGTGCTGGGTGGTGAAGGGCTGCTGCTCGGTGACTCTGTAAGCCGCACCCAGTACGACGGTCTGGTTAGGGGCTCCACCGGAGATGGCCCGGGAACCAGCGTTCCTAAGACCTCGTCCTTCAAAGTCTACTTCGTGACCCAGGAGAGGCTGGCTCCGCAGACGCGGACCGTGCCCTTCACTCCCGCCATAGGTAAGACCGCCCTCACGAACCTGCTGGCCGGCCCGTCATCCGCGGAGCGCGATCGAGGTGCGAACACGGCCGTTCCGTCCAACGTGAAGGTCAACTCTCTCTCTATCAAAGATAGGGTGGCGACCGTTGACCTGGGCGGACAGTTCGTGGCTGGAGGCGGGAGTCAATCCATGTACCTGCGTCTTGGCCAGGTCGTCTACACCCTCACCCAGTTCCCGACGGTGGATAGGGTGCAGTTGAAGGTGGACGGCAAGCTCCTCACCAGCCTTGGTGGTGAAGGACTGCTACTCAAGCAGCCCGCATCTCGAGCGGATTGGGAGAAGCTCATCCAGTAGGAAAGGCTATCAAACGTTCAGACCGAGCGAGTGGATAGCGAACTCGTTGTGACCCAGAAGTTCCGCTTTGGTGAGCCGACCGGAAGCAACGCTGACAATCTCCCGGAACAGCCTCTCGCCCAGCTCATCCACCGTTTCCGTGCCCTCCAGTACGCTTCCCGCGTTCACATCCAGGTTATCGACCATCCGCCGGTACAGGCCGCTGTTGGAGGACACCTTCACCACGGGAGCGGTGGGTGCGCCGAGAGGCGTCCCACGGCCCGTGGTGAACACGATTATCTGCGCCCCACCGGCTATCATCCCGGTGTTGCAGACGGCATCGTGAGCGGGGCTGTCCATGATGACGAGCCCGGACTCGATGGGGCGCTCCGCATAACTGATCACCTGGCGGATGGGAGAAGTGCCGCCCTTGAGGATCGCCCCCAGTGACTTCTCTTCCAGGGTGGTGAGGCCTCCCGCCTTGTTTCCCGGCGAAGGCTCCGAGTTGCGGATATCGACTCCGGCCTTCATCGCCAGCTCCTCGGTCGCCGCCGTGATCTCGTAGATTCGCCGGCGGACCTCAGCGCTCGCGGCTCGTCTGGAGAGCACGTGTTCCGCACCTATCAACTCCGGAGTCTCCGACAAGATGACCGTGCCACCGCCTGCCACTATGCGGTCCGCAGCGGCGCCGACAGCAGGGTTGGCGGTCAGGCCCGAGAGAGTGTCCGAGCCTCCGCAGTTGGTGCCCACGATCAACGCCGAGATATCGGTCGGCTCTCGCTCATCCTGGGCGATCTCGGCCACCAGCCTGGCGGCGAGGTCCTTGCCCTTCTGCACGGCGCCTCTCGTGCCGCCTTCAGCCTGGATGCTCAACAGCTCGCAGCGCCGGTTTGCCAACATGGCGCCCGAGACGACCTCGGGCGTGATGAGCTCACAGCCCAGCCCGACAAGCAATACCCCGCCGACATTCGGGTGGCTGCAGACGCCGGCCATCGCCCGAACGATCAAGTCCTTCTCCTCCCCCATGTGACCGCAGCCATGGGGATGGTCGACGGTGACCGTGCCGGGCACCTCCCTCTGTATCATCTGCGCGACAGCCGTGGCGCAGATCACAGTGGGGAAGATCAAGACGTGGTTGCGCGTGCCGACTCGTCCGTCGGGCCGGACGTACCCCAGGAACTTCATCGTAGGTCCCCTCTGCCGCGCAGACCGTCCACGTTGTGAAGATGAACATGCTCTCCCTGACGGATGGCCGATGTCGCCCGGCCGATCTTCTCTCCGTACTTGATGATTTCCTCGCCCTCGCAGATATCCCGAAGCGCGAGCTTATGCCCAAGGAGTACGGAATCTCGAAGCTCTATCCCCACCACCTCTCCGCAGCCGGTCGCACGGACTCGCTCGCCGGGCGCCAGGTCCCTGACGGCCGTAGCTACCGTGTCGTCGGGATGGCAGATGATGGCATCTGTGCCCACGGATCTTCAGACCATGCGGCGCACGATGGCCGCGATATCCTCGGGGGTCGGTTCACGGGGGTTGGGAGGTCGCTGGGCGCTGTTCATCGTTTCCTGGACGATCGTCGGCATGTGCTCCTCCTGGAAGCCGGAATCGGCCAGCCGGGCCGACACACCAAGCTGCGTCAGGAGACCCTCCAACTGGGAGAAGCCATCGTCCCCGAATCCCATAGCCTGGAATATTCGGTCGATCTTGTCCCCCACCGCCGGAGCATTGTAGGCGAGCACTACCGGCAGCGCCATACCCACGGCCTGCCCGTGGGGCATGTGGTAGAGCGCGCACAGCGGCATGGCCAGAGCGTGGCACAGGCCCGCTTTGGAGTTCATGGCGGCGGTCATAGCCATAGTGGCGCCGATCTGCATCTTCTCCCGCAGATCTAGGTCTTCACCGTTGTCGCAGGCTGCCGCGATGTTCCGCGCAAGGAGTTCGATGGCACGCAAGGCGAAAAGCTCCGATGCCGGACTGGCGCCCTTGGATATGTATGACTCCGTGGCATGCACGAGCGCGTCCGTGCCGCTACGGGCAGTGATCTGCCGGGGCATGGACACGGTCATCGTCGGATCAGTCAGAGCCACAGTGGGACAGATCTTGTGGCTGATGACGAGGAATTTCGTCTGCCGGGCCTCATCGATCAGCACCACGCCATCCGATATCTCGCTGCCCGTGCCTGAGGTAGTGGGGATCGCGACCACCTTGATAGAGGGAACCCCCGGCATCTTATCGAAGCCGGCGTAGTCCCGGATATGACCGCCGAACGAGCCGATCACGGCGAGACCCTTGGCCACGTCGATCACGCTCCCGCCACCCACCGCCACGATCGCGTCGAAGCCTTTGAGGTCCAGTCGGGCGACGATGCTGTCGAACAGGTCCACCGTGGGCTCATAGTTCACGGCATCGCAGACCGTGTAAGCGATGGCCGCCTCTCCCAGTGAAGCCAGCACGGGTTCCACCACCCCCAATGAGAGCAGAGACTCATCGGTCAGCACCAACGGTCGGCGGCAGCCGAGCCGGCCGAGCATCTCACCGCTACGACTCGCGAGCCCGCGACCATGCCGCCAGCTCGTGGGGAAATCGAATGCCGGGATCGATTCCAGATCAGTCATGCAGGCACTCCTCTCTATACATGTAGCCGCGACGTTACCCGGCTGTGATGGTGATACCGGTGATCTCTTCCACCCACGTGACCACCTCACTTATGCTGGCACCTTTGCCCGCGCGGTGAGCCGCGGCCCGCCACAGCTGCTGACCGGCGCCGCACAGTGGCGCAGGGATCGCCTGATCGCCGGCCATCCTCATGGCGATGCCGATGTCTTTGACCATCAACTCCAGCTTGAAGGCGTCATCGAACTTGCGGTTGGTGATACGCTGCTTTATCTGGGTCTGGCTGATCCAGGACATGCCGGTCGAGACGTTGAGCACGTCGGTCATCACGTTAGGATCGAGCCCAAGCGCTGTACCTACGGCCAAGCCTTCCGCAGTGGCCATGAACGTCATGGCCGTGATCATATTGTTGAGACACTTCATGGTGTGCCCGGCCCCGATACCACCCAAGCGAAATACCTGCTTCCCCATGGCCTCAAAGAGCGGCATCACCCGGTCCAGGTCCGCGGCCTCGCCTCCCGCCATGAAGACCAGTTCTCCCGTCTCGGCGCCGATCTTGGCACCCGAAACAGGGGCGTCCACCATAGCCACGCCGGCGCCGGCCAACGTCTGTGCCGTCTCAAGAGTGAGCCAAGGCTCGGAAGAAGAGGTATCCAGCAGAAGCGCGCCCTCGCGGAAGCCGTGGATCAAACCATCTTGACCCAGAGCGACTTCCTGCACGTACCGGCCGGAGGGCAACATACACACCACGATCTCAGACGCCCCGGCCACCTCTGCAGGCGACTGTGCCACTCTGACCCCGGCAATCGTGTCGACCGCCTTTTCAACCGCGGCCGGGTCGATATCAAAGACGGTGAGAGGGTAGCCCGCCTGCGAGAGGTTCAGCGCCATGGGTAGACCCATGACGCCCAGGCCGACGAATCCTAGGTGGGGATTGCTCATCGAGATCCTCCTTCACTTGTCGCGATCAGGGCTTGCCGGTAGTCCGTCTTCCTGCTGCCGGCGCAACCGGCACTCAAAGGACGACCCGTCGATATCCACGTCGTCGTAGGTCACGACGCCGTCTTTCGCCACCGGCCTCATTACCCGCACGTGGTGAGCCAGACCGATAGGCAACTGGCGGTTCAAAACGCTGTCGCGAGCCGGTGATAGACGTCCGAAGACCGTGTAGCCGCCCTCCCCATCGAGCGTGTCGCCGGGCACGAGGTCTTTCTTGGCGACCGCGACCACGTCCGCCGTGAAGCTGACAGACGAGCCGGTAGCCTCGCGACGCAACGCCGCCGAGGCGACACTGATGCCGAGTTCGAACCCGATCATGTGGAAAGGCCGGTAGAAGGCACCGTATTCTCCGCTCGGGTCGCACAAGAAGTCGTGCATCTGGAAGAAACGCCGCACCAAAGGCGTCCCCGCCTTGAAGACGACAAAGACTCCCCAGCGCAGGTTGTTCTGGATAGGAGTACCGTCACGTGCCTCGCTGGCCACGATCTCCACGGTGCCGGAGTGTTCCAGGATGCCGCCCTCGGCCGCGGGCTTGAGGACGGTGGGCAAGGCCTCAGGTCCAATCGCCGGAAACTGCAGCCCGCAGTTCTGCGGCCGTAACTCGTTCGCGTTGCAGACCGCACATGCCTCAATGGCCGACTTGGTGGTATCCAGGAAGGAGTTGTACATCTGAGCGCTGTAGCCACCGGTCTCCACCTGCTGAGGCGTGAAACCCATGTGATCCCAGACGGTGTCCGGAGTCGAGTAGCGATACTCGGGCTGAAAGCGCGTGCCCTTCCCGGCGCACACGACCTCGAAGCCGATAGAGCGAGCCCAGTCGACCATCTCACTGATGATGGCCGGCTGATCGCCGTAAGCCATAGAGTAGACCAACCCCTCGCTGTCCGCCTTCCGGCGGAGCGCATAACCCAGCAACGCATCCGTTTCGACGTTGACCATCACCACGTGCTTGCCGGTATCCAACGCGGTCCAAGCGTGATAGGCACCTGGCCCGGTCAGGCCGGTGCACTCCACCACCACATCCAAGTCGGCATTCAGCAGGTGTGCGGCATCGTCCACGATGGCGACCTTCCCCGCGGTAACCAGGTCGTTCACGGCCCCCGGGGAACCGGCGGTGGCAAGCGCTTCGGTGGGCCACCCGGTCGTGAGACAAGCGTCAACGGCCTTCTGCGGGAGGATATCGGCGATGCACGCCACCTGAATGCCCGGAGTCCTCCGGCCTTGGTTGAGGAAAGCCGTGCTGAACGTACCGGCGCCGATCACTCCCACACGCACCGGGTTCCCCTCGGCCTGACGACGCTGCAACAGGGCAAACAGACTCATGATGCACCTCCAGCCGGCGGTCCCTGCAGCACGGGCCGGGGAGGCGTCGGGGCCTGAGTCCGCGTCTGGGTCCGCACCGGTGGCAACAATAGTCTCATCATCCTCCCCGAATAGCGGTGTCCGCACACATCAGCGCAACGAGGCCGCGGACATCGTCGACATGCTCCAATCGACTCACGGACTCGACTATCTTCTCCAAGTTGTCTTCGGGAAGGGGCTTGCCGCCGTAGCGAACCGCCTCTTCGAATCGTTCCACGATCCTCTCGTTCGAAAGAGCATTACCGGCAAAGCCGCTCGGGATGGGTATCGAGACGTAGTGGGTATCCCCCGCGACGGTCGTGACATCCATGTCCGCCCGTAGGCTGGACCCCTGCCTCGGACCTTCCAGCCCGGCGTCGGCGGTGACGTCTATCTTACTGACCAGGTCGAGGATCCTGGTGTCTCGAACCTGGTCCTCGTCGAAGTGTCTCAGCACCGACCCGCCTCTCAGCAGGGCGTTGGCCACGCAGTAGCGGATGCTGAACTGAGCGTCCACCCGGGGGTTGTCCCCAATCTCTAAGGGGCCGCCCGTCATGTCGTAGGTGTAGGGCGTCACTCTCACGTCGATACTCGCGACTTGCTCCGGCGTGAGATGGTACTTCTCCATCAAGGCGAGGATGGCGTCGGTGCTGGCGATGGTCCCGCCGCAGCTCGGATAGTTCTTGAAGGAGATCTTATCGAGGTGGAACCTCTCCCCCAGCCCCGCAGTGATGGCCGCAGGATCGTACTGGTCGCCGGCATAGAGGTGGAAATACCCAAACACACCCTCGAGAAAATTCCTCGGGCCCGTGATGCCCATTCTTGCCAGCTGCGCAGACGTCATCGCCGCTTGGGAGATCAGGCCCTGCCCAACCCGTACCGCAGTCGTTCCATCGACGATACTCTGGAAGGTCTGGATGGGTCTGTTGAAGCCCAGGGCCAACGCGTTCCACATCTGGGCGGGATTGAGGCGGAGCACCCGTCCTGCCGCGGCGACAGAGGCGAAGATGCCACACACCCCGCTGGGGTCGAAACCATTGTAGGTAGAGGCATCATTTATCCTCACCGCCATTTCGAACCCGAGGGCAAGAGCGGTCAGGAAGTCCTCCCCGGTGCAGCCACCCGCCAGTTCGGCCGCCGCCAAAGCGGTCGGGACTGCGGAAGCGCCCAGGTGCATGCCCGGCGGCATGTGGTCGTCGATGTCGAGAGCGCGGGCCATCGCACTGTTCACCAGCACGGCATTGTGCGCTGGGAACTTCCCCCCATGAACCAGTACGGTCGCCTCTTTCTCCCCTCCCCAGCCCTTGACCAGCCCAAGCACCGTCTCGCAGCCGTCAGATGTGGCCCCACCAACGAGCGCTCCAAGATCATTCAAGATCACATTCTTGACTACAGCGATCGCGTCTTCGGAGACACTCCGGAAGTCGCCATCGCTCAGAAACTCGACGAAAAGCTCCTCCAGTCCTCGCTCTCTCTTCTGACTTACCATGTTCTCGACACCCACGGCCATGTCCCTCCTCAGATCATCACAGAGCTATCGGGGCGGGTTGGTATTCGCCGAAGACGCCCTTAAGGACGCTCGCGATCTCGCCCATGGTCGCGTAGTGTCTGACTGCGGTC
>JAAYCW010000147.1 GCA_012729575.1 Actinomycetota bacterium | reverse complement strand
TCGTCTTTCTGGTAGGTGTCCATGATGAGAGACAGATCCAGAGAGTCGACCACGTCGGAGACGAAGAAGGCGAGGTGGTCGGCAGGGAGCCACTCTTTCAGGCTGGGAGGAAGCAGATACTGCTGGTTGAGATCATAGGGCAGGAAGTCTCGGGCCACGAGCACGCCTCCTGGGTCGTTTCCAGCCACACTACCCGCCCGGCCCGGGAGAGTCTAGACTTCACCTGCGGGTTTTTCCCGACACGCTCCTAGCGCGCGAGGCGTACCTGGGGCCCTTCATCATGCGGGAGCTGCGGACGCGCGGCATCCGGCTCTGGTGCTCGACCGGGGGCTCGGACGAGGACACGCCGATGGGGCGCTTCATGACGGATCTGCGTCTGCGCTTCGGGGCGCTCCACCGCGAGCAGATCGCAGACCGCACGAAGATGAACCGTGACCAGCGGCTTCGCGAAGGGTACTGGAGCGGGCACGCGCCGACCGGCTACGTGTTCGTCGACGAGAATGGCGCGGGCAGCCGACGGGTCCTGGTGCCCGACCCGGAGACGGCGCCCAAGGTCAAGGCGCTGTTCACGCTCATGGCCGACGGCGTCTCGCAGAAGAAGGCCGCCCAGCAGTTGGGGCTGAACGAGCCGACCGTCATCTGGCAGCGCTCGAATCCCCTTTACATCGGTCTGGTCTACAAGCACCACGCCAACCTGGACGCCCTGCTCCACACGAGCCACGCCACCCTGCGCGCCCTGGCCGACTCCCCGGACGTCGCGTGGATCTACCCGGGCCAGCACGAGGGCTTGATCGAGCCCGAGGTGTGGGACAGCGTCCAACGGCAGCGCCGTCAACGCACGACGCGCTATGGGCTCTCGGGGGCGATCCGCTGCGGCAGCTGTGGGAAGAAGGCATGGATTCTACAGAGAGAGGGCCGGCGGAGTCCGCGCTTCCGCTGCAGGTGTGGATGGGAGAAGTCCTACCGGATCATCGAGGCCACCATCCTGCAGGCGCTCGTGTGGGTGACCGAGTCGGACGCATTCGCGGCCGAGATGGCGAAAGCAGCCCGCGACTACGAGGACGACAAGGAGCCCGAGGTGATCGCCGCCGTGCGCGCAGAGCGCCGCACGGTAAGTCAGAAGCTGGAAAGGGCCCTAGACGCGCTGCTGGACGCCCCTACGATTACCGACAGCCTCCGGGGCAGGATAGAGACCCTGCAGGAGCAGAAGGCGGCGCTGGACACGCAGCTGGGCACACTGGTAGCCGATCACGAGCAGAGGCGGTCGCTGCGGAGCTGGCGCGCGGCACAGGCCACCTTAACCGAGATCCCCATGCGCAAGCTGTGGGAGGTCACGACGCCCGCGGAGCAGCGTGCCCTGCTGCCAGCGGTGTTCTCAAGCATCCTCGCCGACAAGGATGGCATGTGTTTCCAGCTGCGGGGGATGGAGGTGGAGTTCAAAACAAAGTGGATCACCCCCGGACCTGATGGGGGTGATAAGCAGGTGGCGGGACCCGGAATTGAACCGGGGACACCATGATTTTCAGTCATGTGCTCTACCATCTGAGCTATCCCGCCACGGGCACCGCGTCCCCGAGAGGCCACGATGTCTTGCTTCAACCTCAAGGCGGGAGCGACGGGACTCGAACCCGCGACCTCCGACGTGACAGGCCGGCGTTCTAACCAGCTGAACTACGCCCCCGCGAACAAGTTGCGAGATTATCGCACTTCCTGGACAGCTAACAAGTGGGCGCAGCAGGATTTGAACCTGCGACCCCCTGCTTGTAAGGCAGGTGCTCTCCCACTGAGCTATGCGCCCAGGCGCCCAAAATGGGAATGCCCCCAGGGGAATTCGAATCCCCGCCGTCGCCTTGAAAGGGCGATGTCCTAGGCCGCTAGACGATGGGGGCACATCTGGCGCTGGTGAGCCCGCACCCGGCACTTCCTGCCCGGCGCAGCTCACAGCCGAGAGATGCTAGCACAGAACCGTTCCCCGGTAAACCAGCGTTGCGTCTGATCCGGGGCCGGCAACTGCGCCTGCAGGGCTTGCTCCATGGCCTGCTCCGCAGCTTGCCCACGGGCTTGCTCCCTGGTTCGCCGCTTGATAGCCTGAGCGAGATGCCACCTATGCCCAAAATTGGGAGCCCGCGGCCCCTGGGCGACGTCCTTCTGGCGTCCGGCAGCCGCTTCCGGCGTTACCGCTGGTTCGTGCTCGCCGCGGCAGCGGTGGTTGAGATCATTGTCATCTGGTTGGTACACCAGGCCCATGCGGCCATTCACCCTTTGGACCCAGTGGGCGCGGGGATCGTGTTCATCTCGATCCTTGCCGCGGGATTTGGCGGCACTCTGGTCGGTCTCGCGGCGGCTCTCGTGGGGGTCGTCGCGTCCTTCCTCCTCCTTGCCGACTTCGGCTCGGCCGAATCGACCCTCACCGCCATCGTCTCAGCAGTCATCTGGTGTGCAGCCGCAGCGATCACCGGGCTGGTCGTCAACTACCTCCGCCTTCAGGTCACCCGCAGAGAGGACGCGCTGGAACAGGCACTCCGCCGCTCGGTGAAGGCCCGAGACCAGCTCGAGCGGGTGATGGAATTCAGTCCCCACTTCTACCAGAGTGATGATCCGGAGGAGACGATAAGGGGGATCTGCGAAGCGGCCATCGAGACTTTCGGGGCCGATGGGGTGAGGTTGTTTGCGCTGCGCGGCGATTCGATAGAGCTACTGGCCATGGCACCGGCTTCCAAGAGGTTCCGGTCGGGATTCGTACTCCCACTCGCGGACTTCCCCGACATCGAGGAGACAGTGACAAGACACCGGCCGTCGTTCGTACGAGACGTTCGTACGATCCCCGCGGAGGGACCTGCACTAGAACTGAGGCAGGAGCTGGGTGTGGTATCTGCCATACGAGTCCCCATCGCCAGTCCCACCGGCACTATCGGTCTGCTCTCGCTCGGCTGGACCCATCCCATCGAGCGCCCCGCCGACGATCTCTTGACGCTGATGCTCCGCTTCACCGACCAGGCAGCGATCGCCTGGCAGAATGCTTTGAGGGCACAGGCTCAAGAACGGGCGGACAGCCTCTGCGGGACACTGGAGCGGGTGATCACGCTGGCGCCGACGTTCCACATCAGCGGCTCCCCAGAAGACGTGGCGAGAGCTGTATGCGAAGCCGCTCTCAGCACCTTCGAATGTTCAGGGGCCGCTTTGTACCGGTTGGAGGGCGACAGACTGCATGTGCTGGATCGCAGACCGGCTCTGCCTTCGCTCAGTGCCGGACGAGCGTTCCCACTGGACGCGAACATGCCCCTCGCCGGGGCGCTCGTGTCGCACACTCCCACCTTCATCCCCGATATCTCCAGTCCCGACCAAGCGGGCAGGCCCTGGCCTGCAGAGGTCATCCGCGAGGGTGGCGCCCACTCGGTCCTCTATGTCCCTCTCAGCTTTGAGGATCATGGCCCCCAGAATCTGCTCCTCCTCTCCTGGGACCACCTACGGGAACAGCCGGACCCCGCCTTCTTGGTGGTCGTGGAGCGTTTTGCCGACCAGGTGGCGCTCGCTCTCTCCAACGCCTCTGCCGAGCTGCTACACGCCCGGCTGGAGGCCAGCCTGCTCCCCCCGGCGCCCGTCGACCATCCGCGTTTCGCGGTGGTCACCCGCTACCGCACCGGTGAACAGCGCCTCCGTCTGGGAGGGGACTTCGTGGGTTCGACCCCCGCCGGAGACTCGAGTCTCGACTTCGTGATAGGCGATGTCAGTGGCCATGGTCCCGATGCGGCGGCCCTTGGAGCCACCCTGCGCTCAGCCTGGAGGGCTCTGGTGATGGCAGGGACCGATATCCCCGAAACCGTGGACGTCCTCCGTCGGACGCTCCTTGCTGAGAAGACGGCCGCTGCCGTCTTTGCCACCATCATCATCGGGCGCGTTGACATGGAGGAACAGGTTGTGTCGCTGGTGAATGCCGGACACCCCCCGCCGCTCCTCTTGGCCGGCGGCCTGGTCCAATCGCTGGAAGGTGAACCGGCGTCTCCGCTGGGTTTCTACGACGGCATCCCCTGGTCGCTCCGACAGTACTCGCTCCCTCAGCGATGGAGTCTCTTCCTGTACACAGACGGGCTCATCGACGCTCGTGTGGCCCCCGGATCGCCCCAGCGCTACGGCGAGGACAGGCTCAGACTACGCCTGCAGGAATGGGCCTCGGCCCTGCCGGACGAGCAGGCGATCGACACATTGATGGCCGAGATAGAGAACGCTGCCGGCCGTCATTTCGCGGATGACGTGGCCGTACTCCTCATCTCCACCAAAGACGCTGAGGACAGGGCGGCGGCACGACCTGCAGCCGGATCCGGGTCTCGATAGCTGCAGAACATGCCGTGTGTTAGGCTTTCTGACCGATGAAGACTTCTCCGCGCAGCAGCGTACTCATAGACCTGGCCGCCATCCGTCACAACGTAGGCCATCTGGTCGGCATGCTCTCTCCCGGCAGTCGTATGCTGGTCGCCGTGAAGGCCGACGGATACGGTCACGGGACTCTCCCCGTGGCCCGCGCGGCGGTGGCTGCAGGTGCCACAGGGGTGGCGGTGGCCACCGCCGAGGAGGCAGTGGCCCTGCGCGACGCGGGCTTCAGCGGCGCCATCTTGGTCATGGGTCCCCTTTACAGCTTCGATCAGTACGAAGAGATAGCCCGCCAAGATGTGGACTTCGCGGTGGTGAGCGACCACATGGCGCGCGTGTTGCCCCAGCTCCGAGGCTCGGGTCTGAAGGCCCGCGTCCACCTGAAGATCGACAGCGGTATGAACCGCCAGGGGATCTTCCCCTCCGATGTCGGCTGGTTCCTCGATTCGATCCGCGACATTCCCGAGATAGAACTCGCCGGTGTGATGACCCACTTTGCCTGCGCTTCCGACGATCCGGCTACCATCAGATTCCAGCTCGATAGATTCCTGCCGGCCGTCGAGGAAGTACGCCAAGAGTGGCCGCGAGCGATCGCCCACGCGGCCAACAGCGCCGCCACGGTGCACGATTCGCTGGCCCATCTCGACATGGTCCGCTGCGGTTGCGCCGTGTACGGGCTGTCCCCCTGGCAGGCCGACCCGATTGCCGAGGGATTGCGTCCGGCCCTCACGTGGAGGTCGCAGGTGGCGCTGGTCAAGCGGGTGGCGGCGGGCGAGGGCGTCGGGTACGGTCACACCTTCCGGCCCAGCAGCCCCACCGACGTCGCCCTAGTGCCGATCGGCTACGGGGATGGCGTATTCCGAGCCCTCAGCAACTGCGGAGAAGTGCTCATCAAGGGACGCCGTTACGCTGTGGCCGGCCGCATCTCTATGGACTCGTTCGGAGTTGATGTGGGAACCGACGGACACGTGCAGGTCGACGACCCGGTGACCCTTATCGGCGCCGACGGGAATGATCGGATCACGGCAGAAGAAGTGGCTCAAAGGTTGGGCACGATCAACTACGAGATCACCTGCGATATCGCGCTCGACCGCACCGAGAGGCACTTCCTCAACGGCGACGACTGACGCCCGACGACCCAGCGGACAACGCCGCCCGGCCCGGACGCGGGTAGCCTACCGCGCCCGGCGGTCTGCCCCAGACTACCGCGCTACTCTCTCGGCAGCGCTACTCTCTCGGCAACGGCAGACCACAGGAGCGACAGAACTTGTCTCCCGGATCGTACGAAGACCCGCAGGCCATGCACACCCGAGAACGGGCGCCAGGCTCCTCCGCAGGTTCTCCCGCGAACCCTTCGCCGGGCTCACCCGGCGTGGTGGTCCTGTCTTCTGCCGACCTATTCCCGGCTTCCGCCCCGGCGTAGGTCCCCGGGGCCGGTT
>JAAYCW010000146.1 GCA_012729575.1 Actinomycetota bacterium | reverse complement strand
GGATGCCGCTCATCCGCAAACTCGAGTCGGGTCTGTGGGAGGTTCGCTCCGATATCGCCGACGGGATAGCCCGTGTGCTATTCACCGTGACCGGCGACACGATGGTGCTCTTGCACGGTTTCGTGAAGAAGTCTCAGAAGACGCCGGCGATAGATATGAAGACGGCCAGGCAGCGCCTGGCCGACCTCAAGGAGAGGTGAGAGAGAGATGAGCAACAAGCACATCGGTAGTGACTTCGATGACTTCCTGCGCGAGGAGGGCATCCTCGACGACGCCGAAGCCGTCGCCACCAAGCGCGTGATCGCCTTCCAGATCGCCCGGGAGATGGAAAGGGCAGATATCTCCCAGTCGGAACTTGCGCGCCGGATGAACACCAGCCGCTCGGCAGTCGAGCGTCTGCTTGATCCGACGAATCCCTCGGTCACGCTTCAGACGCTCGAACGTGCAGCGAGCGCGGTGGGCAAGCGGCTCAAGGTCCGGCTTACGGCGTAGGGTCCGGAGCCGCTATGTCGTTTAACGAGCTTGAGCTGAAGCGTATCGATCGCACCATGGGCGAGCCGTGCCACCGCAGGACCCGTCCCGATCTCGCAGACCAGCTGCGTTTCGAGTGCGAGATTTCGTTTCATTCGCTCACGGGGCATACAGGAGCTCTATTGGATGCGCCGTGACCTCATGTGGCATCGCTATGACCCTATCCGCTCGACCCTAGATCTCGCCGGACTCGTAGCGGTTGTGAAGGGCGATGAGTCGGGGGCGTTCTTCGGGTGAGCCATGACCTCACGGTCGTATCGACCAGACCGGCCGGGCGAGCGTGATGAACCACGCGGCCGAGCGGGCCGGCAGTTCCACCGCCGAACGTTAGCCGGAAGCCGCGCGCGGGGTACTCACCGAGTATTGCGACGAATACGAGGTCTGGAGGGTGCAGTGTCCGATCTTGAGGGCCTAGTGCCCCGCTTGTTCGCTGCCGGCGATGCCGGCGATCTCGACTCCTTCGACAAGTACCTTCACGACGACGTCGTCGTGCACGCGCCTGCCGGCCTTTCCACTGTGGGACTTGAGAGCGAGCGTGAGTCGTGGCGCAAGGCCAAGCTGGCCATGCCCGACCTTCATCACGAGTTCATCGACGTCCTTTCTCGTTCCGGCATCATTGCCGCCCGCACCGTCGTTACCGGGACCATGCACGGTTCCTACGGAGGAGTCTCCGCGGAGGGACGCTCCTTCAAGGTGGATCAGGCCGTGTTCGCCCATGTCCAGGACGGCAAGATCGCCGAACTCTGGGAGATAGTCGATATGGCCGGTCTGCGTGAGCAACTGGGTGAGCCTCGGTAGTTGGGCTCCGGCTAAAAAGCGCTCCCAGTTGACGGCCAGGGCGTGGGCTACGGTTGCTGACCGGTCGTACACACGTCAACGAGGGGCTGGTGCGCCCTTTCCCCGACGCACCGAGTTCCAGTTGACCGTTATTCGGAGCCGGTAGGGTCGTAGTCAACCGTTTTCGACGCCCGCCTCCCCGGGGGTACCTCGGATACCAGCTCGCACCTGCGCCCGCGTTCTCGTCGCGAAGACTTGCGGCCGCCAGAAGTTTTCGAGGAAATGCTCAG
>JAAYCW010000145.1 GCA_012729575.1 Actinomycetota bacterium | reverse complement strand
TAACCGGCGCTCTTGAGAAGTCCGACCAAGGGGATGTTTGGACCTTCAAAGGCATTCCCTATGCCGCCCCTCCGGTGGGAGAACTCCGGTGGAAGCCTCCTCAGCCGGTGGAGCCGTGGGACGAACCCTTGGCCTGCACCGCGTTCGGCCCCGCATGTCCGCAGCCGGGCCAGTCCGAGACGCCCTATCTCGAACTCCTGACGGTTGGGACCGCCGATGAGGACTGTCTTTATCTGAACGTCTGGTCCCCCGCTGAATCTCCCGAAGAGCACCTACCTGTGATGGTGTGGATCCATGGGGGCAGCTTCGAGACCGGCTCGGGCGCCATGTCCGTCTACGAGGGGTCGGACCTTGCCAGGATGGGGGTCGTGGTGGTCACCATCAACTACCGTCTGGGAGCGTTCGGCTTCTTGGCGCATCCGGGCCTCACCGCCGAATTTGAGGAGGGAGGGTCCGGCAACTACGGCCTTCTCGACCAGATAGCCGCTCTAGAGTGGGTGCGGGACAACATCGCCGGATTCGGTGGAGATCCGGACAGGGTGACTGTCTTCGGGGAATCGGCCGGAGCCATCAGTATTCTCGACCTGTTGGTCAGTCCACAGGCAAAAGGTCTCTTCCATCGGGCTATCGCTCAGAGTGGCATCCTGCTCGATCACGGCTTCGGGGTCTCGACGACAGGGACCTTGGAGCTGGCCGAGGCCGCAGGTGTGCGGTTCGCAGAGCGGCTTGGTGTGGAGGCAGGCGATGACGCTGCTCGGCAGTTGCGGGCAAAGACCGCGGACGAACTCCTCGCCGCGATGCAGGAGGCGGCGGCGGAGTCCTCTCTGGTCGAGCAAGGTCTCACCTGGAAACCGGTCGCCGACGGATACGTCTTGCCGGATCTCCCTACGAAGCTCTGGGCTGCGGGGCGACGGCACAGCGTCCCTCTGCTCATCGGTTCGAACGCCGACGAGGGGAACATATTCCTGGTGGGATTGACCGTGCCTTTGGAGGACTACGACGAACAGATGCGCAAGATCTTTGGCGAGCATGCAGATGAGGCTCTGGCTCTCTATCCGGCCTCGGATGAGGAGGGGACCCTTGCCGGGCTCAGCCGCATGTTGACCGAGGTGGGGTTTGCCTCGACCGCTCGGTTCGCCGCTCGTTCGATGAGCTCTGCTGAGGCTGTGGTGGATGGTGCGGCCGGCGGAGCAGCTGCGTCCACCTATCTGTATCAGTTCACCCGTGTCCCCATGAAGACCATCCTGGGCGGGCTGGGCGCCTTCCACGGGGTGGAGATACCCTACGTTTTCGGAAACGCAGACCTGTTCGCCGGCCTGGGGATGATAGAGCAGGCCGACTACGACCTCTCCGCTACCATCATGGGTTACTGGACCAGGTTCGCGTCCACGGGCGACCCGAATGGAGAAGGTGCTCCGGAGTGGCCTAGATACGAGCGGGCCTCCGATGTGCATCTCGAATTGGGCGATGCCATCCAACCCGGATCTGGACTCTACGAGAGGTCTTGCGACCTCGCCGACCGGGTGAGAGGCGTCGACTGACCGGCCGTTACCAGTTTCCCGTGGCCGCCTCTTGTTCGAGATCTGGGCATTGCGTCCGGGGATTCGTCGGCAGGTCCGTTGAATCCTCCATAGAATAGAAGAACCCAGAACCGGGACAGTGGAGGACTCATGACCAACCCGGTCGCGTCTACAGGCGAGCGTGCCGGATCTCACAGGATCTGTACTCAGTTGCATCACGCCTATCGCGGATTGCGACTGTACCCGGCGGACCATCCCAGCGCAGCCGGGAGTATCGCTGCACTTGTGGAGACCGTCGCTGCCCACCTACAGCGCTTCGGGCCGCTTGTGCTGGGAGTGGAGGAGACCTGTCTGCTCTACGGGGACGAGGAGGTATATTCGTTCGCCGAGAGCAGGGATAACCTTGCTTTCATCATGTTCAGGGACGGCATTCGCTCTCTGTCGTTCCATCCGGGTGTCGAGTCCGATGAATTGAGCGCCTTCGTGAGTTGCCTCGCGCACGCCGACGACCTGGCCGATGAGGAACAAGATCTAGCTACGGCTCTCTGGGAACAGGACTTCGCCCACATCGACTACGTGCTGGCCGATCCGTTCCTTGGGGGTGCGGTGCTTCGTGAAGGGACCGTTGACGCCTTGAGGGAGACGGTCCTGCGGCGCCTGGACGAGGTGAAGACCGTCGATCTGGAGGCTGCGCGCTCACCCGACGGCTGCCTCACCGCGGCCGATCACGTGAAGCTGGATCTTCACTCCATCATCCTCACAGCGGAGGAGATCGAACGCAGTGAAAAAGCCGTCGCTGAAGACTCCGGAGCCCTGAAGGACTTCGTCCTGGTGCTGTTGGAGATCATCGCCGATCCGGCGGGATCGGTGATTGATGAGGCTACGACGATCAGCACTCTGTCCATGGCGTTTGAGCACTACCTCGACCGCGGTGACCTGGACGGTTGTAGGATGCTCATAGGGGGCCTCCAGGACCTGGAGGGATCCGGTCGTTTGGCGGATGGGTTCATAGATAGGGTGGTCGGGGAGGCGTTGAGGGCTGACTGTCTCGGTAACCTGCTTGAGGGTGTCGGCCAGGCGTCGCCTGCGAGAGTCGCCGAGATAGAGTCCTTCCTGGAGGTAGTTCGTCCCTGGACTCTTCCTGCGTTGCTCGAGTTGCTCGTGGAGACCGATGATCGAGGCGTGCGCAAGGTCGTCCTGGATGCTCTGCAGATGGAGAACGGCGTTCCCAGCACCCATATATGGCCGTTGCTGCATGACCCTCGTTGGTATGTGGTCCGGAATGCTGTGCAGTTGATAGCGGGTTCGTCTGACGAGGAACTCCCGGGAAGGCTGGAGGGGCTCCTACGGCACCCCGATGTCCGCGTGCGCAGGGAGGTGGTGCGGACTCTGGACACCCTCGAAGGCACGCGATCGGTTCAGGCATTGGTCAGGGCGCTCGACGACGCCGATCCCTCCGTGCGGGTGCTGGCGGCACGGAGTCTCGGACGGCACGGCGACCGCGAACACTACTCCGCCATCCTCGCCGCCTTCGATCCACATGACCTAGATGCTAGGTCGGAGGAGGAGGTGGAAGCTCTGCTGGGGGCGCTCGCCGCCCTCGGCGGCGAGCGCGCGCTTACGGTGCTGGATGAATTGTGGAGGCGCCGGCGTCTGCGCGCACGCCCGGTCGCGGTCAGGCTTGCTTCACTGCACGCGATCGGTTCCGTCAAGTCGCCCGAGGCTGTGAGAATGCTCAAGGAGGCCGCCCGTTCCCGGGAGACTCAGGTGCGACGGGCAGCGTCTCGGATATTGCGGCAAGGGGCGCCTCCCCGGGGCTCAGCGTGAGCGGAGGCACGGCAACGGCGCCGGCGCAGGCCGGGGGGCGGGGCAGGCATCTGGTTATGGCCCTTTCGGCTGCTATACGCACCGCCGCTTACTACGACCCTGGAAACGCCGTCATGCAGCACGCCTGCACGACTCTGGCCGAGTTGATGGCCGACCAGACCGAACAAGACGGTTCGGTCACCGTGGGGATCCACAGCCACTGCGTGTTCTTAGGCAAAGCGCGGGTCCGGACTACCGTTTCCACCCATGAACGTTTCACTTTCCTCGTGCAACTCTTCGAATCGTGGGGAATCAACACCCTGACCTTCTTCGCGGGCCTGGCCGAAGACGAGTTGATGCGGGCACTTCTGGTATTGGCGCGGGCGAACCGTACGGACTCCCCGGGGTTGGCGGAAGCCTTCCACGCGGAAGGAGTGGAGCGGATACTGATAGACACGATCGGCGCAGGGAGTCAGATTCAGGCGGTGGCACCGGTGGAGGCCTACGCCGCCGCCATGCAGTTGAGCATCGACCTGGGCGAGGGAGCGAGCGCCGGCGAGCGTGGGACCGGCCGCAGACTGAGGCATGTGACCCAAGCCGTGGTCGACCAGATTCTTCGGGACCCGAGGTCCTTGGTAGCTTTGACCACGATCAAGGACTTCGACCGGTATCTCATCACTCATTCGACGAACGTGGCCGTACTGTCTGTGCTTCTCGGGCAACGTTTGGGTCTGAGCAAAGCGCGTTTGGGGGAGCTCTGCCTGGCCGCCTTCCTCCACGACGCGGGCAAACTGGAGGTGGATCCGGAAGTACTCCAGAAGCCAGGCGCTCTGGATGATGAGGAGTGGGAGGAGATGCGACGCCACCCGGTGTTGGCCGCACATGGTCTTCTCGGCGGACAACGGCTGACGCCGGCCAGTATGCGGGCGGTCGTGGTCGCCTTTGAGCACCATCTGAACTACGACCTGAGCGGCTACCCCCGCACTGAGGTGAAGGATTCGGTCAGCCTGTTCGGCAACATCGTCGCCATCGCCGACAGATACGATGCACTCACTACCGCTCGGGTGTATCGGAAGCGCAATTTCACTCCGCACGAGACTCTTGTCTACCTGCTGACCAACGCCGGCACGCTGTTCGATCCCATCCTCGTCAAACTGTTTGCAGAGATGGTGGGTCTCTATCCGCCGGGCACCGTGGTGGAACTGAGCGGTGGGGAGGTGGGCGTGGTCAGCGAGCCCCCGCGCCTCGGGTCTCCGCTCGACCGCCCATTGGTGCGTTTGATCGCCGGGGAGGATTCTGGGGCCGTGCGTGATCTCTCGGAGCAGCAGAACGGGGGTTTCGTACGCTCGGTGGTGAACGTACTTAATCCGGCCGACAAGGGGCAACTGCCTGGAGTCGATCCCTCTATCTTCACCTTGGAACAGCAAGGCGGGGATTGAGCTGAGACCTGGAGCGCGCCAGGAGAGTGGCAAAGCCCGGAGTCCTTGGCGCTGCGGGTTCTCTCGCTCCTCAGAACTCTGACGATGCCTGTACAGTCTACCTGTACTTCTTCCTCACGAAGACGGACGCCACAACCGAGACCACGCTGATGATGAGAGCTCCGAGCAGCGCGCTCCAAAAATCGTCAACGTGGAACTCGAGTCCTATGAATTCGACCATGATCCACGAGGCCAACCAGAGCATGAGAGCGTTGACGACCACAGTGAAGAGGCCGAGAGTCATTATGATGAGACCGCAGGAGAGAGCGGAGATCAGAGGCCTGATGAAAGCGTTCATCAGGCCCAGTACAAGGGCCAAGAGTACCACCGCCCACACTCTGTGAGGCTCCTCTACATGTATGCCGGGCACAAGCCACGCGGCAACAGCCACAGCGGCCGCCGTTATTCCCCATCGGATCAGGAACTTGGACAGAATCTCCTCCTTATCCCAGTTCAGACCTCACGGCTCTCAGAGGTCCGACGCAGTGGCAGACTAACACGGACACCCGGACCCAGCCACCACGCGACCTCGACCTCCTGCAGGGCACACTTAGCGATGCGGCCCTCAGGTACTATGGCCGGTGCGAACCAAGAGGAGCATCCATGACCGATCCTGCTGAGGAAGAGGGGGGCGACGGACAGGCGCTACAGGCGACCGGCCGTGACTCCTCCTTCGGCGGTCCGGGGCGGAGCGGAGACCTGCTTGCGCTGACACTGATGCTCTTCTACCTGCTCTCGACTCTCGCGCTGGCTCTCATGGCGGTCGTCAGCTCCGACCTGCAGAGCAAGTTCGGTTTCTCGGCCTCCCAAATAGGACTCCTGACTTCAGTCTTCATGTTCGCCTACGGAGCTGTGGGCATACCGGCCGGTTCAGCGGCGGCCCGCTGGGGAGGGCGAGTCCTGGCCGTCAGCTGTGCACTGTTCGTGGCCGGCTCGCTCCTTTTCGGTCTGAGTTCGTCGTTTGCAGGCTTCCTGACTGGACGGGTGCTACAGGGCCTGGGCGGTGGGATGGTGCTGCCCGTGAGCAGCCCGGTCATAGCCCGTTTCTTGGCACCGGAAGCGCGGAATCGAGGCTGGGGCATCTTCGCAAGCGGAAAGGGGTTGGGGGCCCTGACGAGTCTACTGTTGATGCCGAGTGTAGCCGTGTTGGGCGGGTTCCGGGCTGTCTTCCTGACGACCGCCGTGCTGGCGGTGATCATCGGGGCGGTATGCCTCGCTCAGCGACCGGTGCGAGAGCTGCCGGCGGAGTCGATAGAAGCCGCCTCCTTCCATACGCAGGGCAGGATGCTGGTGGCGGTACTGGCCAACCGGAGGGTCTGGCTGCTCGGCTTATTCAACGCGGCGTCCATCGCCGTGGGTACTGCGGTGATGGTCTGGACGCCGGATTTCCTCCAGGGTGAGTATGGATCGAGCGCCGGGGTGGCCGCCTATCTCACCGCCGGCCTGGCGGTCGCTCAATTGGTGGGAGCGCCGTCCGGCGCGGCTGCGGCCATCCACTGGGGGAGGATGCCGGTCATCACCGGATCGATGGTGGCCATGAGCATCGCCACCATACTTGTGCCCTTGGTGTCCGGCCGGGTGTTGGTGTTCATTATGGTGGCTCTGGTGGGCTTCTTCAGCTTGGCCTACTTCTCGCCACGGTTCGCGATGATTCCCGAGGTGGTGGACAGACCCGAGCATGTGGGGCCGGCCTCCGGTCTCATCAACCTGCTTGGTTTCGGCATCTCGACGTTGGCACCCTGGCTGTTCGGTGTGGTGCTCGATCGAGGATCTGGTTACATCGTGGCTTACGTGGTCTTGGCCGCCTTCGGATTTGCCGGGGCTGCCGGTTCGGTGTTATTCAAGGTCGGGGGTAAGGCAGCCGGAACCCGATGAAGAACCGGCGGCAGGAGTGGCGCGCTGCCTATTCGGCGGGCTTGAGCAGCGCCTTGCCGATGCCCCAAGCGTCACCCAAGCGTTCGCCCAGGGCCCAATAGCTGTTCCCAGGCATGGTGAGGACGAAGGGGCGGAGCTTGGTCACATCCACCTGCCCATCGGTGAGCACGGCCTCAGTGGCATAGACATTGGCCACCTCGCCGATGAAGAAGAAGTCCTTAGGCAGTTCCACCGTGCTGTTCAGACGGCACTCCAGGGTGAGTGGGCACTGTCGCACCATGGGCGCCGACTCCAAGGCGCCTCGAAAGATATCGATGTGCGCCGCTTTGTCCTCTTCGTAGCCGTGGACGAGGCCGCAGTAGTCGGCCAGGATTGCCTGGTCGATGCTTGGAATGCTGATGCTGAACTCGCGCGTCTGTTGGATCCCCTTGGCAGTGTGCTGTCTGTGACCGAGCGAGATACCGACGAGAGGGGGCTCGCTATTCAGCTTCGTCACCCACGCAGCCGTCATGAAATTGGGTGTGCCATCGGTGACGGTGCCTATGATGACCACGGGCATCGGATAGATGTTGAAGTTTCTTCCGATGTTCTTCTTGGGCATGATCCCTCCTGTCAAAGCCGTTCTCGGCCGGGAGCACATTCATTACGATGTGCTGCAGGCACCCTCAGGCGTCTCCTTGCCAACGATCTCGTCGCAGACTATCTCTCCATCCAGCCCGATCACCACGGTACGTACGGGGACATCGACCCCGGCGCGCTCCACCGCGCGCTGCACCAATCTGAGCAGACCTCCACAACAGGGTACCGTCATGCGGGCTATCGTCAAAGATCTCAAATCGTTGGAGGCGATGAGTTCGGTGAGCTTGTCTTCGTAGCTCTCGGTATTGTCCAGCTTGGGGCAGGCGATTACCATTTTGCGACCTTTCAGGAGGTCGGCGTGGAAGCTGCCCCTGGTGAAGGCGGTGCAATCGGCGGCGATCAGGAGGTCGGCTCCTTGGAAATAGGGGGCCTGCGGGGCGATCAGATGCAGTTGGATGGGCCACTGTGTCAGCTCCGAGCAGCGGGCCGGCACAGTCGAGTCTCCCGGACCTGGGTGTATTTGAGCGGCCGCTTCGGCGCCCCGCGTCCTTGTCACATGCGCCCGGGCCGCTTCGGGGTCGTATTCGTCGCCCTCCCTCTCGACTATCTTGAGGGCCCCCGTCGGGCACACATCCAGACATACTCCCATGCCGTCACAGTACATATCACGCACCAGGACGGCCTTGCCCTCTTCGTCCAGGTCCAGGGCTCCTTCAGCGCAGGCCGTGGTGCACAGGCCGCAGCCATCGCACAGGTCGCGGTCTATCTCGATGATCTTCCTTGTTCCCATGGTTCTCCTGTCGGCGTGCAATACACGACAGCTTGTATCTCCCCAAAGGAATCCGGTTGAAACGTGAAGGCCTATTGACGGGTGGTCGATCGCGGCCCAGGGCCGAACAGGTGACACAAGGATTGCCCTGAGGGTGCCGTCTGCCCATCGAACCCCCATCACGACGGCTGGGATTTACAGGGACTTCATGGCCTGCCGCGTGTGCATGTTTCCTCAAGTAGCTGGTAATTGCACATAGCTTATACTAGACTATAGTTAGTACAAGCTAACGGGAACCCAGTATGGCTCACAGAGACTCGAGGCAGAAGAACATGGAAACCGCAGATGTGGAAAGCGCAGAGAAGAGATCGGCCCCTTCCCGGCTCCTACTCTGGATTGCCGCAGCAGCTCTTATTGTTATCGGCGTCGCCCTCTTTCTGGTCGGCTACTTCCAGCAAGGTCTCATAGGCGGCGTCTTCTATCTTATCGTGGTGGCGATGGGGATCTATCTGCTCACCATACCCTGGCGGCGGCGACGGGCGCAGGCGAAAGAAGACTCATCGCACGATCACTAGGCACACTGCAGTCCAAACCGGTCACTCGTCTGCTTGGCGCGATCCTTTGACGACCCGGAACGCCATGTCGGCGAGTTGCTGCATAGCTGCTGCTCGCTGAGACAGCGATTGCGCCATCACTTCGAGCGCTTCGATCCCTTCGGCTGTGATCGCATAGACACGCCTGCTGGGACCGGCTTCGGGCGTCTGCCAGGTCGAAGTGACCAGACCCTCTTGCTCCATTCCACGGAGCATCCGGTACATCGTTCCCGAATCGACACAGACCAAGCTGCTAGCCAATGACCCTATCTGCTCGACCAGGTCGTAGCCGTGTGAGTCGGAATCGACCAGAGAGGTCAATATGGCGGCCTCAAGCACCGAGCGTCGATAGCGGCCGCCACCCGGTCCGGCGC
>JAAYCW010000023.1 GCA_012729575.1 Actinomycetota bacterium | reverse complement strand
GGGTCCGTCTCCGTCGCAGTCACCGGGGCCGTTACCGTTACCGTCTCCGTCGCAGTCACCGGTGCCATCACAATCGCCATCTTGGAGGCGATCGCGGGCCTGTGCTTGGGCCTGATCACAGGTGCCGTCACATTCAGCGGTGCCGTCACATTCAGCAGTGCGATTCTGCGCCCGATTCAACGCGCCGTTGAAGTTTCCGGCTTGAGTCGCGGCTCTGTTCTGAGTCTCGACCCCAGTGTTCTCGGTGGTGCTCTGAGTCTGAGTGCGAGTGGGCTCGCAGGTTCCGTCACATTGTTCCGCGTCAGGGTCCTGGGGGCGGTCGCGCTGCTGGAGCGGACCGGCACCGTCGGGGCAGTTACCGATACCGTTGTTCGCAGAACCTCCTTGGAACGCTTGACCGTTGACCGCCTGTTCCTTCTGGGAATCTCCGGCGGTGACCGCGTACGCGGAGCCGGCGATGACCAGGGTCAGGGCAACAACGAAAACGATCGCAATGATCGTCTTGTGGTTGCGCATCTTTGACCTCCTTGATCGAGATGACTGTCTGATCGTTCTGGTAGGCCTGTTGCCTACTGTTTCAAGTGTGGAAGAGCGGTATGAGAGGAGGATTAGATTGAGATGAGAAGTCTCTTATGAGCGGAGAAGCCTCTTCTGGGCGGCTCAGTCACCGAGCGGCGTGGTCGACATATGCACGCACCTCACTCAGCGGGAGACCGTATTGCTCGGCCAGATCACGGAGTCGAGTACTGAGGGGGATGTCTTGCGGGAGATCGAATTCAGCGAGGAAGTCCCCGATGTCGGCGCCCATGAACTGCATGGCACCGAGGGTGGTGCTGCCTCGGATCTGCTGGTAGTCAACGTTCATGGCCGCACCGTCGAGTCCTTCTTCAATACCCTCCAAACCCGGCTCTATCAACTCCTGCCGGCCACCGCCGTTGCCCGAACCTCTCCCGCCGCCTGCGATCTTGAAATCGCCGGTCAGATTGGTGATGAGGATGGGAAGCACGAAGGCAGCGATAGCGATAGCGGCGAAGACCCAGGCGGAGGTGGGTACGCGTTTCGAGCGGCCCGGTTTGGCACTTGCTGGGCTTGGGGCGTCGGTGCCTTGGGAGCGGCCTGAGGGGACCAGGCCGCTGAACCAGGTGTGGAGGCCCAGTGTGTTGCAGCCTCGCGTGTTCTGAGGGCAAGCTTCAATGCACTGAAGACAGCGCGTGCATTCTATGCTGCGTATGGTCGTGCTCGCGCAGAGGTCGATGTTCACAGGGCATACCTTTGTGCACCGGCCGCAGTCGGTGCAGGTCTGGGCATCGCGCTTGATACGTATGAACGAGAAGGAGTTGAAGATCCCGTTGAAGGCACCCAGGGGGCAGGCGTAGCGGCAGAACGGTCGCGGCACGAAGAAGGAGATCACTACCGTCGCAGCCGTCACGACATACCCGGTTAAGGCAATCTCGTCGGTCCAGATGTGATAGAGGGTGAAATATGGGTCCCAATCCTGGAATATGAGACGGCCCGTCCGGGCCGTCTGGACCAGCACCCAGACGAGGACCGCCCACTTCAGGTATTGAAGCGCCCCATCGAGCCATCTCGGCAACTTATTGTAGGCACGCGGCCAGAGGCGCCGGCCAATCCAGCCCAAACCTTGTTGGATCGAACCGAGTGGGCATATCCACCCGCAGAATGACTTGCCGGTGAGGATCAGACCGACAAGCAACGCCAAGAGCATCACAAACACGGCCGCGTGCAGCTTGGCCACATAACCTCCTTCCACGAAATAGGTGTAGAGGTTGACCACCCCGCCGAATGGGCAGATGGTATGAAGATTCGCCGCCCACCGTTCCCCCGTCGTATTGGCTATGACGATCACCAGCACGTACGCGGCAACGGTCGTCTGGATGGTGTATCTGACCAGTTGAAGCGCTCTCGGACGCCTTGTCCGCATTCTGCTCCTCTTTCCTCGATAGTGACCAGTCATTATGACCCATGGTGATGCTGGCCGGGAATGATGAGAAGCAGGTGAGAGTCAAATGAGAATCGTCTTAATCGGGAATGTTTCTCACCAACGGACTGAGCTCCGGCGGTCCGTGGGGGCGGCAGTTGCAGTCACCCACGAGCTGAATGTGGGAGACTGACCGAGCTAGGGACGGCGATCAGCGAGAGGTGAAAAGGTGCCGAGACAGCCATTCCGCAAACGTCGATACCGTCGTTTTTCAGACCTCCGGCGGGATCTGGGAGTACTGCTGCGGCGGCGTGCCCTCATGAAGAAGCTGCGTAGCGGGCACCCGATCGATAGGGGTTTCCAGGAGCGCTTGATGATGGCGGTCACCGAAGTGAATGGCTGTCGTTACTGCGCTTACGCCCACGCCCGGATGGCTCTGGCGGCCGGCCTCACCCGGGCCGACGTGGAAGAACTATCGGCGGGAAGTCTCGAGGGGTCTCCACCGGAGCAGGTCCCGGCACTGCTCTACGCTCAGCATTGGGCTGAAACGGACGCCGCGCCCGATCCCGAGGTGCGATCCCGCCTCGTTGAGACGTACGGAAAGGAGAAGGTCGAGGCCATCGAATTGTCTTTGCGCATGATCCGGGTCGGTAATCTTCTGGGTAACACCTCGGACTACCTCCTGTACCGCATCTCCTTCGGTCTTTGGGGGGGCAGGTGAGGCCGCGGCCCACCGTTCGACTGCGCGCTGTTCTTCGGGCGGGACGGGTTCGGAGCGTTGCCGTCTGTCTCGTGCTGTTGGTATTCATCGTGGGGTCTCTAGCCACGTGTGGCGAGGATGTCTCCTCTGGGGTCTCAACGGTTCCGGGCACGGAGCCCACGATCGCCTCGCCGGTCACGGAGGGTTTGCCGGCGACGGAAGATGGGCTGGACACGGAGGGCGGACTGGACACAGAGACCGGACCGCTCCCAGAAACCGGATTGATTGCGGAGATCGTGGTCGTGTCTACGGAGGGGGGTGGGTCCGTGGCTGGTTCCAGCTGGGTGCCGGGCGCGGTGACTGTTACCGTTCTCTACGACAACACCGTTGCGCTTCCAGGTACCCGGGCCGACTGGGGGTTCGCCTGCCTGGTGACAGGATTTGAGCAGACGGTGCTGTTTGACACAGGTGCCGACGGGGGGATCTTGACCTCCAACATGGAGGTCCTGCAGATCGTACCGCAGGACTTGGACGTAGTGGTGCTCTCGCACGAGCACGGAGACCACATCGGGGGACTGGGTGCGATCGTCGCTCAGAACCCCGACATCACCGTGTACCACCCGTCGTCGTTCTCTGAGCGGTCGACGGCAGCGGCGCGAGAGGCCGGGGCCACCTTGGTACCCGTCGAGGGCGCGGTCTCACCGGGCGAGGGTCTCACGGTCACTGCACCCACAGGTAGTCCCAAGGAGTCTGCTCTCCTCCTGGAGACTGCGCAGGGGCAGGTCCTCGTTGTAGGATGCGCTCATCCGGGCGTCGTGGAAATGGTAAAAGCAGCTTCCGATCTTACCGGACGGCCGGTTCTTGCGGTTCTAGGGGGATTTCACCTTCTGTCGCACTCGGTGGGAGAAGTGGATCGGATCATCCAAAGTCTCAGGGGACTGGGGGTGGAGCGGTGTGGTCCGGCTCATTGCACGGGCGAGGCGGCGATTGCTCGACTGCAAGACGCCTTCGGCGATGGGGCCATAGAGATGGGCGTGGGTTCGAGGGTGACCTTCTAGGGCACTCCGGCCCGTCGGTTCGATTCTCCTGGTTCAGAATCGAAATACCATACCGCTCTTACCGGGCGTCACTTGGTCTCCCAGGGGATCTTGTAGGAGAGTAGTGGGGGATCTTCCGGTGCAGTGACAAGGGAGCAGAGAATCAGGAGCCAGCCGTCTCATAGCTAGGATGGTCTGGTCTACGCGCTCACGGCCGGCATCCATCAGGTGGAACCCTCCGATCACAGCGCGAAGATGCGGGTCTCCGGTGAGGCCGACTATATGATCAAGCGTGTTCACCGGACCCGCGTGGGCGCAACCAAGGCAGACGACCGTTCCGGTCTTCGTCCTGATCCAGAGGGCCAGATCGTCCTCGATCAGGTCAGGTCGTTCGCCTTCCGGATCGAGGAAGAAGGGCCCCCCAGTGTCCTCGTAGTCCGTTAGACGGGGGACAGGGCCGGTCAGTCCCACCACATCGGTGAGCATGGTCGGTTTCTCGACCCAGTGCAGGTGATCTGAAGGCACACCCTCCAGTGCTTCCTTGGCTGCCTGCGGGATCCCTATGGATTTGGCTTTGCCGTCGCGGATGGCGTACCGTGCCTGCACGACTCCTGGGTGGCAGTAGACGTGGAGGTCCGGGGCCGACCGGATGACGGAGGCGATCCCGCCGGTGTGGTCATAATGGCCATGGCTGAGGACGAGGATGTCGGTCTTGGAGAGATCGACTCCCAAGGCCTGTGCGTTGGGCTCGAGCGAGGGACCTTGCCCGGTATCGAACAGGATCCGCCTGCCCAAGATCTCTATCCAGAAGGAGAGCCCGTGCTCGGTGCAGAGGCCGTCCTCGGCCTTGTTGTTGTCCACCAAGATAGTGACGGTCGCATCCATGACAGCCATCCTTTGCCGATATCTTCTTGTCGAGATCTACTGCCGGTGGAGTCAGGTGAGCTGCTTCTGAGCAAGCTCAGACAGCGCGAGCAGAGCATTGCCACGATCCGCCAGGACGGTCGCCCAGGAACGCAGTAGCTCTCGCCCGCGTGGTTCCACGGTGTATGTGCGTCGCAGTGGCCCGGCGTCGCCCGATTCCCAAGAGGAGCGGATCATCCCCGCTTCTTCCAGCAGCCGCAAGATGCGATAGACACTGCCGGGGTCCACGTACAGCTGGTCGCCCACCAATTGCTGCACGCGGTCCACAAGCGCATACCCGTGCCCGCTCTCCTCGGTCAGAGCTATGAGCAGGGCGGTCTCGATGAAGGAACGCTTGTTGTCTCCGATGCCGGTACCCGCCAGCGCGGTGGTGTCCACTACGCCGCCGCCCCTCCGGCCCTTCGGGCCCGCGTTCCCTCCTCCGGCTCCCTGTCCCCGCCGCCGTCGCTGGTGTCCTCCCGGTCCGTTCATGTTCTCCCGTTTTCATCAGGCACGGCGGGCGCAACAGCGCGGGGCGCCGATCGGGTCAGCATGTGAGTCCCAACGGGCGCGCCCACTCCGTTCGCGACGACCGGGCACTTGACCTTGAATAAGAAGAACACATTTCCGGGCTCTTCGTTCAGAGATTCAAAGTTGCCCTGCCCCTTGGCGATGACTAAATCGGAGTCTGCAAATCGTTGTCGAAGCTCTTCGCTGCAGTCGGCCAGTATGGTGCCGGGCGCGTCCGAACCATTGTCTATGACCTCCACGATGCTGTCCAGCCCGACTGCCTGCGCGTCTACCCGGGTGGCATCGTTGAGGACGGGTGAGCCACGTACGACCACCGTCACCCGCGCCGGTCCGAGCTGTTCCACCAGGAGCCGGTCCAGCGCGATCTCCCCAGCATTGTCGGCCAGGTAGAGGATGCTGTCGGCAAACTCCAGCTCATGACGGAATTCCTGGTGGTCTCCCGCCAAAGGTTCCTTCAATGCCTGCTCTACGGCCAGTCGTAGGTCGGTGTCGTTCAGAGCTGCGGTAACGCCCATGTCAATGGCGTTTCCGGCGACAGCTACGCGCAGGGCGGTGTCCAGAGGGTCGGACGCCGCGTCTATCAACGCCCTCAGATGGGGCAGAAGACTGAGGGCCATGAGATTCTGCCGCTGTTTCGCCGCTCGGTAAGGATCGTCATCGGCTATCGCCGTGTGGAGACGTCGGTGAATGTGCTGGGCGAAGCTGGGGGGTGATTGACTAAGATCGGCCTCTCCCATCCAGACCAGCATCTCGCGCACGATGGCCTCGTGCATGTCTGGATCGTCGGAGACCGTTCTCGCCGCCTCGAGAGCCTGACGGATGAAGCAGGGAATGCAGTCCAGCGATGATCTCATGATCTTTTGTATTCTCTCAGGTTTTGGGGCTATGAATCCGAAGACACGGCCGTGTCCGCCCCTTCAGACGGGCACGGCCGTGACCGCATCGATTGGGAGCAGCCGGCTACTCAGTACCGGTTTCCAGATCGGAGAGCCGCTTCTTCACCAGATCCAATTCCGCCTGGAGGGCATCGGCCTGGTCCTTCAGCGTCTGCTTCTGGATTTCGGGATCGGGCTGGACATAAGGGCCGGCGTATCCGCCATAGCGGGCCCAGCCCGGCAAGCCGGTGGCGTAATACATGTTGCGCCAACCTCGGCCTCCGCCGCCCCAGTTGCCGCCGCCCCAGTTGCCTCTGCCGGCTCCGAAACCTCTGCCGGCTCCGAAACCTCTGCCCAAAGCGACGCCGGCGTAACCGGGATTGGGATTGCCCGCACAGTACCCGGCTGCACGGCCGGTCATCGGACCCATGCCTCTTGGTCCTGTTCTATCTCCACCTGGCATTTCAAGATCCTCCTTCTGACTCTACGTGTATGGCGTGTCTTCCGTCGTTCACAACACTTCGGTCGGAGCTGCTGCCCACCGAACGGTCATCGTTCCCTGACCATAGCCGCCCCGCATTTGGGGCAGGACTTCTGATTGCAGGGCTGTGCAGGCACATGAGGCTCACGGTAGCCGCACGAGGGGCATATGCATGCTCCTCCTGGGCCTGCGGCCCTAAGTCCGTTCATTCCACCGCCGCCGCCTCCGCGAGGAGGGCCGGTCTGGTCGCCTCTAGGCATTTCGCTCCCACCTTTCAAGCGATGTGATCTCCGCTGTTTTCTCAATGCGCCTATATCGTAACACGACTTAGATGTGAATACCATCTAGCTAATGGATGTAAACACTTGGCGGCGGGCCAAGCAGCGTCAGGCATCCGCAACAGGCATCAGAAACGGCTCTGCGTGGTAGAGTCGGAGACACGCAGAGCGCATGCACCGTCTCTTGCGCCGTTGACCATCGAGACAAGAGGTCCTTGCATGAGGTTGGTGATCCCGGGTCGAAACACCTATGACCTGACGCACTTGATACTGGACATGAATGGGACCCTGGGACTGGACGGGGAGTTGCTCGACGGGGTGGCAGAACGGCTCGTTTCGTTGCATAAGGAGTTGATGCCCGTGATGGTCACGGCCGACACGCACGGAGGAGCGTCGCGGGTGGGAGAGTCTTTGGGGATCGAGACCGTTGTGCTCACGATGGGGAACCAGGCTGAGGAGAAACTCAAGGTCCTGCGCCGTTTGGGGGCCCACCAGTCGGCTGCTATCGGGAATGGCGCTAACGATGCCCTGATGCTCGAAGAGAGCGCCGTGGGCATCTGCGTGGTCGGAGCGGAAGGTGCCGCGACCGTGGCGCTGCTGGCTGCCGATGTCGTGGTCACGGATATCCGGGACGCTCTTGATCTGCTCCTAAAACCTCAACGACTGGCGGCCACGCTCCGTGTTTAGCGGGACCGGCACGTGGCGCAAAGTTGGGATAGTGGCGCTGGCCGTCGTGGCGGGTGCGTGCTTCTTCGGCGTCGGGTTGATATTGACCGGGATCATCGCGGAACCGGAGACTTTGATCATCAACGTCGTCAGATGGATCCTTCGCAAGTGAGGTTCGCCAACAGGCGGTCTTCCCACAGGCTAAGAGGTGTGCAGCACCCGGCTATCCAGCAACTGCACGTCGACCAAAGCACCCTGCTCGAGCATCTCATATCCTTCCGGGATGCAGATCAGGGCGTCCTTTCCAGCCATGCTTTGCAGGCGACTCTTTTGCTGCAGGGGAACGACTGTCAGCCGACCGTCTGTCCGCTCGATCTTCGCGTGGATGAATTGGGTCCAGTGACCGACTCCTCGGACCGTCGCGGCAAGCCGGGCGGTGACCATGGGGAAGGTCGACCCGGTGTGGCCACGCATCCGAAGCACACCGGGCAGAGCTATCTGCAGAAAGGCCATCTCGTTTGATGGGGGACCACCCGGCAGGCAGAAGAAGGGTTTGCCCTCAAGAAAACCGAAAGTGATGGCCTTCCCTGGGCCCATCCGGACTCGGTGGTATACGTTCTTCCATGATCGCGATTCGAGCACCTGTAGTATCAGGTCGCGCTCACTTCCCCAGATACCGCCGCTGGAGATGAAAGCGTCAACATGATCGACGTTCTGCTCGATCGTCGACCGCAGTGCTTCTTTGGTGTCTCCGGCGAAACAGACCCGGCTGGAGATCCGGTAGGTGGAGAGCCATGCACAGATCTCCGTGATGTTGCTGGCATAGAGCATTCCCTCGGGTAGGGGCCGGCCTGGGGCCACCACCTCATCGCCGGTCGCTATGACACACACCACGGGGTTTGTGAACACCGGGGCCCGGTCGATACCCGCGGTGGCCAGAAGTCCGACAAGAGACGGCGTCACGTGTTCGAAGGTCCTTGCGACAGTCTGTCCCCTACGTATGTCGGTGCCTCGTGGCAGTATGTTCCTGCCCGGTTCGGCAGTGTTATGGCACAAGAGGGTGTGGCCGGACACGGTGGCGAATTCCTCGGCCAGCACGGCATCGGCTCCCTGGGGAAGGGGCGCGCCCGTGGTCACTCGAATCGCCCGGCCGGATGTCGCTCGGAGGGCGGTGGAAGCTCCGGCTGAGACACTGCCCAGCAAATGGAGGGCGACGGGGTTGTCCGCGCGGGCCCCCTGCAGATCCTTAGAAAGCAGCGCATAGCCGTCTTTGAGGGATGCATCTATGGAGGGACTATCCACTCTGGAGATGATATCGCCGGCAAGCACCCGGCCGGTCAGGTGTTCCAGAGGCAACTCCTCGGAGCCCAAAGGGGTGATGCTGGATAGGGTGAGTCCGAGGGCTTCGGCGAAGCCGATCTCTTTCTTCATTGCCCTACCGGGCTTCTGGTCGCAGCGGCCTCGGGCACCTGCTCTTCCCCTTTCTTGGCCAGTCGTATTTGAGAGGGTAGCACCAACCCGGGTTGCGTCCGCGGAGCGTGCTACCGGGAATGTCTGGGATCTTCTAGAGAAAGACGCCGGGTGTGGTGATGTCGTCTCGCCGTCTTCCGGCCTCGCTGAGGTAGCATGTGCACAGCAGATGTGGACGGCTCAGCCGGCGGCTGGAGCCGGCATGGCGTCCGGCAAGGCCGGCGTCGAGATTTCGGGAGGAAAACAGTGAAGATCAAGCGGCGCGACGAGGTGCCTTTGGCACAGTCAGGCTACGAAGGCGTGGAGAAACAGGTCGTCCTTGGGCCGGCCGATGGTTCGGATGAGATCGTTCTGCGCTACTTCAGCGTGGGCGAGGGCAGTGCGACCCCCTGGCACACTCACGACTTCCCGCACCTGGTCAAGGTAGAAGCCGGGCGAGGGGTCGCGGTGGCCCCAGACGGCTCGGAGACTCCGGTCGGCTTGGGCGACTATGTGTACGTGGCTCCCAACGAGATGCACAACTTCAAGAATACCAGTACCGATCCGTTCGAGTTCGTCTGCATCGTGCCCGCGCGGGGTGAGCCGACTTCGACACCGGCCTAAGACGGGAAAGGTCGGCGCTTCCGGAACGACTTCACTGTGAGGCCCTTCGGGAGGCGCAAGCGGGTCCAGGTGCGGCGACGGCCCGAGAGCGGCGACGGCCTAGAAGCGGCCGCGGATCCGAGCGGCTGCGTCCTGAGTGGGCCGCGGACCAAAGGCGGCTGCAGCCCGAAGACGGCTGCGGCCCAGAGTTAGCCGACGTCGGACTATGCAGGCGGTCTACTTGTCCTCCAACTGTTGTTCGACCTCGGACATCCGGCCCTCGGCCAGCTCTTGGCATATCATGGTCTTCCCGCACTTAGGGCAGGCGGGTACTTCGTGGGAGACGGTATGCCCGAGGTACTCAAGCACCGCCTTCTTGGGCACCAGTTCGACGTTGCATTTCGCGCACTTCCAGGTTCTTGCTTCGGAATCCACCGCCATCACTCTTTCTGTCCGAGACGCATACGGTGGTAGTAGGCGGAGCAGACCTCGTACGTGTTCGGGGCGGTCTCCCGGTACTGCACCCAGTAGGTGATGACCGGCTTGATCAGACTGCACATGCTCATGCCGTCCTTCTCGTCATAGAACTTGTCGCAGTAGGTCTCCGCCCGCCAGATGGCTTCCTTCAGATCGGCCTCAGATATGAGCTTCTGATCCATCTCCTTCTGTAGATCGTCGCTGATGATCAGTCTCAGCGAATCCCATTCATGCCTTTCCGGCTGGAAATCGATGTCCTGGATCTGTTTCATCAACTCCCTCTTGACCTTCACGCTGTTGTCTCGCTTTTCTTGGAGGGTAGGCACCCGCGGGGTGACGGGGAGGTCGAAGACCAGGTCGAGGATGTGGGCGCACTCTTTGCTCCTGGAGGCAAACACCTCTCTGCAGTTGACGCAGTACACGATATAAGGTCTGTCGCTGGCCTCGGCGCGGTTACGTGTTATCTCGTTGTACAGGCTGGGGTTGGCGATGCGGATGTGTCCTCCGTGGCCACAACAGTGGTTCTTCTCCGTGAGTTCGTCAAGCGTGACGCCCGCCTTGCCGGCCAGCTCTCTCACGCCGGACTCCATCCCGTGGTCGTCCCGGGCTGCACAAGGATCGAATACCACTGCTGCGGGGTAGGGCTGCGCGGGGCTGATCTTATCCGAAGCGGCCAGTAGTTCGTAGAGCGAGACTCGGGGGATCTCGGGCAGGAAGAGGTGGAAGAGGCTTTCACAGGTGGCGCAGGCGAACACCAGAGTGGGTTCACCCATCTCGCTCCACCGACGTCTGGTCGCCTCGACGTTCGCGCGAAGGCGCGCCTGGTCTCCCGCCCAGTAGGCCGGTGCCCCACAGCAGCCGAGTATGATGCCGGAGTCGTAGGTATCGCGCAGGAAGTCATACGACCGGAGCACATACTCCGGGTTGGCCGCACCCAGCTGACATCCGGGATAGAAGGCGTACTTGCAGGTCTCTCTTCCCTTAGGGGCTGAAGCAAATGCACCCTCTGAGGTGTTGAAATCCATCTCGCGCAGCCAGAAATCGTGCAGCGCTGCCGGATGGATCCCGGCGCTCATGCGGGCCGTCCGGGAGAACTGTGAAAGCGCACCAATGTCGACATCTACGGGGCACACCGACTTGCAGTATCCACATATGTTGCAGGAGTAGATCTCGCGCGTGACCTGCCGAGTGGAAAAGGGCGGGTTGACTACCATATCCGTGTAGACTTCGCGCGCGATCCTCTGGGGATCCTTGTGGAACCGCCTGAGCATCTCGCATCCGGCCAGGCACTTGTCGCAGTCGCACTGCAGGCAGCGGGCGGCTTCGGCTCTTGCCTCCTCCTCCGTGTATCCCTCAGGTCCCGATGGAACGACCAGCGGCACCGAGACCTCTCCCTCGTGGTCCAGATAGCGCCCGCATCCCTCAGCGTAGTCGTGGTCGCCGTGCGGGCGGGTGGTCTTACCGGTCTGAAGGAAGACTTCGATGACCTTGGATGCCGTTATGCCCTGGGCGATACCCTCCATCAGGGTCACCCCACAGATCTCTCCCCCCATGAACACCCTTGGGTTGGAGGTGGTGAGGAGATTCTTGTCCCAGCTCTCGAGCAGCCCGAAAGACTCGCCATCGGCACCGGTGGCTACATAGACGGCGTCGAAGTCCGCGACCTCGTCAAGACTCTTGACCTCTGAGTCAAAACGGAACTCTAGGTCGACGGCGGAGAATTGCAGGGCCAGCTCCTCATCGAACTCGGCGAAGCGGGGGTGAGAGCGGAGACCGCCACCCCAGCCGCTCTCTCTGTCGAAAACGGTTACCTGGTATTTCTTCTGGGCGAGGTTCAATGCGCAGGAGAGACCGGCTGGACCGGCACCGATCACGGCGATGCGTTTGTCTTTGGGAGGTATGACGTAGGCCTGCGGCTTTCGGTCCTTCGCATACCGAAGACATGCCGCCTCGACGTCGCGCAGGGCGATCGCCGCGTCACCGAGCACCGTGCGCTGGCAAAACTGCCTGCACGGTTGGTCACAGAGCGCGGCTACGATACCGGGGAAGACCGTAGCGTCGCGCAAGATCTTGTAGGCGGCTCCCCAGCGGCCTTTGGCCGCTTTGTCCAGGAACGACCGGATATCCATATGAAAGGGACACGCAAAGGCGCACGACGGAGGTTCTCCCCGGAAACACTTTGCGGCGTATGCTGCGGAATCTTCGAGTTTCATCAGTATCTAGGATACGCGAAAGGCGGGATCCCTAACAGAAGACCTCCGAGGGACCCCGCCTTCCCGCTTATCTGGCCCTATGGGCAGCCGGCTATCCGAGTGGGTTGGCTTTGATCGTCTCCAGTTCTTCCTCGAAGTCTGTGCCCAGGTAGTACTTGGGCGGAGTCAGATCCTCCCCGCGTTGTTTGGCTTCCCAACCGGCCTTCACCTTGTCGGGGGTCGCCGGCAGCGCATAGACGCGCACTCCACAGGCGTTGTTGATGGCGTTGATTACGGCCATGTGGTTGGAGCACTGGAAGACCTCCGAGCATCCGCACGAACCGTGTGGTCCGGCCGGACGCGGGGTTTCTGTGAAGATGAGGTTGATGTCGTCGGGGATCATATCGATGGTGGGAATCCCACACCCGATCATGTTGCCGTGCTTGTCCTCGGCGTCATAGTTCTCGCTAAGAGCGAACCCGATGGAGTGCGAGAGGCCACCGTACCCCTGGCCCTCGACTGAAAGCATGTTGCCGACCACGCCCACATCGCCTACCCAGGTGAATCTTAGGACTTGGGTCTTCCCGGTGTTGACGTCGACCTCGACCAGCGCGAGGTTGAGGCCGTACATGTAGGTGGGGTTCTTCTCACCCTCGCCCGTGTTGGGATTCGGTCCTGGATCGAGGCCGATGTTGAACTGATCGTAATGCCCGGTGTACTTGGTCGGGATGCCCTCGGCCGCCATTTCGTCATAGGTCCGCCAGGTGCCGTCGTCCTTGCGCATGGCGTCCATCAGCTGCTTGGCCGCGTCGAGGGTGGCGTTGCCGGCCATGTAGTGGGACCGGCTGGCCGCTGCCAGGTTGGTATCGGGGCAGGTCTTGCTGTCGTTCATGACCAGCTTGACCTGCTCGGGCTTGATACCCAGAGGTTCGAGGGCCTTCACTGTGTGGGTGAGGGTTCCGATGTCGCCGCCCTGCCCCATGTCCTCCCAGGTGTTGTAGTGGGTGATGGTGCCGTCGGGATTGAGCTCCAGCGCCACTTCGGCCACGTCGAACATGCCGATGGTGATGATGAAGCCACCCATGCTCATACCGACGCCGACGTGCCTGCCTTCGGCTCTGGCGGCTTCGGCCTCCGCCTTGTACTGGTCGTAGACCGGCTTGGCTTTCTCGAGCAGGTCCGGATAGATGTAGTCGTGGTAGGGCCGGCTGTTGATGGTGAGGTCTCCCGGCCTGGCTGCATTGAGATAGCGGAACTCCCACGGGTCCATCCCCAACTTCTCGGCCGCCATATCGATGAGGGCCTCGGTGGTCGTATAGATCTGGGGGGACCCAAAGCCGCGATAGGCGGTATTGAAGGCGTGGTTAGTAGCGCCACCACGGGCCAGCGCCTTGAAGTTAGGCACGTTGTAGCCGTGGAAGCCGACAGTCACCAGGTTGTTGAAGATGGGTACGGTCCCGTAGGCGCCGTGGTCGAATCCCACATCGTACTCGGCAGCGAGGATCTTGCCGTCCTTGTCGCAGGCGAGGCGGCCATTGGCGAAGGTAGCAGCCCGCTTACCGCTGATGTGATTGAACTCGTCGTACGGCAGAGTGAGAGTGCAGGGCATATCCAGGTTCTGCACGGCCGTGACCACCAGGGCGTGGACGTTCGGGGCAATCGAGTAACCGAAGGAGCCACCCACGGTGTTCAGGATCATGCGGATGTTCTCTTTAGGGATGCCGGTGCCCATGGCGACGGCTTCGCTGTTCTCCGACAGGTTCTGGCATTTGCACTGGATGGTCATCATGCCATCGGTACCCCAGTAGGCCTGCACCACATCCGGTTCGATGGGCAGATGGGGTTCGTGCTGGGAGTGGAAGCTGCCCTCCACGACGATGGGAGCCTTCTCGATGACCTCTGCCGTATCCTCACCCTTGAAGACCGGCTGCTCCATGTAGAAGTTGGGCAGGTCTTCCTGCAGTTGGACCGCGTTAGGCATGACGGCTTCAGGGAAGGTCATGTAAGCCGGCAGGACCTCGAGGTTCTGCTTGACCTTCTTGGCGGCCGCGCGGGCCTCTTCCTCGGTCTCGGCGGCCACCAGAGCCACCACGTCGCCGCGACGGCAGACCTTCTTGCCGGCGATGACCGGGAACTCCGTGAAACCCTTGCCCTTGGTGCGCGGCACGTGCAGCGGACCGGCCAGGTTGTTGGTGCCCTTCACGTCCTTGGCCGTCATCACCCTAAGGACACCCGGCATCTTCTCGGCTTCCGAGGTATCGATGTCGATGATGTTGGCGTGATGGGCTTCCGCCAAGACCACAGCCAGGTGGGCTACGCCTTCGGGCATCTGAAGTGCAACGTCGTCTCCGTAGTCGGCCAGACCACATACCTTGGCCAAAGCGGTCGGGCGCGGGTGGCGCGAACCATAGATCTCGGTCTCGCCCTCGAAGTCGTAGGTGATATCGGCCATGGTCTTCTCGCCCCTCATCACCTCGGCCGCCGCCATGACCGCGTCGACGATGGGCTTATAGCCGGTGCAGCGGCAGACGTTGTGGTGGTCTTTGAACCACTTGCGCACCTCTTCGCGGGTGGGGGATGGATTCTCAGCCAAGAGCCCGTAGGTGGACACGATGAACCCGGGGGAGCAGAAACCGCACTGGGCTCCGCCGTAGGTGATCCAGGCCTGCTGGATGGGATGTAGGTGCTGAGGCGTTCCGATACCTTCAATGGTGAGGACTTCGCTGAACTCCGGAACCCTCTTCATCTTCTTGGTGCAGGATCGCACCACCTCACCGTTGAGGATCACCGAGCAGGCACCGCACACACCGGCACCGCACCCGATCTTGACACCTGTGAGCCCCATGCGGCGGAGGGCTTCCGCCAGGGAGTCCTTCTCGGGATCGCACAGCACGAATCTTTCGACACCGTTGATCTTCAAACAGATTCTCGCGAGCTTCATACCTTCTTCCCCATCTGGTTGTACAAATGGACATACCGCCGGTATCGGGCAGATAGCGCTACGTAGATACTCAGCCCCCCCAGTCTACCGCAGAGCCGGCGGAGGTTGTGAGGAGTCTTTATTGGGCGATGAGCAGGCAATAGCCCGGCCGAGAAGCCGCCACGGATTCTCGAACAGCCGGCTCGTCTCCAACGGCTGCTTGCCAGAACGCGTCTGCCGAGCCGTACTCGAAGATGAGAGATGCAACGAGCCCACCAAGCGCGCGAGAGTGATCCTCCCAGGTGGTCACTTCGAAACCGGCCTCGTCCAGCCGTCTCTCCATCGTCCTCCTGTCTGTCGCGTTGCGGAGGCAGGCGGCTGCAGGTCTGGCCCCGGGTAAAGGCACTGCGATTGCCTCTCTCAGGTACACGTCCGTGACCGCCAGAAGCCCGGACGGCCGCAGAACGCGTCTCACCTCCCTCAGTACCCTCACGGGATCTTCTAGAGTGGAGAGGAAGCACTCCGAGAACACCGCATCGAAGTACCCGTCCGGGTGGGGAATGTCGTCGGCTCTGCCTACCACCCAGTCGATCCGACCTCTTCCCGGGTCGGTGTCACCGTCTTGGTAGGCTGCCGCCTCATCGATGAAGGAGGCCGAGGCGTCTAGGCCCACGACGTGCACTCCCCAGCGGCGAGCTAGGAACCTGGCGGTCGAACCCACGCCGCAGGCAAGGTCAAGAACCCGAAGGCCTGGTTCGAGCCGGCATCTGCGGGCGAGTTCCTCGGTGAGGCGAAGGCCTCCGGGGCGGAACTCGTTGCCTGCAGCCGCCCGGAAAGCGGCCTCTTCGTACAGACTGGGGGTCATTTCACTCCCGGGGATCGTCCAGTTGTCGGAGGTCTGCCCTTCGTTCAACTACTATAATGGTCGGGTAGTTCAGATTCCATGGTGAGGCGCACGGCAACTTCGTCCGAGGAGCCATCTTTGAGCAAGACCGAACATGCGGTCGAGCAGTTCATGTTAGGTCTCAACTGCGCGCAGGCTGTGGTGGCCGAATTCGCGGAAGAACTGGGGGTGGATGCCGAGTCTGCCTGCAGGATGGCTTGCGGATTCGGCGGCGGCATGGGACGGACGGGGGGCACCTGCGGCGCCGTGACGGGGGCGATCATGGTGATCGGGCTTGCGGTCTGCGGCCCAAATCCTCCCGCCGTTGACTCGAAGATCCGCACTTATGAGTTGGTGCGGAGCTTCCTGGAGGAGTTCCGGGCGGAGCACCAGGCCGTCACCTGCCGAGAGCTGCTCGGTTGCGACGTCGGCACTCCGGAGGGGCACGCGGAGGCGCAGCGGTTGGGCGTGTTCCAGACGCGTTGCCCCACATTTGTGGAATCTGCCGTCGAGATACTCGAAGACATGCTCGACGACATCATCTAACGGCATCAGCCGGCCTCTTGCGGTAAGGGAACTGATGGATCTCGTTCCACTGACGCCTCTTGAACCTTGGATCGTTGCGAAGATCGGGCGCACTAACACGGGGACCAGTCCCGTGAATGAGCTGGTTGACGGAGCCGCTCTCTCTGTGGAGGCCCTTCATGCCTACCAGCTTGCGAGGCTCAACGAGACCCTCGCCTTGGCTCAGCGCAAGAGCGCGCACTACCGAAGGACCTTGGGTGCTGACTCGATCCGTCTCTCCGCTTTGGACGAGCTGTATGAACTTCCTTTCACCACGTCAGATGACCTGAGAGAAGCACCTCTGGACTTCGTCTGTGTCCGGCACTCGGATGTGGATAGGGTCGTCACCCTGCCGACCTCCGGCACCACCGGTCGTCCGAAGAGGATATTCTTTACTGCCCCGGACCAGGAGTTGACCCGGGACTTCTTCCACCACGGCATGTCCACCATCGTTGGCCCCGGAGACAGGGTGTTGATATTGTTGCCGGGCCATCTACCAGGTAGCGTCGGCGATCTCTTGAAAGCCGGTTTGGAGCGTCTCGGAGTGGAGGGTATCCCTTATGGCTTGGTGCAGGATCCTGCTCACGCGTTGGGGGTGATGGCGGCGGAAAGGGTGTCGGCGCTGCTGGGAGTCCCGGTGCAGGTGCTGGGCATGGCTAAAACGGCTCTGGCCGAGGGACGTACACAGTTCGAAAGCTTGACGAGCGTTCTACTCAGCACCGACCGGGTGTCGCCCGCGGCGGCCAAGGTCATTGAATCGGCATGGGGCTGCAGGGCCTACAACCACTATGGATCCACCGAGATGGGGCTGGGTGGGGGTGTGGATTGCCGAGCCCGGGTTGGCTACCATATGAGGGAAGCTGATCTTCTCTTCGAGATCGTCGATCCCGTGACCGGCCGCCCTGTGCCTGATGGAGTAAGCGGGGAGGTGGTCTTCACCACACTCACCCGGCGGGCGATGCCGTTGGTGAGGTACCGGACCGGTGACGTGAGCCGCTTCATCCCAGGGACGTGTGCGTGCGGCACCAAGCTGAAGACCATGGCTCACGTCGACAGCCGGCTGTCCGGAGGGTGTGACCTTCCCGGCGGCGGTGTGCTCCGCCAGCGAGACCTCGATGAGGCGCTCCTTCCTCTGGACGGATTGGCGGATTTCAAGGCGTCACTCGAGCGCGGTGGGGAACGGGAGACCCTGGTACTTGGCATCAAGTGGTGCGGAGATGTCTCCCGCCCGGACGAGGGCGAGATCCTGCGGGCCCTTCGGGGGATTCCCGCCCTGTCGGACCGGGCTGCCCGGGAGAAGGTGGCCATAGATGTCAGGGAATGGGACGTGGGGCAGGAGATCGTTCTCGGCACGGGGAAGAGGAAGATAGATCAGTCGTGGCAGACCGAGCATGGTGGGAGGCAGGCGGATGAACTCTGAGACCACGCGGGTTGGCCTGCAGCTCTTGGAGCAAGGAGAGGCGTTCGCCTGGGCGACCATCCTCGACACCAAGGGGTCATCGCCCCGACACGCCGGCGCGGACATGTTGGTGCGGGCCGACGGGTCGATCACGGGGACGATTGGCGGAGGCCCCTTGGAGATGAGCGTCGCCGCTCAGGCGAAGGAGATGCTTGGTACGGGAAAGTGGCGTCTCGAACGGTTCGACTCGGCGGGATTGGGGATGATGTGCGGTGGCGGCGGCCTGATCCTTGTGGAAGACATTGATCCCCGTCGCCCGGCGGCTCAACATCTCTTCGCGAGGATGGCCGAACTGCTTAGACAGGGAGAGAAGGGGTGGTTGGTGACCGTCCTGCCCGGCGAAGCCGAGGAGCGGTCCGCCGTGCGAAGATGCATAGTGGACTCCGAGGGCGATGTGGCCGGAGAGGCAGTCCACCCGCTGGAGGAATTGGGCGAGCTGGCGCGTCGCGGCGGCACCTACGACCGGATACTTGCCGACGATCCCGGAAGAGTCTTCGTGCGGCTTATCGGTGCCCGCGGCACTGCGTACGTCTTCGGCGCCGGCCACTGCGGCCAGGCCTTGGTGCCGGTGTTGAGCGGACTGGGGTTCTTCACCGTCATCGTCGACGACCGTTCCGATTTCGCCAGTCCCGAACGGTTTCCCGACGCCGACCGCATCGTGGTGCCGGCTTCGTTCGACGCTGTGGTGGAGACGCTCCCTGTTGATGAAGACAGCTACGTCGTCATCGTCACCCGCGGGCACAGCCACGATCAGAGCGTGCTGGCCCAGGCACTGAGGACGCAGGCCGGCTACATCGGCATGATCGGCAGTCGCCAGAAGGTTGCGGATACCTTCGAGGCCCTCGGTCGGGAGGGTTGCTCCTCTGACGACCTAGGCCGTGTGCATGCGCCCATCGGTCTCGCCATCGGCGCCGAGACACCAGAGGAGATCGCGATCAGTATCGCCGCTCAACTGGTCCAGGCGCGGGCGGCAAAGCGGCGGTAGGGTGGAGGGCAGGCCCGGTGTCGGGGTCCCTCTCGCCTCGCACCGGGGGGAGTCGCGGCAACACCGCAGAGGGCTTCGGTGGTCCGCGAAGCTGGTAGGCTGTTAGGAGAGTCGGTCTGCACACTTCTTGAGTCGAGGTAAGAGATGGTAAACACCACGGGCAGCTATGAGGTCATGGAGAAGGCGCGAGAAGAGGGACGTACAATCCTCACAGAGATAGAGTCAAAGCAGCTGCTGAGGAGTCTGGGGATCTCCACTACCGAGATAAGGCTGGCTACCTCGGAGGAGGAGGCGATGGCGATGAGCCGGGAGATCGGTTACCCGTGCGTCCTGAAGGTCTCGTCAGCAGACATCACTCACAAGAGTGACGCCGGTGGGGTCAAGGTCGGCTTGGCCGACGCGGATCAAGTGGCCCGGGCCTACCGGGCGATTATGGCCTCCTGCCGCGCCAAGTTCCCCCAAGCTGCCATCGAGGGCGTGACCGTGCAGAACATGGCCCGCCCTGGGTTGGAGGTCATCATCGGTATGGCCACCGACCCTCAGTTTGGCCCGGTTATCATGTTCGGGCTCGGCGGTGTGTGGGTGGAGGTCCTCAAGGACGTGAGTTTCAAGATCGTTCCTCTTACCAAGGCCGATGCTGCCAACGCGGTGAGAGAAATAAGGGCGGCCCGGCTTCTGGAGGGCTTCCGCGGTTCAAAGCCGGTCGATACTTCGGCGCTCGAGGATATCCTCTTGCGGGTCTCGGAGTTCGTAGCCCAGACGCCTCAGGTGAAGGAGATGGATCTTAATCCCGTCTTCGCCTACCCTGACGGGGCCGTCGCCGTCGATGCTCGAGTCATCCTGGGAGAGTAATACTATGCAGTCGGAAACTGTTCGGCAGATCTCGCAGATATTCAATGCGCAGTCGGTGGCCCTCGTAGGCGCCAGTGACAGGGAGGGCACCTTTGGGCGTCTGTTTCTCGAGGGTCTCCGCGACCTAGGCTGCCCGCATATCTACCCGGTCAACCCCAAGCGCGAGGAGATCCTAGGCTTCAAGACATACGCGAACCTCACGGCCATTCCGGAGCCGGTGGAGCTGGCGATCCTGTTGACCCCTCCGGAGGCCGTTCTGGGCATCGTCAAAGAAGCGGTGGAGAAGAAGCTGAAAGGCGTGGTGGTCTTTGCTGCCGGCTTCGGTGAGCTGAGTGCTGAGGGAAAGGCCCTTGAGCAAGAGATAGCTCGTGTGGCCCGAGCAGGTGGTGTCAGAGTGATAGGACCCAACTGCCTGGGATTCTTCAGCCCGGCCGCGGGGCTGTCCACCTTCCCCATGTCGCTCATGGAGAAGGTGCCTAACCGGGGCGGAAGCGTCGGAGGGTTCGCACAGAGCGGCTCCTTCACAGACCAGGTGGTCTGGTTCCTCACTAAGAAGGGCGCTGCTTTCAGCACCATGGTGAGTTGCGGCAACGAATGCGACCTTGCCGCCGAGGACTACTTGGAGTACTTCGGTGAAGACGAGAATACCAGGACGATCCTCGCTTATATGGAAGGCGTCAAGGACGGCAGACGCTTTTTCGAGGTGGCCCGGAAAGTGGCGGCTAAGAAGCCCGTCATCATGTGGAAGGGCGGCATGAGTGAACAGGGGGCCAAGGCGGCGGCGTCGCACACGGGCGCTCTGGCGGGTTCGGCCACTGTCTGGAACGCTTTGTTCCAGCAGACCGGCATTATCAACGTGAGTTGCATGGAGCAGGTCGTCGACTGCGCCCTTGGCTTTCACTTCTCACCTCTGCCCAGAGGTCGCGGGACCGCGGTCCTAAGTGCTCACGGCGGGACCGGAGTGGCAACGGCCGATAACTGCCTGGCTGCGGGGCTGGAACTTCCAGGCCTTGCAGACGAGACCAAGGCCCGGCTGAGGCAGATAATGCCGGAGGTGGGTACCTCGATCGGCAACCCGGTGGATATCGGGGTGGCTTCACTGTTGAATCCTGGCTTGTACGGAGAAGCGATACGGATAATCGCGGATGATCCCAACATCGACATGATTCTGGTCAATACGTCGGCCATACGTGCCTGTGAGGAGGGCATCGTCGAAGCCTCGAAGACCATCGACAAACCGGTGGCGGTGTCGATCTTTGCGTTGCCTGAATTGGTCCCCCAGGAATATGAGTATCTCGCCGAGAACGGAATAGCGGCTTACCCCGACGCCAAGCGGGCGGCGTATGTCCTGTCGCGTTTGGCCGAGTATGCCAAGTTCAAAGCGGAACGAGAAGCAGAGGGCTAGCTAAGAGACGGCTGCTCGGCGGCGCCTCGGCGCGGGGGCAGACCCAACAGTGCGCCGTTTGGGGCGGCTGTTCTAACGTGGGCCTCTTGACCTTGTTCCGGGGTCGGCTTCGTTGGCGCCGG
>JAAYCW010000144.1 GCA_012729575.1 Actinomycetota bacterium | reverse complement strand
TGATGGTAGCGGGGGCAGGATTTGAACCTGCGACCTTCGGGTTATGAGCCCGACGAGCTACCGGACTGCTCCACCCCGCGCCGCTTGAATGACGCAGTATATCATACAGCCAGCAGGGTTCAGAGCGCAGAACGACCTCGCCGCGCCAAACGGACAGAACCCGAGAATCGAGAGCCACAACAGAGGCCGGCCAGTAGAAATCCGTCCGGGCAGCGAAGACCCGCTCTTAGAAAGGACTCACGTATTCCGCCGGCCGCTTCGCCGCCCAATCTGAGTCCTTCGTTGCACCACATCCTCCGCCTGTCGCGGTAGAATCTCTCTCGGACCGTGGCTCCTCGGGGGGTTCTGTCGGATTGGGCCTTGCCCGATTGGGTTCGGTGGCAAGTCGTGTTTCGGGAGGTCGCCGGAGGCATGTGTAACGCGTCTGACGCCGAACAGACATATTGATGGTGAAAATGCGCAAGTGTTCGTGCCGAAGTGCCGATAACTGGACGAGGGAGCAACCGAAGGATCGTATGTGCATTGATGCTTCATAACGGGATCAGCAGTAGAGGTATATCTCCCGCCGTCCTTCGCGGCCCGCGTGGCCGCGCCTCCAACATTGCTCGCCTCGCACATCTTTGTGATGCTTCGGGCGTGGCTTGGCGCACCCGCGGTGTGGTCTGCTTCATCGTCCTCTGCGGGACGATCCTGCTCTGCCTGAACCCCAGCCCGGCGCTCGGCGTCCCCGCTGACCTCGGTGCTATAGAGCTGCATGGGGATGCAAAGACGCAGGTCAACGATCTCACTGCCCAAGCCGGGAGCGTCCAGGAGGAGATAGACGCGCTCGATCTGGAGCTGGAAAGAAGTTCTGAAGCCTATAACCGACTGCAGCTCAAACTGGACGAGATCAATGTGGGCATGGCTACCCTTCGTCGGGAGCTCGAGGAGGCCCAGTCGGACCACGCCTATCGGGTCAAGAAGCTCGAGGACCGGGTCTGCGCCCTCTATAAAGCGGGTGGACGCGGTGATGAGCTCCTGCAACTGCTGATCTCGGCCAACGGCATCGACGACCTCATCAACCGCATCCGGGTGGCCAGCACGCTGGCCGACCAGGACCGGCGCATTGTTGAGAAGCTGATGAACAGTACCGGCAGACTCAATGCCGTTCTTGCCGAGTTCGACAAGGCCAAGCGCGAACAGCTGTCCTTACGCCGTCAGATCGACGGACAACGCGCGCAGATACGGGCCACGCTGGCTGAACGCGAGGCTACCCTGGCCGGCATCGATGCTGAGATCCGCGCGGTGATTGAAGCCGAGCGTGCACGTCAAGAGGCCGAACAAGAACAGCTCCGGACGGCTCTGACGGAGGTCCTGAACGGCGGTCAGATCTACGATGGCCTGCTGCCCCAGACCGAGAATGAGCTCATCAACCAGCTCCTGGAGACCGCCGCCTACTACATGGGCATCCCCTACGTCTGGGCAGGCGACCGGCCGTCCACGGGCTTCGATTGCTCCGGATATACCGCCTACGTCTACGCGCAGCACGGAGTGGCGCTGCCTCACTACTCAGGGTTCCAAGCTCAGCTGGGCATGAGCATACAACCCGAGGAGATCATGCCGGGAGACCTTCTGGCCTTTGGCATACCGGTGCACCACGTGGGGATCTACATCGGTGAGGGTTTCTTCATCCACGCTCCCCGCACGGGCGATGTCATCAGAATCTCGCACCTGGATGAGAGGACCAACCTGTCCGCCATCCGCCGTTTCGAGCTTCAACCTAGGACCGGAGCGCCCGCCGTCTGGTAGAGTGAGCGTATGACGCTCGCTACCATCATCATGATCGTCCTCATCTGTGTGGGTTGTGCGCTACTCCTGGCCGGACTTGCCGTCGCTGGGATCAGTGCGTGGCGAATGGTCAAGGCCGCCCGCAAAGCAGGGATCAACTCGAAGAGCGACCTGGAAGAAGTCACGCGGCGCATCAAGGACCTCGGACCCCGGTTGCAGGAGATGCAGGAGAGACAGGAAGCCGTGGCCGAAAGGCTGCAAAGCCTTTCGGCCACGGTCAACAACCTGAAGTACCTCAGAGACGAGATCGACCGGTCGACCGGCTACCTGTTCAAGCTCAAGTCCTAGACCGGTAGCTCTGGGACACCAGACCGTCTGGACGGCTACGTCAGACTGCCTGCACCTCGACAACCTCCGGGATTTGCTCCTTTAACACCCGCTCGACACCCATGCGCAGCGTCAACTGCGACATCGGACAGCTACCGCAGGCGCCCACCAGCTTCACCTTGACGATACCGGCGGCCTCGTCCACGTCGACCAATTCGACGTTGCCACCGTCGTTCTGTAGAGCCGGCCGGATGAGATCTAGTGCCTTTTCAACGCGGTCTTTCACGTGCTTCTCCTGTCTTGCTACTGGACTTCAGACCTTCACGATGCTGGCTATGCCCTGGCCACCACCGATGCACATGGTGGCCAGACCATACGTGCCACCCTCCTGCTTGAGAGCGGAGATGAGGGTCGCAAGGATACGGGCGCCCGACGCTCCGATGGGATGTCCCAGAGCGATGGCGCCGCCGTAGAGATTGACCTTGCTCATATCGAGACCCAATTCTTGAGCCACAGCACCGGCCTGGGCCGCGAAGGCTTCGTTGGCCTCGATGACATCCATCTGATCGAGCGTCATGCCCGACTTCTCAAGGATCTTCTTCGTGGCGTAGTAAGGACCCATACCCATGTAAGCGGGGTCGAGCGCTGCGGACGCATGAGCCACCAGAGTAGCCAGCGGCTTGATACCCTTCTTCTCCGCCCATTCACTCGAGGCCACCACGAAGGCTCCGGCCGCATCGTTGATGCCGGAAGCGTTGCCGGCGGTCACCGTGCCGTCCTTCTTGAAAGCGGGCTTCAGCTTGGCCAACGCCTCGAGAGTAGTCCCCTCGCGAGGATGCTCGTCGGTATCGAAGATGAGCGGATCGCCCTTACGTTGCGGGATCTCCACCGGGACGATCTCGGCCTTGAATTTGCCGGCTTTGATGGCGGCGATGGCCTTAGTCTGGCTCTCGTAGCCGATCTGGTCCTGCACCTCACGGGTGATGCCGTACTTCTCGGCAACGTTTTCAGCCGTGATGCCCATGTGATAGTTGTTCATGGCACACCAGAGACCATCCAGGATCATCTCGTCCTGAAGGACACCGTCTCCCATGCGGTAACCCTGGCGGGCGTTCGGGACCAGGTAAGGCGCGATACTCATGTTCTCCATGCCGCCGGCCACTATGACATCCGCGTCGCCGGCCTTGATGGCAAGCGCAGCCTGGTGTACCGACTTCATGCCCGAGCCGCACACATGGTTGAGAGTCCATGCGGGGACATCATCGGGCACACCGGCGGCCAACGCAGCCTGGCGGGCCGGGCCCTGGCCCTGACCGCCCGTAAGCACGTTGCCCATGATGACTTCTTCAACCTCAGACGGTTCGATACCGGCCCTCTTGATGGCCTCGGCAATCGCAATCGACCCCAGCTTCCACGCTGGAATGTCGGCCAGAGTACCGAGGTAGCGGCCCACGGGGGTGCGCGCCATGCTGATAATTAGAACATCTCGAGACAAGGGGGATCTCCTTTCCTACTTTGCACGGGCATGTCGGTCACAACGATGGCCCCCCGGCATCTGCGCGATCCGACACAGCCCACTACCATAAACGCTGCAAACAGAAGATACCATTATGCGCGTTCATTATCCCCCTGCGCGACGCTACAAATCCTCCGGATGGGGCCCTGCCCAAGGTCTCGGCCCGGCCAGAGCCCGAGATATGGTGATGCCGTTGTCATTAAGCAGTTCAACAATCTCGGCGGTCATGGGCCAGAACTCCTGCTCCCGCTCGCTCCCCACGGCACCATCGCGAGAGACGAAGTGCACAGTCAGACGCAGTTCACCATCCACATCATCCGCAAGGAGTTGATAGCCCTGTGCGAGCCAAGCAGCCAGCTTGTTCTCATATTCGCGGAGCATTGTCGGATCCATGGAGCCTCCTTTCGCGACCAACCGATCGGAGGGACCTGTCCGCCGGGGTCGCTTAATCTCTACGGGTCCGTCGTCCCCTGTCTCCTTCTAACCGTTTCGGCCCACCGGCAAACCACCACGCCCCACTCATTCTTCGACCGGATCCCGCGGCCGCCAGCCCGCGCTGAACAGGAAGAAGAGCGCGGACGTTCTTCCCAGATGCGCGAAAGTCCGAGCCAGTTCCTCAGCGGTCGCGTCCAGGTCTTCGCCGGCTCCCAGCGCAACCAGATGATCATGGAACGAGGGCTGCTGCGCCGTCTGGTCTAGGAAAATGTGCGCGTTCTGTATGACCGCCTCGATCTTGCGCCGGTTGCGTATGACCGCGGGATCGCCCAGGAGCCGCACCACATCCGCTTCGTCCATCTGTTTGACGGCGGCAGGATCGAAACCATGGAAGGCCGACCTCATATCCTTCCAACGAGCCTCCACCACTTTGGGTCCCAGTCCGGCTGAGAAGACGGCCCGAGCCAGAAGCGCGAAGTACTCCTGATTGGACTGCGGGAACTCCCCCGCCCTCTGCATCCACACCTGTTTCTCGAACATCTTCCCTCCTCACCGTCGCGTCTCAGCCGGCATCAAGGACCGCTGTTGCGATGGTAGACGGGCAGGCGCGCAGGCCCCTACAACAGAGGTTGAATCTTGGCGGCCGGCCTATCGCGGGCGGCTCCCGCCAAACGACGGCCGGCGGCCTAGGCGCGGTCCCTCACATCCAGCTCGCGTAACCCGTTCCCCGGGACGAGCTCGACGACCCGGTCCGCCAGACGGATTGCCTCTGCTTGGTCGTGAGTGACATAGAGTACGGTCGGCTTCCGCTCTCGGATGATACTGGTGAGGATTTGCATGAGCGACCCCTTCAGAGCCGCGTCCACATTGCTGAACGGCTCATCCATGAGCAGGATCCGGGGCTCGACCGCAAAAGCCCGCGCGATCGAAACACGCTGCGCCATCCCCCCACTCAACTCGGCAGGGTGGTAGTGCTCGAAACCCCCCAGCTCCACCCGCCGTAGCCAATGAGCCGCTATCTCCCGGGCTTCGGCCTTGATCCTCCCTCGGGCGCGCAGCGGCGCCGCCACGTTGTCCACGGCGGTGCGCCAGGGGAGCAGCCGCGGTTCCTGGAACACATACCCCACCACCCCTTCAGCCACCCTCACTGAGCCCTTGTCTGGAGTCAAGATGCCGGTCACCAGTTTCAGGATGGTAGTCTTCCCGGAGCCCGAAGGACCCACCATCCCCACCATCTGGCCGGTCGCGATGTGGAAAGAGAGGCCGCTCAAGACTTCGAGCGAGTCGAAGGACTTGCTCACCTCCTCGAAAACGATCATCCTCCCGCCTTCCTCCAGCGCATGATCCGCCTCCTGACCGGGCGCAACACGCCGAACTCGATGACCGCCATCAGGGCAAGGAGCACCACGATCCAAGCGAATAACTCCGGGGTCTCGAGATAGGCCATGGCCCGGGAGAAGGCGTGACCGATCCCGTTCATGGCTCCCAGGACCTCTCCCAATACCACCGCCCGCACGGCGACGCCCGTGGCCAGCGTCAGACCCGCCAGTACCGGAGACGCGATCCCCGGCAGGTAGACCTCTGTGAGAAGCAGGCGCCGGGAGAAATGATAGACCTGCCCCATCTCCGTGAGCCGCCGGTCGACGGCCTGCACCCCGGAGACGGTGTTCACGTACATGGTCGGAAACACGATGACCGCTACCAAGAAGATCACCGCCAGATCGCCCAGTCCGAACCACAGCATGGCGAGCACGGCGATGATGACCGCAGGGACGGTCATGGATACCCAGCGCAGCGGCTCGAGGAACGATCGGAGCTGCCGGTGAACGCCGGCCACGATGCCGAGCAGCCACCCGACCGCCGCTCCCATGGCCAGTCCGATCACCAGGCGCTTCAGGGTGATCAGCAGCTCGACCCAGAGCTTGCTGCCCCACGCCAGTCCCGCAAGAGCTTTCGCCGTATCCGCCGGAGACGCCATCACCGCCGGGCTGACCACGAAGGACAGCAGTTGCCATGCAACCAGCATGGCGAGCACTCCCGCGACGACGTAGGCAGCCCGGGCACGCCGGACCATCCCACTTCGCCGGCCGGCACCGGCTTCCGAAGCAGCGACAACCCCCCGGAAGCCGACGCCCCCCTCCGGCGCGCCGCTCTCCGGCGCGCCGTCTGCTTCTGTCCCTTTATGGGGTGTAGTAGAACCCATCGTCGGGCAGCTGGCCTCCGATGACCTGGGGCGACAGTTCCGAGAGCGCGGTGTAGAAGGCTTCCAAATTGGTACGCGCCTCCGTGGCCGGAGTGTAGTTCCACGTGATGCTCTTGAGCGACGCTGTCATGACCGGTGCTTTCAGGCCCAGTTGTGGGAGGTCGGTCTCTACCAGTTGGCCCGCCTCCGTGGGGTTGGCCAGCATCCATTCGACCGCCGCTTCATACTCCCGCTCGAAGACCGCTAGAACGGCGGGCCGGTCCATCACTCTCCCCGTGGCCACGGTCCCCGCGATGGTGCTGAGCGCCGAACCGCCCGTCGCGCGTTCCCAGGCTTGGTCGAACGGGAAAGCCCTGTAGAGCGGCTTCTCCGCGGTCTCGGTCTGCAGCAATGCCGACGTGGCCAGGGCTTCACTGAGTACGGCGTTTTCCACCTTGCCGGTCAACAATAGCTGGGCCGCCTGGGTGGGTTCTCCCACGTACTGCAGATCGAAGTCCTTCTCCGGATCGAGCCCTTCTTTCATGGCGATGTACTGGAACATGACATCGGGCACGCTGCCCTGGAGCGAGGCCACCAGCGACTGTCCCTTGATGTCGGAGAAGTCGGCCACGTCGGCGCCCGTGGTTATCAGGTAAGTGATGTTCCAAACCGATATGTTGAGCAGGCGCAGCTTCAAATCCTTGTTGTAGAAGATGGCCGCGGTATTCGACGGCATGGTGACGAAATCACCCTGCTCCCCCGCCACCATAGCCTTCAACTGGTCGGCGTTCTGCCAGATGGCCAGCTCCGTCTCCTCGGCAACCTCAGTCAGCCTGTTGTTGATGGCCAGGTAGGCCAGGGGAATGGCCATCGGCCCGGCTGGAGCGACCAGGGTGAGCTTGTCCATCTTGGTGAAGGGCGCCGTGGACGGGGTGACGTTTGTGGCCTCGCCCGGATAGATGGTTTCGGTCACCTCCGTGGCAGAGGTAGTCGTGGCAGCAGTTGAAGGTGCCGTTGTATTCTGCTCGCCGACGGTGGTGTCGACCTCTGTCTCGGACGACGCACAGCCTGCCCCCCACACCAGCCCGGCGGCCACCAGAAATGTTACCGCGATACGTCCCGCTCCTCTCAACCGGCCGCTGTTTCCCATGACAGCCCGGTCTAAACGCAGCGACCCCGATTTTCCCGCGATCCGTCCTTGAACTTGTCTTCTCACCACGACTCCCTGTTACTGCTCAAAATCCATCCGCTGAACGTTCACTCCCTCAAGTGCACGAAGCTCCCCGTAGAACTGTTCCGTCTCCGGACCGAACACATCCACCAGCACCAGGCCGCTCGGCGAGCAACTCGCGGTGTCCGCATCGTGGATACCCAGGCGGGTGCGGATGCTGCAGCCGTACTTGCTGAGCACGGCCTGCACTGCCGGCACCTTCTCGATGCGGTCGGACACGTGTATGCCGAAAATGGTGTGTTTCATGGCTACAACTCCTCTCATCCTGCATGAGCGTACCGGTCCCGGCGCGGCTCCGCTGCACGATTCATATATACCGTCATTGTACATTGACGTGGCGGGCCTGTAGGAGTAAATTGTGAAATGCGTAACGGCGTTATCTCCGTAACGATATCCGGGTAGCAATCGCGGCACGATAGAGGACGGTGAGGCGGTGCGATCTGCCCCACACACATACGATGGGGACAGTTTTGTGTGCCGGGACACGGGGGAGCGGGACCGTGGCGTCGACTGACAAAACGGTCATCTCGCGTAAGACGGTGGGGAGGCTCAGTCTCTACCGTCGCCTTCTCGATAACCTGAAGAGATCAGGCACCACCAACATCTACTCTCATCAACTCGCCCATCTCGCGGGGGTGAGCGCCACCCAGGTCCGCAGAGACTTCATGGTCATCGGATACTCGGGGAGCCCCAACCGCGGCTACCAGGTGGACACCTGTCTCGCCAGCATCGAGAGCCTGCTCGATGGGACCATCCCTCAAGACGTCGCTCTGGTAGGTCTGGGAAGGCTGGGGCGTTCTCTGCTCGCCCATTTCGCCGGCCGGCGCCCCCTGCTTAGGATCGCGGCCGGCTTCGACACCAATCCGGCCCTCGTCGGGACCACGATAGAAGGCTGTCCGGCGTACAGCATCGACGACTTGGAGCGGGTGGTATCAGAGCAGGGCATACGCATCGCCATCCTGGCCGTGCCTCCGGAGGCGGCGCAGACGGTTGCCGAATCCCTTGTGCGGGCGGGCGTACGCAGCCTTGTCGATTTCACCGCCATCCCCCTGCAGGTCCCCGACGATGTGTTCGTCGACCACATGGACATCACTTCCGCCTTGGAGTCGGCCGCCTTCTTCGCCCGTCAGGAGGAGGATGCTAAGGACACCGAGAACGGTATGGAGAACGGGGTCGAATCGGAGATGTATCCCATCAGCCCCATTATCCAGACCATCGACTCGCTCTTGGCAGGAGCCGACATGAAACTGGAAGACCTCGCTCAGCAGATCGGGGCACGGATTCTTACGCCGGGCTCGTCCGAAGGCACAGAGATCACCAGGATCTATGCCGGCGACAGAGTGAGCGACCTGCTGAACGAGGCTTCAGACAAGACCCTTCTGGTCACCAATCTGGCCAATCCGCAGATGGTGCGGGTGGCGGAGTTGATGGAAGTCCCCGGGATCTGCTTCGTCGACGGGGTAGATCCTGGTGCTGAGATCATCGAGCTCGCCGCTGAGAACGGCACTCTGCTCATGGTCTCGCCCGTGGGCGTCTTCGAGACCTGCGGCCTCATCTACCAGTCTCTGAAGAGCACGAAAAGCGACACACGGAGTTAACGACCCTACGCCTATTCATGGAATTCGTCTCATACGACATAGCGAGTAACGACTTCCGCCGGGCGGGCGCGGCATCGCGCTCCATCAAGGAACATCTCAAGCGCATAGGCGCGGAGGCCGAGGCCATCCGGCGCACCATGATCGCGGCCTACGAGGCTGAGATGAACGTGGTGATACATTCGGTGGGAGGGCGCCTGGAGGCTTCGCTGAGCGAATCCCAGATCGACGTCAACGTGGTGGACGACGGCCCCGGCATCCCCGATGTGGAGCAGGCTATGGTGGAGGGCTTCTCCACAGCCAGCGCCGAAGCCCGGGCCCTCGGCTTCGGTGCGGGCATGGGACTGCCGAACATCCGGCGCAACAGTGACCGCCTGCGCATCACCTCCCGTGTCGACGAAGGCACCCGCGTGAGCTTCACCGTCTACCTGAAGCCTGAGAACCTCTCCGGGCCCAGGCTCATATCCGTTTATGCATCGCCCGACCGGTGCCGGGACTGCAAGGCCTGTCTGACCGCCTGCCCCACACAAGCGATGCGGGTAAGACACGGCCGGCCCAGCATCCTCGAACACCTGTGCGTAGACTGCGGCGAATGCATCGCCGCCTGCAGCACCCGGGCGCTCACCGTGCGCGAAGAGATCTCGTCACTGGACGACCTGCCGGCCAAGGAGGAGATGCTGCTGGTGGTGCCTCCGGCCCTGCTGGCCGGCTGCGGCCCCGACTACCCGCCGGAACAGGTCCTGGCCGCGCTGCGCGACCTCGGTTTCGCCGACGTCATCACCTCGGCTCCTTACGAGGAGGCTCTTCGCAAGGCGTCCTTGGAGACGGCGTGCGCCGGCGAGATTATCGGAGCCGACTCCCCCGGCCGCACCCGCTTCCGGCCCGTGATCGTGCCGTCTTGCCCGGCCGTGGTCAATCTCATCGAGTTACGGTTCCCGTCGCTGGTTCCTCACCTCGCCGCGCTCGACTCGCCTTGGGAGGCCGTCCAGGCCACTCACGTCGACCGGCCGGTCGCTTACGTGGTCTCGTGTCCCAGTCAGCGCTCCGCACTCCTCGCCCATGCCCAGACTGCGAACAACCGCGACGGCACCCCCGGGGAGACATCCACACCCGGAGAGGCCGGAGCCGGACCGCAGGCCGAATACCTGACACCTGAAGTGCTCCGCCAGGCCGTCATGATGAAGTTGGCGGGCAAGACGAACGACGCCCACTCGTCGGCTCGGTCGGAAGCAACCGCTACCCTTTCCGAGGTCGCCACCAGCGCCACGGATCGGGGTGCAGCGAACTCCGCCACGCCGACCCCTACCGCAGACACCGGCCGGATACTCACCGTCACCGGGATGGATCATGTGATGGCAGTCCTGGAAGAAGTGGAGAACGGCCTTCTCAACGATGTGGACGTCATCGAACCCTACTCCTGCGAAGGGGGCTGCTTCGGTTCCCCGCTGCTGTCCGAAGACCACCACGTCGCATCCCACCGCTGGGAGCGGGGGCGAGCAGCGGTCGAAGCGGCCGTGACGGCTGGCCAGGCTTCCCCCATAACGGCCGTCGTGCGCCGGAGGCCTTTCGTCTCCCGGCCGGGGATAAGACTCGACCCTGACATGAGTCGCGCCATCCAGAAACTCGGGCAGCTGCAGGCCGTCATCCGCGATCTCCCGGGTAGGGACTGCGGGGCCTGCGGCGCTCCCACCTGTGCGGCTTTGGCCGAAGATGTGGTGATGGGTCGAGCCGAGGTGGGGCTCTGCCCTTATATAGTCACCCCAGCCGTCACCCCAGAGGGTGGCAAGGAGGTCCGAGACTGATGAGACTGGAAGAGTTCGCTCAGGTTTTGGATCTTGAAGAGTTGACCCCTGCCGTGGACATCCGCGCGAACGGCGACGCGACTGAGGGCGACGCGTCCGAGAGCGGTCTCGACATCACTCAGGGGTACGCCTCGGATCTGCTCAGCGATGTCCTCGCCAATGCGCCCGCGGGCGGAGTGCTGGTTACGTTGCAGGTGCACCTCAACGTGATCGCGGTGGCCAGTCACGCGGGACTGAAGGCGGTGATCTTCTCCTGTGGACGGCGCCCGGAGGATGACGTGGTGGAACGGGCCTCCGGAGAGGGTCTGCGCCTCTTCGTCTCGCCGGCCGATACGTTCGAGATCGTCGGCCGTCTGTATGAGCTCGGTTTGAGAGGAACCACCGCGTGATATCTGTTAGGCTCGGAACAGAAGGACACCATGCTTGAGCGAACGGCCAACAGTCATGGAGCCCCGTATCAAGAAGTACCGTGCCGATCTGCATATCCATTCGGCGCTGTCTCCTTGCGCGTCGGACGAGATGACGCCGCCTGCCATCGTGAACGCAGCCTTGGGAGCCGGACTTGACATGATCGCCGTCTCCGATCACAACAGCGCGGGGAACGTGGCGGCCGTCCAAGAGGCTGCGCGTATCGCCGGAGAGACTCTGGCGGTCCTTCCAGGCATGGAGATAACGTCCGCCGAGGAGGTACACGTACTCGCGCTGTTCCCCGATGTGGAGACCGCCGAGTCGGTAGCCCGCCATCTCCGCACCCTTCTTCCCGTCGCTGAGGGCAACTACTACTCCTTCTTCGGCGATCAACCCCTGTTGGACGCGGAAGGCCGCACCGTCGGGACCGAGACGGCGGCTCTGGCCGCCGCCACCACTCTGGATCTAGATGAAGTGGTTGAGCTGGTGCACAACGCAGGCGGAATCGCCATAGCCGCCCACGTGGACCGCAAGGCGTTCAGCGTCTACTCACAACTCGGTCTGTTCCCAACCGACGCCGGTTTTGACGGCATTGAGGTCTCGCGCCACTTCACCTCGGAATCCCCGCGTCTGGAGGAGTTCGCAGCCCTAGGTTTGCCCCTCACCAGTTCGTCCGACGCCCACTTCCTTGAGGATATCGGGGCGGCCGTCGCCGAGCTGCGGATGACGGAACCTACCTTCTCCGAGCTGGTGCTCGCCCTTGCGGGGTCTGGAGATCGGAGCGTGGCCCGTGCATGACCTGTCTCTCTACCTGCTTGAGGTGCTCGAGAACTCTGTGCGGGCGGACGCGAAGAGTGTGGACATCGGCTTGGTGATGGACGAGGCCACAGACACGCTGCGTCTGACCGTGGACGACGACGGCCACGGTTTGTCGACTACACCCGAGCAGACACTCAGTCCCTTCTACACCACCAAACCGGGCAAGAAGACCGGCCTGGGATTGAGTCTGTTGCAGGCGGACGCGCAGGCGGCCGGCGGCAGTCTCACCATAGGGCCCTCGCCCACTCTCGGAGGGGTCCGGGTGGAGGCCGTAATGGAACTGAACCACGTAGACCGTCCGCCGGTTGGTGACGTGGCTACTACCGTGATCGTCACGGCGGCCACCAATCCCGGCATTAACTTCACCGTCAGTCTGGGAGGCGATCAGTTCGACCCGCCTCTGCGACACGCGCCTCCCGGTGTGGCGGCCGGCCGGCTTGCGTCACGACGTGCGGGCGATGAGGCGGTCGATCGAGCGTCACAAACGAACACCGAGCAGGGAGTTGCCAGTATGACCGAAGACGTAGACAAGACCAACACAACCTCCTCGGCCTGCTGCTGTGAAGAAGCATCCGAGGAGGAACTCCTCGAGCGGATCGACGAGGTCATCGAATCGTACAAAGACCGGCCGGGCGCCCTCATCCCGGTCCTCCAGTTGGCACAAGGGATCTACGGTTACCTGCCGGACCAGCTTCTGCAGCACATCGCCGACAAGATGCGGAGGCCGTACAGCGAGGTCGCCGGCGTG
>JAAYCW010000022.1 GCA_012729575.1 Actinomycetota bacterium | reverse complement strand
GTCTTCTGGGCTCTGCATATCCTCGGGATCGACTACGCCTCCAACCGCATGAGTGCAATTGCCTTGGTCCAGCTGCAGATGACGGTGTGCGCCTTTCTCTGCCTGGCCTGTGCCTTCCTCTTTGAAGGACCCGAAATCTTCCCAGGGTGGAGAGCTACCGGGATCGCGCTTTGGACCGGTTTCGCAGGCGGGGTGGTGGCCTACATGCTCGTCACGCTCGGGCAGCGGCATACCCCACCTGTTCTGGCCGGTCTGCTCATGAATCTCGAGGCGGTCTTCGCCCTCATTGTGTCGATTATCGCCGGTTATGACCCGCTTACCTGGCGTACGGTGTTGGGATTCCTATTGGTCTTCGTCGGCACGAGCGTTGCCCATCTGGGCACCAGGGAGACGCCGGAGTTGACGGCGGGAGCGGTTCCTCCCGGTCCTTAGCTCCAGCCCCCAAGGGTCCGCAGGATAAAAGCCTCCACCTGCTCGACCACCTCTCCGAAGACCCTCTCCCGGTCATGATCCGACGAATCCGGAGGTTCCAGAGAGTGATCGGCTCCTTGGATGATGTAGAGGTCGGGCCGGTAGATAAGGCTGTCAAGGACTGGGCGCAGTAGTGCCGGGCTGCACAGCGGGTCCTGGGTACCCGCGAAGAAGAGGCTGGGGATGTCGATATGCCGGAGCGCTTTGAGGAGAGGGCGATTCCTTCGACCGGGCGGGTGCAGTGGATAGCCCAGCAGGACCAGACCGGCGGCGGCCACACCTCCCTGCCCAGGGCCGCGCGATACCAGTTCGGCTGCGGTCAGTGCACCCAGCGACTTGCCGCCTACGAAGACTGGGGCCGCGCCTGTCTCCGGTCGCTCGAGCATGTGGCTGTAAACGGCCATCATAGTGTCTTCCAGGACATTCCGGGAGTCGGGTGACGTCGCGCCCCGCTCCACGTAGGGGAAGTTGAAACGCACGACGATCGCGTGGTCTCCGGCGGCTAGGGCGGTCGCCAACCGGACGAGCAAGGGGAGATTAAGATCGTTGCTCGCCCCATGGGCGATGATCAGGGTGGGGGTGTTGGGGGTCGGATGGGAGGGAAGCTCCATCTTGACCGTGACAGGCACCTGACCGGGTATAGGGAGCTTATATGACATCGATATAGGTGACGGCATGAAGGGTCTCCTAGACTGCAGTTGCCGTCTGAGCCGACGGTGAAGCTGAGAACTACTTAGAACTATTGTAATATACGTGAACAAGCCGCCAAGGAGGACGGATTGGAACGGATCATCGGCAATCTGGATAAGGCGAAGCTCAAGCTGGACGAGGCGTTCTTCTATCTGGATGAGATCGAAGAGCTCATCCAGGAGGATGGCCTCAGCGAGACGGCCGGTTCCAAGGTAGCCCAGGCCACCGACCGGCTGACCAACGAGCTGTCCGCGCTTAGTGGCAAGGTCGCCGAACTGCAGGAGATTCTCCGGGCACTCGACGAGCAGCAGGACGCCTCCGACGACTCCGGCTAGTGGTGTCATCCGGGCGCACTCCTCTCATCGTCAGCGCCTGTTTGGTGGGCCTTCACACTCGGTTGGATGGCGGGGTGAGGCACTTTGGGAGCGTCATGGCTCTGGAGGGTCGCTACTGCTTGATTCCCGTTTGCCCGGAGCAATTGGGAGGAGCGCCGACTCCTCGATTCCCGGCCGAGATCTGTCAGGGGACGGGTGAGGACGTCCTCGACGGCAGGGCTCGGGTCATGACCTCAGACGGCCGCGATGTCACCGATATCTACCTGCGGGGCGCGGCCGAGGTTCTGGCAGTGGCACGTTTGACCGGGGCCACGTGCGCGGTCCTCAAAGCGCGCAGTCCGTCCTGTGGAGTGGGGGATACGTACGACGGCACCTTCAGCCATACTCTGCGCGAGGGGTCCGGGGTCACTGCCGCGGGTCTGGCTCGCGCAGGACTGCTTCTCCACACCGAGGAAGACTGCGGGATACTGCTGGGGTAGAGCGGCATCGCCGAGAACGGTCGGCGTTCGGGGTTGGCTTCTCGCTGAGCCGGCAGACTCTCAGGCGCCGGCCTCGCACTATCGCCGGTCTAGCGGTGCTCGTAGTGCTCGGGTATGTATTCTTCCAGCATCGGAAAGTCTCGGAGTTCCTTGAACGCGGCCCGCATGAAAGAATCCACCCACCAGAAGACGTTCTGCGTCCGGATGTTCCGCCGCAGCTTCCTCATGCGGTATCGGCGTTCGCTCTGGGTCATGCGGAAGGCGTTGTAGATGGCATCGGCGGTCTGCTCCACGTCGTAGGGATTGACTACCAGGGCAGCTCGGCCCAGCTGGGCGGCCGCCCCCGCGAACTGGCTCAGTATCAGCACCGAGTCTTCGTCCGGACTGCACGCGCAGAACTCCTTCGCCACCAGGTTCATTCCGTCTTTCAGCGGAGTGATCAGGGCGATGCTGGATGCCCGGTAGATGGCCAACAGCTCCACTGAGGGGAGGCTGCGGTAGAAGTAGTGTACCGGCACCCACCCCACCTCGGCGTAGCGTCCGTTGATGTTTCCCACCAGGCGCTCGATCTCCACCCTCAGCTCTTCGTACTTGGGGATCTCCTCCCGGCTGGGCACTACCACTTGGAAGAGATGGATGCGTCCACGGACCTCGGGGAAGCGCTCCAAGAGGTTCGCGAAAGCCCGGAGTCTTTCGGGGATCCCCTTGGTGTAGTCGAGCCGGTCGAGACCGAGCACGATCTGCCTGTCGGCATACCGCGACCGGATCATGGCCACGCGTTCTTCCACCTCGGGTTCGATGGCAGAAGCTGCGAAAGAGTCTGCATCTATGCCGATGGGGAAGTTACCGACAAAGGTCTCGTGATCGTCCGATCTGATCACGTGTAGATGGCCCTCGGGACGCACGCTCGTGTTCTGCACCAGCATGCGCACGCATTGTATGAAGTTCCGGCGGTCTCGTCTCGTCTGGAAACCCACCAGGTCGTAGGCGAGCAGAGAAGTGAGCACCGCATTCCGTTCGGGCAGCTTCATGAAGATGTCGGGTGAGGGGAACGGGATGTGCAGAAAATAGGCCAGAGTGGTCGACCGGCACATATCGCGCATATGATGGGCTACGTCCATGAGCTGATAGTCATGGATCCAGACGAAGTCGTCATCGTCGCAATCCGCGGCCAGAACCTCCGCGAACCGGCGATTGACCTTCACGTACGCGTCCCAGTATTCGGGATCGAATACGCACTCCGACAGCAGATCATGGAACAGGGGCCACACGCTCTCGTTGGAGTAGCCGTGGTAGTAGCGGTCGACCTCCTCTTTGGTGAGCGATACCGGTTTGAGTACGTAGCCCGCCTCATCGGAAGCCTTCCCGAACATGTTGTCCAGATCGGGTATGGCCTCGGTGGCACCGGACCAACCTATCCAGATCCCGCCTCGCTTCCGCAACACGGGGAGGAGCGCAGTGACCAAGCCCCCGGAACCCGGTTTGAGAACCCACTTGTCCGCGGCCTGTCTGTCCAGTACGTACGGTAGCCGGTTGGAGACCACGATGAGCCTCTTGGTCGCTTCGGAAGCCACTGTTCCTCCTTGTCGGGTGTGCAGGGCAGCCGGGTTCAAATCCGGTGGAGTGCCGGTCTAGCCAAGCTCTATGCGATCCTCATTCCCATGCGTGAGAGCAACCATGAGAGTGAGGTACTCGCGCAGATGACGGGTGATCAGGAAGTTGTGGCGGACCAACTCCTTGGCGGTCTGACCGATCTGCGCTATCCGGTCAGGCTCCGTCAGCAGGTAACGTATGCGCATGGCCGCCCCTTCGGGGGTGTCCACCAAGAACCCGGTACGGTGGTTGACCAGCTGCAGTCTTATACCACCGGTGTTGCCTCCTATGACCGGCTTACCCTTCCACATAGCCTCAGTCACCGTCAGTCCGAACCCCTCGCGCAGAGACTTCTGCAAAACGATGTCGGCGCCGGTCTGCAGGGCGTTTATCGTGCGGTCGCTGTAATGGCCGGAGGAGAGCACGTGGATATCGGGATCGCCCTCAGCGGCCTCACGGACGTCATTCAAGACCGTTTCGCCCTCCGGGTCGTCGGCTGCGGTCCCACCCGCCAGGATCAGTTGCAGACTCGGTATGAAGTCCTTCGCCAGCCGGTATGCCTGGATGACTCCCAGTGGGTCTTTGAACCGGTCGAAGCGCGATACCTGGAGCAGGAGCGGCCGTTCTGGGTCGACGCCAAACTCCTCAAGGACCCGCTGTACGACCTCCGGCTCCAAGGGCTGATTCTTCTCGCTTAGCGGATCGATACTGGGAGGGATCAGGTACACGGAGTGCGGCATGGGCTGGGCAAAAGCGTCCAGAGAGAAGACCGACGCATCGTATCCGAGCAAGAAGCGACGCACGAACTTCCACACGGGACGGTAGGGGTGGCTGAGATCGATGTGGCACCGCCAGATCCATTTGCCCCGCCGATCCGGGCAGTGGGTGAGAAGTGGTGCCGGCTGGGGATCATGGATGAAGACGATATCGGCCGCCTCCAAGACGGGTCGCAGCCGCTCGGCGTTCGCGGCATTGACCTCCTCGTACTCACAGAGCAGCCCCCGAGATATATCCAGCCTCTTCCCTTGGAGGGCGTTGTGGAATGACTTGGTGCAGGAGAAGAAGTCCTCAGTGCCCTCTATGACCTCCCAGCTTGTGTCCATCCCCAGTTCTTGCTGGAGCGGGACCAACGCCTCAAGGATCTCCGCTACCCCTCCACCCCTGCGGGTAGAGTTGACGTGTACCACCTTCAATCCTGTCAGCAGTCCGGCCAGCTGGCGAAGCTGTTCGATGGCATCGAGCCCTGCCTGTTCGGCGTAGCGGTCGAGCAAGCTGGTCGTTCTTGTCTCGGTGGTCATATGACGTCCTCCGGTATGACGTCCTCCGACGCAGTACGCGGCTCGCTCACCTGCACGTTCTCAGCCGCCGGTTCCGCGCACTCTTGAGACCGACGGGATGCGACGGCCCCCGGGACGAAATGCTGAGTGAACACTTCTGTCAGCCGTTCTCGGAGGGCGAAGAGCGATTCGAAGTACGGATCGATCTGGGCTACCGCGTCGCACAGTTCGGAGTATTCCGGCCCCAGCCCCACAAGCCACGCTTGGAAGTCGTCCACCGACATGGGATCGCGCCGCCGGGCATCGATGAAGTGGTAGAAGATGCTTCCCACCGACATCTGGGGGAGGGCCTCCACGAGTTCTCTAGGTTCGGAGAGGCGTTTGTGGGTGTCAAACACCACGATCACGGAGCGGGCGAAGTGAAACTGCCGGTCGGCCCGGGCGAAGAGCATGAGCTCAGTCTCGTCCAGTCTTTCGTCGATCACCTCGATCAACTCCTGCCGGAGCTCCTCCAGGTCGGAGAAGTCGGCCGGGTCGATGACCGCGAGGCGCTCAGCAGCGGCCGCGTCGTGCAGACTGCTGTAGCACCACATGGCGAAGTCGTTGTTGTATTCACGATCCACTACCTGAGGCCTCAGAAGTGTTCCCCAGAAGTGGTGGTAGATGCAGCCCGGGTGAATGTCGCGTAGATTGTCTCGCAGTTCACGCAGCGTCTGTGCGCGGCGTCCGGTAGCGATCATGCCCAGTGCACAGTCTTTGATCGCAAAATCGATCATAGGAGATGCCTCCTTGCCGGAGGGGTCATTTTACCCTACTCCCGGCCTTTGATCACCTTCCCCCCAGCGAAGGTGGTGAGCAATGCAGTCACTTCCTGCGGGTCTTCTACCCAGTATTGCGCCGACGTGGGTCGATCGGACCGGCCCACAAGAATGCTCACTCCCCATCTGCGGACGGCCACGAACATGTCTTCATCCGTGAGATCGTCCCCGATGCAGATGGGACAGGAATCGGCATGGTGGAGCCGCAGACGTCCCATCAACCACAGGACGGCTCTCCCCTTATCCCAGGGCAACCGAGGTCTCAGTTCGTGCACGAGCTTGCCGCCGGTCAAGCGCAGAGAGGGGGCGCTATCAGCCACCTCCCGGACTGTCCGGTCGACCGCCGGGCGTTCATTCTCGGCAACCAGCCGGTAGTGGACGGACAGCGAGGTCCCCTTGGTTTCGACCACCACTCCCGCGATGGAACGTAGGCGGCGTTCCAGCTCGTACGATGCACTCTCCAGCTCCAAGCGTTCCTGTTGGCCTCCGACCTCCAGTTCCACTCCAGATCCGGCAGGTCCGGCGATGCGGTAGCCGTGGTCACCGGCGTAATAGACTCCGGGGATGTCCACCTTGCGTCGCAAGTCGGTCAGGTCCCGGCCTGAAACGAGACACACCACATGGTCCCGAGTCAACACGTCCAGTACTTTCGCCGTGCCCGCCGGCATCACAGCCAGGTCGGGATGGGCGCTGATTGGGGACACGGTCCCGTCAAAATCCAGAAAGAAAGCGGGGGTTCTCCCGCTGATCTTCTTCTCGATGTCATCCAGTGTCTCCAGCGCGCGCGGCAGGCCGGGAGCGGTCAAGATCTGGCCTCCTTCGTTCTGATGCTCTTTCCGAGATCCGGAACAGGATTCAACTCTGCTTCAGACTCCTAAAATAGTCTTACCCTTTGACCCAGCTATTGATGTATGATGGTATAGCATCGATAGGAAGCTGTTCCCGCGACGTGGAGAGTGCTTCATCTGCTCGTCCGTCCGCAGGTGCATCCGAACGCATGCGTCTTCTGTCATCGTGATCTGTGGAGGACCTGATGAGCACGGCAAGACTGTATGTCGGCAACCTCTCCTACGGTACCACCAAAGAAACCCTTGAAAAGACGTTCGGCGAGTATGGTGAAGTGGTGGCTGTGAATATCATCACGGACCGTCAGACCGGCCGCCCCAAAGGCTTCGCCTTTGTGGAGATGAGCACCACGGAAGAGGCTGAGGCTGCAAAGGGTGGGCTTAACGGCACCGATCTGGACGGTCGTACCCTCAACGTGGACAACGCTCGCGAGCAGGAGCAGCGCAGGTCGGGCGGCTTCGGAGGCGGTCGTGGCGGCGGCTACGGCGGTGGCGGAGGCGGCGGCTACGGCGGTGGTGGCGGCTACGGCGGCCATTCGGGCGGTTCACGCTGGTAGTCGCTGGCTCCTAAGATGTCGAAAGATGAGGGGGCGCCGGGTGACCGGCGCCCCTTTCGTGTCTCCTTCTCGCAACCCTCGGAGAGGGGAAGCTTACGAGTCCAGCAGACCGGCGAGTTCTTGTGGATCAGTCACGGGGGCTAGGCAGGTGGACCTTCGGCATACCCAGGCGGATGCCGCCTCGCCGGACTGCAGTCGGTGGACTTCTAGCAAGGGGACGGCGGACGTCGAGTTGCCTGAGTGGGCCGCGATGATCATGGTGGGTCTGAAGCCTTCGGTGGCCACGGAGAGCAGGGCCGCTGTCTGAGGTGCATTGAGATCGCCTACGATGGCGAGCTCGGTGATGCCGGAATCCGCCAGATGATATGCGAGGAGCCACTGACCGAACATGCCGGGGGCGCGGTTCACCAGTTCTGCCGAAGTCGCCATGGTCTCCTCGGCCAGGTCGGTGTAGCGCGTGTCTCCCGCATAGGCACCGAGCTTGAGGAGGACTGTGGCGGCCATGGCATTGCCACTTGGAGTAAGGCTGTCTTGAAGCGAGCGAGGTCGGACCACGAGGTCCTCATGGTCGTCGCTGGTGTCATAGAAGCCGCCCGCGGGCCGTTTGAAATGTTCGACCATGGAATCCGCAAGGTCCTTTGCGCTCTGGTACCAATTTTCAGCGAATGTCAACTGATAGAGGGCGATGAGGCCCTCTATCACGCAGGCGTAGTCCTCCAGAAAGCCGTTCCCGCGCGTTTGGCCATCCTTCCAGAGGTGGGCCAGGCGGCTTCCCGGCCGGACGAAGCTCTCCTGAATGAATCGACCCGTCTTGATGGCCACCTCTCGGTAACGGTCCGATCTCAGCGCCCGCGCCGCCTCGGCAAGGGCTGCAAGAGCGAGCCCGTTCCAGCCGGCTAGAATCTTATCGTCGCGTGCCGGGTAAGGTCGCTGCTCCCTGACGGCGAACAGCTGGGCCCGAGCTACAGACAGGTCGGGCTGGGTATCCAGATGAGCGCCGCGATCGCCGGCAGGCGGAAGCGGTCTGTGCAGTATGTTGGCCCCCTCGAAATTGCCTGCGGCCGTGACGCCGTATGCGGCCATGAAGTCGTCGGCAGACCCGGCTGGGAGGGCCTCTCGGATCTGCTGCGGTGTCCAGACGAAGAAGGCTCCCTCTTCACCCTCTGAGTCGGCGTCCGTGGCACTGAAGAATCCCCCCAGAGGGTGCTGCATCTCTCGTATCAGGTAATCCAGGGTCTCCTCCGCCACCTCTCGATAACGGGGCTTACCCATCGATTGCCAGGCATGCAGATAGCAGCGGGCCAGTTGGGCATTGTCGTACAGCATCTTCTCGAAATGAGGTACGAGCCAGCGCTCGTCGGTGGAATAGCGGTGGAATCCTCCTCCCAGATGATCGTAGATGCCTCCCGCGACCATGGCGTCCAGCGTGAGCTCGATATCCTGCTCCACTTGAGGTTGAGTGCTGCTCCGACGCCGGGCTAAAAGGAACTCGAGCAGCAGCGGTTGCGGGAACTTGGGCGCCTCTCCCCAACCGCCGTACACCGGATCGAACGATGGACGGAGATGATCCATGGCCCCAGCAAGAAGTCGTTCCCGCGGAAGCGCCGTGGAACGGGTTTCGTCCTCGCGGTCGAGGTGGGCCAGCAGGCTGGCAGCCGTCTCGTGGATATCTTGGCGGCGCCCGCTCCAGACCGAGACCAGCATCTTCAGTACCTGGGGGAACGACGGCATGCCGTATCGAGGGGCGGGTGGGAAGTAGGTCCCACCGTAGAAGGGCGCGCCGTCCGGAGTCAGCCAAACGCTGAGCGGCCAACCTCCCTGGCCCGTCATGGCTGTGACTGCCTGCATGTAGATGGCGTCCAGGTCCGGCCTTTCTTCTCGATCGACCTTGATGCTGATGAAGTGCTCGTTCAGGAAGCGCGCGGTAGCGGCATCGGTGAACGATTCCCGTTCCATCACGTGACACCAATGACAAGCTGAATAGCCGATGCTGAGGAAGATGGGCTTGTCCTCCTGCTCGGCCCGCTGGAATGCTTCGTCGCACCAGGGATACCAATCGACTGGATTGTCGGCGTGTTGCTGTAGATAGGGGCTGGGCTCTCCGGCCAGGTGATTGGGCACAGTCCGCTCCTTCCGAAAGATGCTCGTTCTTCCTTGTTTCCCCCGGGGCCGGACTTGTATACAATGAGGCGGCAAGCGACAGTCACGTCGCAGGGCTCGTGGAGGCACGCATGCCCAGGTTCCTAAGGCGGAAGTCTCATCATATCTGGCTGGACCTGGTGGCCCTGGTCACGCTGGCCTTGGTCGTCATCCTCGTGCTCGAACTCACGGGGACCACTCACATGTTCACCTAGCGAGGAGGCTAACGATGCAGAAGGCAAGTGATGTCATAGGCCGGTCGGTGGTTGTCCGTGACGGCGGGGAGACGGTAGGCAAGATCAAGGACCTGGTGGTTGATACGGACGGTCGGCAGGTTCTGGGTTTTGTCATAGCTGAAGGTCTCTTCAAGAGCGCCAGAGTAGCGCCCTGGGCGGGTGTGCAGGCGATCGGACCCGACGCCGTGGTCCTGACGGCGACCGAGAGCATTGTGAAGGCGGGTGACGCAGCCGACATCAAGGCGGTTCTCGACAAGGATCTGAGCATCCGCGGCCTCCGTTTGCAGACCACCACCGGCAAGGAATTGGGCAAGATCGACGACTTCCAGTTCGACGAGCACACCGGTGCGGTCTTGGGATACGAACTGGCAGGTGGTGTATTTGGGCGCAACTCGTTCATGCCCACCCCGATGTCCCTGGAACTGGGCAAAGATCTCGCCTTCGTAGGCGCTGAGGCGGAGGCGACCATCGGCAAGATGGAGAAGGAGTAGACAAGTCCGGACGGTGCGCGAAAGGCGGCCTCCGATCGTACGCACATGGTCGGATGGCTCTCGGCGAAGAAGGCGGCGCCGGCCCCTGAGGGGCCGGCGCCGCCTTCACATGAATGCCGGCTGCGCCTACCGGGCGTTACAGAGCGTCGAGCAACTTGGCTGCCACCTCAGGATAGTCCTCTTCGCGGAAGCAAAACTGCAGGTCCAGGAAGCGCTGCCGAACTCTGGCGACCTCCTCGGCCACGACGGCGTCGCCGTTGATGACCTCGGCCATCAGCGCTGCGACCTCGGCGAAGTCGGAGGGACCCATCCCGAAGCGGGTCATCTCTGCGGACCCCAGGCGCAAGGCACCCGATGCGGTGAAACCCTCTTCGTCCGGGCCCGCCTGGTAATTGCAGATGATGTTGTTCTCCTCTAGGCGACTCGCTATCTCCGGACCCCGGCCGTATCCCACTTCCACGATCACCTGGTGGGTCTCCGTGAAGTCGATCGCCGGATCTCCGGCCACGTCCAATCCCGCGTCGTGGAGTGCTCGTGCAAAGGCTTTGGCGTTGGTGACTACCGCCTTCTGGTATGTGTCTTTGAAGTGGTTCATCTCGTACGCCGCCAAAAGCAGTCCCAAGAGGGTGCCCAGGTGGTGGTTGGAGACCGAGCCGGGGAAGACGCGCCGGCGGACTGCCTCCCACAGATCGTAACGTTCCTCGTCCTCAGTGAAACGGCCCGCGATGATCCCGCGTTGGGGACCGAAGAAGGTCTTGTGGGCCGACCCGGTGACCAAGTCCGCGCCTTCGGCAAAGGGATATTGGAAGTACGGTCCTACCAGCCCGAGCACATGGGCCATGTCGTACATGATCACGGCGTCATAGCCCTGGCGATCGAGGAAGCCTCGGATCTCGGACAGCGGTTCCTTGTGCAGGACCATACTCTTGCCGAAGATGATCAGCTTGGGGCGGTGTTCGTCGATGAGCTGGAAGGTCTCGGTTACGTCGATACGGTAGGGATTGTCGGGCATGACGGGGAAGTTGACCACCGCCGGCCGGTCGGTGCGCGGATCGGTGGCGACGAAGTCCTTGAGGGCCCCCATGGGTTGGGCGCTCAGGTGGCCTCCCTTGCCGATGTGGTTGTTCATAACCATCTGGATGCGGCTCGGTTCGGCTTTCGGGTTACCACGGTTGTAGTAGTCCATGAGTGCCGAGAACACGGCGGCATTTGCCATCTGGCCGCTCACCACCTTGGTCTCCACCTCCGTCGCTCCCAAGAAGCGGCACAGTTCGGCCTCAAGCAGACGCTCGACCTCTTCGATGAACCCCGTTCCCTGATAGTAGAAGACGTCGGCGTCGTAGAAGGCCTCCAGCTTGCGATGTTCGGCATAGCGGAAGGCCGGGTCGGTCACGGTCAGCAGTCGAACCAGTGGGGAGGGCGTCATCTCCGATGGGATGAGGTTGATGCACCGCTGTTGCCGCCAGAGATGGTTCTCGAGAGCCTGAGCGAGCAGCCGGCCGGCCCGCATGGGCAGATCGCCCTCGGGAGCGGGCGCCTCGGCGAGCTCGAAGTCGTGGACGATGGGACGGGCGTACGGGGGTGCGTCGCTGCGGAGATGGTACGGTACCACCACGGCATCGACGTCCTTTCCGCGTATGTTCACGGTCAGACGTTCATCCTCCACGATATCGGTGGCGAGCAGCGCGAGGCAGATGGAACGGAGGTCGTGTTCGTCGGTCACATGGGCTCCCAGACCTTCGCCCTCCGACTTCCAATAGGGGACCATGGTCCCGCTTGTCACCAGGCCCACCGGTTCTCCGTCCTTGAGAACGGGCGATCCTGGGCGGGCGACCCCTCGTCCGGTGAGGGCCAGCGGGCGGGTCATGCGAGGCAGGTCGGTTATCAGGGAGTAGTCCCGGGCCAGTATGCGCCGGTAGGCGGCCTGTTGCCGCAGCAGTGCCTCTCGGCCCACGTAGTCGCCCTTGAGGGGCGAGAAGCTCACGGCAAAGGCCGCCAAGGGTGAGGAGAAGAGAGGGATCTCGGACCCGTCGGGGGCCATGCCCAGCTCTTGGCCGTAAAGGGGAAGAGCGGCCTCGAGCCGCAGCGTGTCCCGGGAGCCGAGTCCGCAGGGGACGGCGCCTCTCTCCACAAGGACATCCCACACCCGGAGGGCGTCATCGGCGTCCGGGAACAACTCGAAACACAATGGCTCACCGGTGTAACCGGATCGGCTGAGCGGGACCACACAGCCCGCGATAGTCGCAGTAGAGAGCTCGTTGCGACGCGGTTCGGGGAGTGCGCCCCCCTCGAGCAACTCAGTCAGGATATCGCGCGATTGGGGCCCCTGCAGGGCAAGCATAGCCAGGCGGTCGCTCACGTCTTCGAGTTTCACGTCCCAACCATCACGGAGTTGGGCGTGCAGATGCTCCCAGTCCTTATCCCGATTGGCCGCGTTGACGACGAGTAGATACCCACCTTCCACAAAGCGGTACAGGTAGGCGTCGTCGACAGCCCCGCCGGTCTCGGTTGTGATGAAGGTGTATTGCGCCTGGCCGACGTCGAGGGCGGCGGCGTTGTTGCTGAGCACATACTGCAAGAAGGGGAGAGCCTTCTCGCCACTTACCGAAAAACGGCCCATGTGAGAGATGTCGAACAGACCCGCGCGCCGGCGCGTGGCTAGGTGTTCGTGCACCGTCCCGGTGGGGTAGAAGAGGGGCATGTCCCACCCGGCGAAATCGATCATCTTCGCATCTAAGGACGCATGCCGGGGGTGAAGAGGGGTCCGGCGCAGCGTGTCAGTGGTCATTAAGACTACCTCCGTAGTCCGGCGCGAAAGCGCATTGCAGAATGAACATGTGTCAGACTAGCAGTCCGAGGGCCTCAAGGTACATACGGGCGCAACGTCGTTGCCGGGGCGGCTATGATATGGGTAGACCCGAAGGTCGATGAAGACCGGGGTGCAAGAGGATCGGAGGTTGAAATGAGTGATATCCGGCTCCGCGGATGGCTGGTGGTCATCATAGGGCTCTGCGCTTCAGTTCTCTGCATCATTCTCGCCACCGCGGGTTCGGTACGTGCGGACGCCGCGTACGCGGCGCAGGACGACGCTTCCCGGTCGGCCCAGAAGATAGGCATCTTCGAGGACGTGACCATCGGGCCCACGGAGACTTGGGAGAACGTGGTGGTGGTGGGCGGTGACCTCACAGTGTACGGCACCGTGCGCGATAAGCTCGTCGTCGTGGCAGGCGATGCCTTCATCGCCTCGGGCGCTCGAGTGGGGTTGGATGAGGACCCCGACGACAGGGCAGTGTGGGTCGTCTTCGGCGACGTGACCGTGGAGGCACAGGCGGAGGTACCGGGCGGAGTCTTCCGGGGTCTGCCCGTCCCCGACTGGGTCAGCGCAGTCACTTTTACCCCCGATTATGATTCTTGGAGTTGGGGCTCGCTGGCCGGTTACATCTGGGTGCTCGTCTTTCTGGTCATCATCGCGGTTGTAGTGACTGCCGTGGTGCCGCGTCAGACGGTCGCGGTTGCGGACCGGGTACGCGGTCATTTCTTCTCCTCGCTGGGGTGGGGAGCGCTTCTCGTCATCGTGGTCGTTCCCTTGATCAGCGTCGTTCTGATCGTGACGTTGATCGGGATCCTCCTGCTGATACCTTGGTTGGGCGTGGTAGTGCCCGCCGTCGGTCTCTTCGGCTTCGTGGCTGTGGGGGCGATGGTGGGCAGACTCATCCTGGGCAGGAAGTCCGGCGAACGAGGTCCGCTTATGCTGGCTGCCGTTGTGGGTGTGATCCTCCTCAGCATACTCTGGTGGATACCGATAGCGGGGGGCATCGCCCTTTTCTTGATCGGCCTGGTGGGTTTCGGCGCGACCTGCGTGGCTCTCTGGGACTGGAGGCGACGAGCAGGTCGGGAACGCCGTGCGGCGCGGGCGGCCGCTTCTCAGCCTGGAGCCTACTCCGAGTCTTGGGATCCCCGTCTGCCGCCGGGCGGGGGGAGCCCGCCGCCGGGAGGAGGAAGCCCGCCGCCGGCCTAGATGCCGGCGGGGGAGGGGGTGCGAGATCAACCCGTCGCAGGCGGTCTACTCAGGCACGCAGAGCTTGCCCAGGAGGTTGAACAGCATCTGAGCCACTTCGCCCCGGGTGGCGTTTTTGGTGGTGTCCCAACCGGCAAGGTTATCCGGGGATACCGGTCCGGCTATCCCGCTCAGTAGCCCGTTGTACTCAGCCAGGCGGATCCTCTGGCCGTGCTCCGCGTTGGCATAGGAGAGCTGACCTCGGTAGGAGGCCGGCGGGGGTTGTAGCACCTGGCTGCCGGCTCGGACGATCATGGTGATCACCTGCTGGCGGCTGATGTTGCTGAAGGGCCGGAACTTGCCGTCCGTGTAGCCCACAGTAAGCCCGGTCAGGGCCGCCTTGGCCACGTAATGGTAGGGGTAGAGCTCACCCTGCACGCGCTCGATGGAGGAAGAATCGGTGAACTCGAACGTGTCACTGGTGGTGGCGGTGTAACGGCCGGGGTCGTTGACGGCCATGGTAAGCACGATCATCTTGGCGAACTGCTGCCTGGTGATGGGATTGCTGGGACCGAAATTGCCGTTCTTGTAGCCCTCGATGATCCCTTGGTCGGCTATGGACTCGATAGCGCCGATATACGGATGCTCTGCCGGCACGTCCGGGAACAGGGTGGCCTCCGACGCCGGTAGTGCGTAGTAAAGACCCTTGGTCCCTACCCAAGCGACACCGCTACCGTCGACCTCAGGCGCTCCGGCCGTGTCTCCCCGTGCCGGCAACTGGTAGTTGCACTCTTGCTCGGCTTCGTACACCACGATGCCCGATGGCACCTTGGTCATCCAGGCGATCAGCCCCTCTTTGACGGAGGGCTTGGAGTTGCCGGCCACGTCGTTGGTCAGCTGGGTGGCTGTGTCACCGGGGATGTCGTACAAGTGCACCTGGTAAGTATGCAGAAGGTTGGGCGTAGAATCGTCATAGGCATCGTGTGACGACCACACCACCAGCTCCCCGTCGATACGTGGGTCTTCGTTGGCCTTCGTGCTGTCGGCGATGCTCCTGATCTCCTTTGTGACCAAGCTATACAGGATGATCTCGGTAGTGAGGCCTGTCTCCTCCGCCTTGGTACAGACGACGTAGTCGCCGGAGATGTCCGGATCACGGTACTCGTCGCCTTCCATGATGCACTCAATGGTCCCCATGTCTATTCGATAGAGGTATATGCCGGGCTTGGCCGCGCTGCCCGTCATGTCCTTTTCCCACACTATGCGGCCGGCATCGATGCGCGGGTTCCAGTCGTTGGTGTCGCCCACCGTGGGGTTGTTGTAGGTGACCTGAGTGACCGTGCCGTTGCCGATATCGCAGTAGTAGATATCGTCATAGGCACCGGCGCGACCCCCTTGGTAGACCACCCAAGGGCCGTCTGCCGAGGGGTTGTAGTACTTCCCCGGGAGGCCGGTCTTGATAGTCGTGTTGACACCGGTGACGAGATCGAAGACATACATGTTCGAATACCCGCCCGGTTTGGCGCCCGTCCACGCCAGTATGCCGCCGGACGCAGAGACAAAGGAAGGCACCACGCCGGTCACCGGGGTGTCGATGGTCCGCACCTGCCAGGCTTGGGTCTCGACCTCTTGCTGAGGCGGTTCTTCGGCCGAGGCGACGGCGGCCACGCCCAAGAACAGCGCCGTGGCGCACATCACAACGAGCCAGAACACGAGCGTCTTCTTCACTGCACACCCCCGGGGCTGCTGTATGTCGGGCTTTGAGCCATTCACACTATTCTCCCGCCTCCACGAGCGCGGGGTCAATACCCGTCTTCTGCTACCTAGGTAGTGGACTGGGCAGTAGAGGTTTGAATCCTTCTCTCCATATCGGCCTGACCGATGGGTCGCTTGATGCGGCGTTCCATACGGCCTCGGCTATGGATGGGCTTTGATGTTCCCGTCTCATTCCTCCGCTATCGATGCGATAGGGTCGAACTGCATGGCCGCCACGTATTGTCTCTGGAAGTCGGGATCTGTGGCCAACTCGATGAACTCGATGTTCCGCGCCGCCCAGATCGCCTCCCGACGCTTGGCCAGACTGAGCAGGGCGAAACGAGCTCCGTCCCCGGCTGCGTTGCCCACGGTCCTGATCCGGTCTGGATCGCAATCGGGGAACATCCCGATAGCCAGTGCGTGGTACTTGTCGATGTAGGTCCCGAAGGCACCCGCCAAGACGATCCAGTCGGGCTTGGTCACTCCGAAGATGCGCAGTAGGATCTCGGCTCCGGCCCGCAGCGCAGCTTTTGCCAATTGGATGGCCCGGATGTCCTTGAGCGACACAGTGATGGGACGGCCGATGGCGGTCTCTTCCGCACGGGCGATCACGAACTGCCGGGGCTTCCCGTTCTCCAGGATGACCCGCTCGTGAGATGCCTCCGGATTGAAGCCGCCGCCCGCCAGGATCACGTCGGCCTTGCGCATCTCTGCGGCGGCTTCGATGATGCCCGACCCGCAGATGCCGCGGGCGCCCACCTTCTCTGCCGGGTACTCGGTATGCCAACCATCGCGTCCAATGACCTTGAAGCGGACATCGAGCGTCTGCGGGTCGATCCGGATCCGTTCGATGGCACCGGGGGCCGCCCGCATGCCGAATTCCAGATGCGCCCCTTCCAGCGCGGGTCCCGTGGCGCAGGAGGTGGAGAGCATCCGACTGCGGTTGCCGAGGACCAGCTCGCCGTTGGTACCGATATCGATGAGGAGGAGCACTTCGTCTTGGTCGTAGGGCTCTTCCGCTATCACCACGGCCACGTTGTCGGCGCCCACAAACCCGGCCTCCACCGGAAGGACGTGCAGACGGCAACCGGGGTTGAAGGTGAGGCCGATGGCCGAGGCTGTTGTGTCCACGGTGCCCTGCACCGCCGGTGCGAAGGGAGCCGCTCCCAGGGCCTTGGAATCCAGACCCAAAAACAGATGATGTATGGCGGTGTTGCCCACCATGACTACGTCGAAGATATCGCGGGGACTGGTCCCAGAGCGTTCCGCCGCCTTGCGGGCCAGATCGTTGACCTCGGTGATGACGGACCGTTGCAGTTCGCTCCGCCCGTCGGTGTTATGGATAACGTGGTGCAGGCGGGCGATCACATCGTCTCCGAACGACACCTGGGGGTTCATGGCCGATTCAGTGGCCAGGATCTCACCTGTCGTGAGATCGGTGAGGTACGCGGCCACCGTCGTCGTGCCCACATCGACGGCTAAGCCCAGGACGCGCCCAGGATCACCCGCGGGCCTGACGGCCACTATGCTCCCGCCCACCGGCTCGGACTGCCACACGATCACCATGAGATCCCACTTGGCGGCGCGGGCGATACCGGGCAGCGCTTGGAGGACCTCGAAGTCGAATCTCAGATCCGTCAGACCGTGTTGTTCTTCCAGGCCGGCCAGCAATCGTTCGGCGTCGGCTTCGGCGTCCTCTAGCGTCGGCGGCTCGAGTGTCACCTGGTAGGATTTCACGGCCGGGTCAAGGGGCACCGTGCGTCCACCTGCTTCCTTGCGGACCACCTGTTGCGTCCTGCGGCTCTCCTCGGGGACGAACACCCGCACGTCTCCCACCACCCGAGTCTGACAGGCAAGTCGCATGCCATCCGCCAGTGAGTCGGCCCCCAGAGCCTCGATTTCCGCCTCGGTGGGGGCAGTCACACAGAAGGCGACAGTTTCGCCGGGCTCTTCGGTGCGCAAACGGGTGGTCTCGAGGTCACCCGGGTCCGACGTCCTCGCATTCAGAGGCTCGATCTTCACGCGGCATTTCTTGCAGATCCCCTTGCCGCCACAGACACTCTCTATCTCGACGCCCAACTCTCGCGCTACGGTCAGCAGATCGCTGCCGGACGGGAAACGTCCCCGCCGGCCTGAGGGTTGAAAGACGACCTGGTGCAGTTGCTCGGATGTGGACGTCTGCTGACTCGTATCAGCCACTCG
>JAAYCW010000143.1 GCA_012729575.1 Actinomycetota bacterium | reverse complement strand
GTCTAGGATAGCCTGGATCGACCGTCCGTTCCGGAAGCCGTCCGCGGGTACCGTGTGGCGGGCGTGACGCGGGTCTATAATCCGCTCAGACTCTAACCGAGAGTCGAATCGTTGAGGAGTGTGGCTACGCATGGACAGGACCGATAGGCCCCAAGGAAGAAAGAAGCGCGTCGGCTCCGGAGTCGGCAAGGTCTTCAAACGCGGCGAAGGTGTTGGCGGCAAGACCGGCGGTCCGGTCGGAGACGCCGATGGTTACGCTGAAAGGAAAGACCAATCAGGCAAACAGACAGGGACGGTGGAGCGAGATTCTGGCTTCCCAAAGCCGGGGAGTGACGCTCCCTCCAGCGGTGGTGGATTGAGTGGCGGCGGCCTCTCGTCCGGCGGCGGAGGCGGGACCGGCGGTACCGGAGGGGCGCCTGGGCCGGGCCGGGTGCCGTCGATCGGTTGCTCGCCCAAACTGCTTCTGATCATCATCGTGATCGCGGCGGTCATCGCTCTGGTCGTGTACCTGATGTCTCGCGGGTCGGTCGGGACGGAGGAGACGTCTGTACTCACTCCTACGACGCCCAGTGGAATCGCTTCGGTCACGTCTACGGACCTGACCACCGGCACCACGTCGAGTCCAACTACCGCAGTCACCACTGTCTCCCAGGAGGCCCGGGCCAAGAGGACCGTTCTCAAGGGCGATGGCAATGACGTGGCCACCATCATGGTCTACATCTGCGCGACCGATCTGGAGTCCCAGAGTGGGATGGCGACCGCCGACCTCAATGAGATGCTGTACGCCCAGGACTCCGACAAGGTGAACGTCGTCATCGAGACGGGCGGGACGTCCGGTTGGCGCAACAGCGTCATCAGCAGCAGGACCAACCAGCGGTACTACGTGACTCCCCAGGGACTTCAGCTCATCCAGGACAACCTGGGCATGAAGTCGATGGTCGATCCCAACACTCTCTCGGATTTCATCCAGTTCTCAAAGGCCAACTTCCCGGCCGACCGCTACATATTGGTGCTCTGGGACCATGGGGGTGGCTCGCTCACAGGGTACGGCTACGACCAGAACTTCAGGCAAGACAGCATGACTCTGGACGAACTGGCAACAGCTCTCAACAACGGAGGCTGCGCCTTCGACCTCATCGGTTTCGACGCTTGTCTCATGGCCACTCTGGAGACGGCCATGGTGCTGGAACCCTACGGTGACTACATGCTGGCTTCGGAAGAGACGGAGCCCGGCATCGGCTGGGACTACACGGGCTGGCTTTCGGCTCTCGCCCAGAATTCCTCCCTGCCCACAACGGACCTTGGTACGAAGCTCATCGACGACTATGTGTCGGCCTGCCGGTCTCAGGTCCCGCAGGCGCAGGCCACCCTCTCGCTCATCGATCTGGCCGAGCTCAAGGGGACGGTGCCCGCGGCCTTTGCATCCTTCGCTAGAGCTACCAACGGGCTTCTCGATGATGAGAGCTACAAGACCGTCTCCGACGCGCGCGCCGAATCCAAGGAGTTCGCTTCCTCCTCCCAAATCAACCAGATAGACCTCATCCATTTCGCCGACAATCTCGGGACTCCGGAAGCGAGGGCCTTTGCCAACGCGCTCCGCGGTTGCATCAAGTACAACCTGACCTCCAACAACATCACCAACTCTAACGGCGTGTCGATCTACTTCCCCCATAGGAAGCTTTCGCAGCTCAATTCCATGCTGGTGACATACGACCGGATCGGCATCGCTCAGGAGTACAGCGAGTGTCTGCGGAGCTACGCCAGTCTGGCAGCCGGGGGGCAGATCACCTCGAGTGGCAGCGGCAACATGCTGGAGTCGCTGCTGGGCGGGCTCTTGGGGGGACAGGGATCCGCGGCCGGGTCTTCGGGCAGCGCCGGCCTGGGGGAACTGTTGAGCTCCTTCCTGTCGGCCGGTGACTTTCGCAGTATCACCGGGGGCGGTCAAGACTGGCTTGACACGGATCGGATGCAGGCCTCCCTGGGCTACTACGAGCAGAACCGCTTTGACGCCTCCGCCCTGGCGATAACCGAAAAGGACGGGCAGCGCGTGATCTCCCTGTCCGACGAGCAATGGGACCTGGTCCAGTTCATGGAGATGAACGTATTCCTGGACGACGGCGAGGGTTTCATCGATCTGGGCCTGGACAACGTGTATGAGTACACCGACGATGGCGATCTCATCATGGAGTACGACGGCACCTGGTTGGCGCTGAACGGGCAGATCGTCGGTTACTACATGGTGAGCGACGACCACGACGGCGATATGTACTCTATCAAAGGGCGGGTACCCGCCCTGTTGAACGATCAACTGGTCGACATCATCGTGGTCTTCGACAACGAGACGCCCGAGGGCGAGGTGTTGGGCGCGCAGCCCAGGTACGACCCTGAGACGGAGACCGGCACGGTGGCCAAAGGACTGCTGGAGATCGTGGCCGGTGACAAGATCGACTACCTCTGCGACTACTACACCTATGACGGCGACTACACCGACACCTATTACCTCGGTGACCAATACACGGCCACGGGCGCTTGGGAGGTGGAGAACCTGTCGGTCGGGGGCATGGACTATCGCATGACCTATCGCTTCACCGATATCTACGGCAACCAGTACTGGACGCCGCCCGTCAACGACTAGCGTTCGCTCGCGGCCAGGCCTTGGTCGGTGATCCGCAGCCACGTGTTGGTCAGCAGCGGATCCCATTCGATCAGGCCGGCGCGGGCCAAAGCCCCCGCGGCCTCTCTGACCGTGACGGCATCGAGGCTCAACCGGTGCTGAAGCTCGGGGCCGGAGACCTCGGCTTCCGGGTTGCACCGGTGAGCGGCGGCCATATAGGCAAGGATTACCGCCTGTGCCGCCGCGCCGGGTGTGGCGCCGGATGTGATCTCATGGTGCGTCAAGCGGCCCTCCCCGGTTCGTCTCCGCGCGCAGTGGCCGGGTACGGTTCGGGAGCTAGGATTGTTCAGCGTAGCCTTGGGCCAGTTCCTCATCGGACGCGGTCCGTACGTCCGTGACCTCGACCTCGAAGTGGAGCGTCTTGCCGGCCAGCGGATGGTTGGCATCGACCACGATGCTGTCTTCGTTGACCTCCCGCACCACCAATTGCACGGGGCCACTCGGCGTCTCGCCCACGACCTGCATGCCGGGCTCGAGTTCCACGCCCTCAGGGACGCTATCGCACGGCAGGGTGACCACTGCCCCCGGATCGAATTCGCCGTAGGCATCAGCCGGCTCGATCACCACCGTCTGCTTATTACCCGGCTCCACGCCCTCCAGGGCGTTCTCCAATCCTGGGATGATGTTGCTGTAGCCATGCAGATACTGGATGGTCTGATCCATCCCGTCCAACAATTCGCCCTCGTCGTTTCTCAGCGTGTAGTTGAGGGTTACTACCGCTCCGCGAGTGGCTTGCATGATCTGAGTCCCTTCTGATTGTTTCCTTCAAGACGCTTCTGCCGTCTTGCCCCGGGCAGTCTACCGTACTCGGAAGGCAGGGTCGAGCGGGGTACTCTGGATCCCTGCAGCCGCTCCGTCCCGGGAATGCGGTAAGGTATTACTTGGACGGCGGACATCTC